>JAFAKN010000578.1 GCA_019235415.1 Alphaproteobacteria bacterium
CGCTCGCTGTCCTTCACCAGGAAGCGCTGCACGTCGGCGGCGTTGGCGAAGCGCTCGCCGTCGCGTTCGAGCAGGGTCATGGCGGTGAGCGCCGTGAGCAGGCGCTCGGCATTGCGCTCGGTGATGTCCACCGCCTTGGCGACGGTCGCGATCGTGTCGTGCCCGCGCCCGATGGCCGTGAACACGTCGAGCTCCACGGCCGCCATCAGGGCGGCACTTTCCCAGTAGGCCTGCGCCATGCGCTGCAGGCGCGTCGTGTCCAGTCTCGGCTGGTCCGCCATCGCGTTTGCTCCTCCATTGCTCCACCACGGCCGCTGACCTTAAGCTCGCGCGTCTTACCCGAGGAATCGCACATGAACATGCCTCTCGCGCCCGAGATGCCGCTGACCGGAATCGACGTCTACGCCCTGCCGCCGGAGGAGGGCGAGGCGGTGCTGCGACGCCAGCTCGCGGCCGCCTACCGGCTGGTCGACCATTTCGGCTGGACCGAGCTGATCTATGGGCATCTGACGGCGCGCGTGCCGGGCAACGAGCCGCATTTCCTGATCAATCCCTTCGGCCTGAACTACGACGAGGTCTGCGCCTCGAACCTCGTGAAGATCGACCTTGACGGCAACAAGATCGAGCCCAGCCCCCATCCGGTGAACTACGCGGGCTTCGTGATCCATTCTGCCGTCCACATGGCGCACGCCGAGCGCCACAAGGTGGTGATGCACACGCACACGCGAGCCGGCATGGCGGTGTGCGCCCTGAAGGACGGCCTGCTGCCGATCTCGATGGCGTCGACTGCCTTCCACGGCAAGCTCGCCTACCACGACTACGAGGGGCCGAGCCTCGACCTCGACGAGCGCGGCCGGCTGCTCGAGAACCTCAGCGACAACCAGGCCATGATGCTGCGCAACCACGGCCTGCTCACGACCGGGCGCAGCGTGCCCGAGGCTTTCCTGCGGCTCTATCGGCTCGAGCGCGCCTGCCAGATCCAGATCGACGCCGCGGCGGCCGGGACGCTGAACGTGATGGGCGACAACCTCGCCGGCAAGTCGGGCGCCGACATGGACCGCTTCTCGGAAATGGAATCGGCGGTCGGCATCGGCGACCTCGAGTTCGCCGCCCTGATCCGCAAGCTCGACAAGAGCGACGCGAGCTGGCGCGACTGACGATCGTTACGTCAGCGCGTAGCGCGCTGTATCTTCCTTCACTTGTAGAGCGCGCTGAGCGTTCCGCTCGGCGCCTTGATGTCGGCGACGCGCCAGCCGGCCGGCGACTGGACGAGGTAGAGGGTGACCTCGGTGCGCTTGCCGAAATTGTCGAAGCTCACCCGGCCGGTCGCCTTGGGGCCGTTGGTCTCGACCACGATCGCGAGATTCTTGATCTCCCAGTCCTGCGCATCGAGAAAGGGATCGCCATCGAGCTTGGGCACCTCGGCGCGCTGCTTGGCTTCGCGCATGTCGTCTTCCACCACCTTGGCAAGCTCAGGCGTGAAGAAGCGGCTCGCCTGCCAGTAGGGCTGGCCCTTGAAGTCGGTCGACAGATAGGGGTCGTAGATCGCGTGCAGGAAGGCCTCCGGGGTCGCCGCTTGCGCCTGCGCCGCCAACGGCAGGACGCAGAACGCCGCGAGCGTCCAGCGCCGGCTAGGCACGGAACTCGGTCCGATCCGTGCCGGAATAGAGCGCCTTCGCCGAGCGCTCCACCGCGGTGCGGTGCGCCAAGATCGCCGCGTCGTCCAGATCCGCCCGTGGCCCGGGTTCGAGCTCGAAGTGTCCGTAGCGATCGCGGCCGCGCACCAGCATGGCCGAGTCCTGCGTCTTGAGCTGCCGGACATGGGGCGGAATGTAGCGGACGGCGTAGCCGATGCGCCGATCACCGGTCGTGTTGGGGCCCGAGCCGTGCGCCAGCAGCACGTGATGCAGCGACATCTCGCCAGCCTTCAACGGCACGTCTATTCCCTCGGCCTCAGGGACGTCGACCGCGATCTCCTGGCCGCGGGTCAGGAGATTGTCGGCGGCAAACGTGTCGCGATGCTCGAGCTGCTTCTTGAGATGGCTGCCCGGCCAGAACTTCATGGCACCGCTCTCCACCGGCGCGTCGGCAAAGGCCACCCAGGCCGTGATCACGTCGTTGGTGCTGAGGCCCCAGTAGGTCGCGTCCTGGTGCCACGACACGAAGGCCGGCGAGTGCGCTTCCTTGGTGAAGAACGTCGTGCTCCAGCACAGGATGTCGGGCCCGATGATGTCCTCCACGGCATCGAGTATGCGCGGATGGCGGGCGAGCTCGTTGGCCCAGGTGAACAGCAGATGCACCTTGTGACGCATGTTGCCGGAAAGCGGCCCGCCCAGCTTGCGTTCCTGCGCTTCCAGCCGGTCGCGATAGGCATGCGCCTCGTCGGCCGAAAGCGCGCGGACGGGAAAATGGTAGCCTGCGCGTCGGTACTGCGCGACATCCTCGTCGGTCAGCAGCTTGCCCATCGGTTCCTCCTGCGGCAATTGTAACCTGTTGCATGAGCCTTCAGAAGACGACACGGTGTAACAATCAGGAGCGCTTGCGGCGATGGCGAACAGAGTAGCAATGACGGCGTTGGTGCTGGCAATCGCCGGTGCGACGGGCGGAGCCCATGCCGACCCCGCCAAGGGCGATGCTTGCGCGGGCAATCTGTCACCCGACGGCAAGGCAATCTATGCCGCCGTCGTCGCCGCGAACCCCACGCTGCAGACGTTGCGCGACGTCGTTACGGAGCAAACCCGCAGCCTCGCGTTCAATGGTCAGATCAGCCGCGACACAGCGCGGTCGAACGCCATTCTCGCCGGCGAGTGCATGCGGATTCGCTTGAATTGACGCTCCCGGCGGCTTCGCGACGCCTCCTTGTCGTGATGGCCTGCTTTAGCCTTGCGGCTGGTGGCGTCGCAGCGCAGGAGCCAGGGAAGGGCGTGGTCCATCCCTTGCCATCGCTGCCGCTGGCGCAGGACGCCGATGTGCCTTGCCTCCAGTCAGCCCTCGAGACCGGCAACCCGCAAACCGGACCCTCGACCTCGATCCTGAAGGCACCGGCCGGCTGCGTCGTGCCGTGGCATTGGCACACGGCGCAGGAGCAGCTCATGGTTGTGGCCGGCGAGGTGATCGCGGAAATGACGGGCCATCCGCCAACGCTGCTCGAGCCCGGCGGTTTCGCCACGATGCCGGGCCGGATGGGCCACCAGTTCACGTGCCAGGGGCCACAGGCGTGCGTGATGTTCGTGGCCTTCAACGGCGTCTACGACATTCAGTGGGGCAGGGCGCTGCGCGATAGTGCGCCGCGCCATCAGAAGAATTTCCAGAAGACCACTACGCAGGCCGCGTAGATGGCACATATGAGGCCGGCCCCCAGCAGGTTGGCCCGTACCACATTTGCCTTGGGATTCAGCCACCAACCCATCTGGTTCGCGACCCAGGGCACCGTGACTCCGGTCACGGCAACGCTGAAGATGTTGCCGACGAACAGGGCAACGGCGAAGGACATGTGGAGCTTGTTGGCGAGCAGCGGCGTGCCCACGACCACTCCCCACAGGAACACGATCGGGTAGAGCAGCAGCAGGACGATCATGTCCATCTTCCAGACGGCGGCACCCGAAGGGGCACCGGACTCGTCGCGGAACCATTGCTCGAAGCCGGTCCGCGCCATGCGGGCGTGGAACTCCTCTATGAGCGGCTCGGCTTCTACCAGAAGCTTGTGGCGGATCGGCGAATCCATCCAGGCCTGCATGTTGGCTTCGCTGTCGAAGCGCAGGATGGCGACGAAATCTTCCTGGACGCCGGGCACCGGCGGCTCGAAGCGGTAACCCTGCAAGCCGGGCGCCTTGGACTGCGCCGCGGCAATCTTGCGCTCCCAAGCGAGAAACTCCTTCTCCTTGCCTGGCTTTATGCGCTGGCTGATCACGGCCGACACAGGCGAGGGCTTCTTGCCTTCGGCCTCGTCGCGAACGACGTGCACGTCATCGCGGCCGACCACCAGGTCGGCCACGCCGTCCAGGCGCTTGGCACGCTCGCTCGAACCCAGCCAGCGCTGCGCATCCTCGAGCGTCGCGAAGCGCTGCAAGATCACCCAGTCGAGCTGCAGCGGCGGCTTGGGCGGCATCAAGCGCTGCTCGATGAAGCCCGGGAACGCGGCGATCACCGTGCTGGTTTCGCCCTGCCAGCGGGAGAAAGCCTCGGCACTCTCCGGTCGCACGCCCGTCTGGGTGATGATGCTGACGCTCATGGCCTTGCGGCGAGGGCTGCGAACAGCCGGTCGGGCGTGAACGGCAGGTGTGCGAACCGCACGCCGGTGGCGTTGGCCAGCGCATTCGCGACGGCCGGCGCCACCGGATTGACACCGCACTCGCCTTGGGACTTGGCGCCCATGGGACCGATCGTGTCGATCGTGTCGGCGAAGAAGATGTCGGTGTGCGGCGTGTCGGCAAAGGCCGGCACGCGGCAGTTGCGCAGTTGCGGATTCACCATGTGACCATGGTCATGGACCATGTTCTCGATCAGCGCCCAGCCGTAACCCATGGCAACCGCGCCGTCGAGCTGGCCACGGCACTGCATCGGATTGATCGGCCGGCCGATGTCGGCCGCATGAACGCTGTGCAGGATACGGACTTCTCCGGTCACTCGATGCACCGCGAGCCGCACGCCCTGCACGTTGCAGGCGATCGATCGCGGAGACAGGTAGGCTCGTCGACTGACCGTGAAGCGGTGATTCACCTTGGCGCCTGCGGCATGCAGTTCCGTCAGCAGGATGCGACGATTGCCGCAAAGCACCGCATCACTGTCCAGCCGGCATTTGTCGCGATCAACGCCGGTCTGACGCGCCGCGAAGTCAAGGATGTCGTCGCGCATGGCCTCAGCGGTGATGCTCACGGCCTTGCCGGCCACTACCGTGCCGGTGCTGGCGAACGTCCCGGTATCGTAGGGCGTGCGATCGGTGTCGGCATTGGTGAGCGCCACGTCCTGGACGCGCACGCCGAGAACGGAGGCTGCGAACTGCTTGAGCGCCGTCGACGTGCCGTTGCCGAACTCCGCAGTGCCGCAGGCCAAATGGTATGTGCCGTCGGCGAGGAGCCTCATTTCGCCGGTCGAGCGATGTTCGGTGGGCGGCCCGCATTCGAGCATCGCAAGCGCCGTGCCGGTTCCCTCGAGCCAATCCTCACCGTCGGGCTTCGGTACGCCGTTGCCCTTCTTGAGCTCGCGCTCGACGATGTCGAGGCACTGACCGATGCCGTAACTGCCGAAGCTTGCATCGCCCGGCTCGTGCCAGATCGATTCTATGTTGTCTCCTGGCTGCACGACGTTCTTGCGTCGGATCTCGAACGGATCGATGCCCAGCAGGCGAGCGAGATCGTCGATGGCGCATTCGATGGCGAACGTCGTCTGCGAGGCGCCATAGCCGCGGAAGCCGCCGGCCGGGATCATGTTGGTGTAGACGACCTGGCCGACACCCCTCTTGTTGTCACAGCGGTAGGCCGCGATGGGGCTTCCCATGGCGGCGGCCAGCGTCTCGCTGGCGTGGTTGCCGTAGGCGCCGGTGTTCGACACGCAGTGCACGTCGAGCGCGGTCAAGGTGCCGTCGCGCTTGGCGCCGATCTTGACCTTGGTCGTCATCTGGTGCCGGGTGGTGGCGCCGATGAACTCCTCCTCCCGGGTCCATTCCCATTTCACGGGCCGGCCGTCGAGCTTCATGCTGGCGAACAGCACCAGATCCTCCGACACCATCTCCTGCTTGCCGCCGAAACCGCCGCCCATCCGCTCGGTAAAGACATGGATGTCGCGCGCCGGCAGGCCCGTCAGGTAGGCGAGCTTCTTCAGAGTTGCGAACGGTCCCTGCGAGCTGGTGCGCACATGCCAGCGACCGTCCTCGCCTTTCCAGGCGATGGAGCCATGCGTCTCAAGGTGCACATGCTGCACGCGCGAGGTCGAGTAGGTCATCTCATGGACCGCGTCGGCTTCTTTGAAGCCCTTGGCGACGTCGCCGAATTCTCCTTGAAGAGTGCAGAAGATGTTGCCGTTCTGGGTGACGACGTCTTTTTGGTGCAACAGCGGCGCGCCAGGCTCCATGGCCGCCACCGGATCGAACACCGCGGGCAGGATTTCATAGTCGACGACTAGCTCACGTACGCCCGCTTCGGCGGCTCCCTCGCTCTCGGCGATCACCATGGCCAGCCGCTGACCGACGAAACGCGCAACGTTGTCGAGCACGTAGGTGTCGTCGGGGTCGACGAGATGGTCCTCGTGAAGCGCCGTGCTGTACAGCCGGCGCGGCACGTCTTCCCAGGTGTAGATGGCGACGACGCCGGGAACGGCGAGCGCTTTGCTCTTGTCGATGCTCTTGAGGCGCGCATGGGCGTGCGGCGAGCGCAGCACCTTGAGGTGCAGCATGCCGTCCATCGCGATGTCCATGGTGTAGCGGGCGTGGCCGGTCAGGATGGCGTCGGTGTGCGGGTTCGGGATGCTTGCTCCAAGGGCCTTGCCGGCAACGTCTTCGTCGATGTTGGATTTGCCGTGCAGCGCGTCGACGATCGAGCGATAGCCGGTGCAGCGGCAGATGTTGCCCTTGAGCGCGTGTGGCAGATCGGCCTTGCGTGCCTCGTCGAAAGCTGCCGACGCCGTGGTCATCATCATGCCCGCGGCGCAGAAGCCGCACTGGAAGGCCTGCGCATCGTGGAACGCTTTTTGGATCGGATGGAGCTGCCCGTCCTTGGCCAGGCCCTCGATGGTGGTGATCTTGCGACCTTCGCCGCGGAACGCCGGCACCAGGCAGGAATGGAACGGCTCGCCGTCGAGCCACACCGTGCAGGCGCCGCAGTCGCCCGCGTCGCAGCCCTTCTTGACGCCGAATACTTCCAGGTCGCGCAGGAAAGTGCGCAGGCACTGGCCCGGCATCGGCTCGGCCGAGTACAGCCGCCCATTGACTTCGTAGTTGCTCATGACAGCTCCGCGCGAATCTGTTCGGCCAGGTAGAAGGTGATGTGCCGCTTGTAAGGCGCCGATCCGTGGACATCGGCGAACCAGGCGTCGGGCGGCAGCCGCTCCTCGATCGCCTGCCGCAACTCGGCGGCCGACGGGAGCTTTGTGAACTTGAGCTGCACGGGCCGCGGCGTTGCCGCCGTGACGGTCAGCGTGAAGTCGTAGCCGTTGTCGCCCAGCGTGCCGATGATCAACGCCGCCGAACGGCCGAAGTGGGTGAGCGAGACCTGCCGCATGGCGAAACGCTTGGTGAGTGCCGCGGACGGCAGGTAGATCTTGCGCAGCAGCTCGCCCTTTTGCAGCACGTTGGTGTGCATGCCGGTGACGAAATCGACGACCGTCACCTCGCGCGGCGGGCCGCCGACCGGCCACAAGGTGCAGATGCCCTCCAGCGCGGCGGTGAGCGAGATCATCGCTCCCGCCGGCAGGGACATGCAGATGTTGCCGCCGACGGTCGCGGCGTTCCAGATCTTGAACGACATCAGGAACGAGTCGATGCACTTCTGGAACAGCGGCACGGCGCGCCAGGCCGCTGGTCCCCGGAAGGCGGCCAGCTCGCGGATCTTGCACGTGGCGGCGATCTCCAGGCCGGTGGGCGTGGCCGTCAGCGACGGCCAGCCGAGGCGTTCGAGGTCGACCAGCGTGTCGGTGGCGACCTGTGGCTCCGAGAAGAGCCACGTGCCGCCTGCAAGCCAAGCATGGCCGTCGCGCCATTCGACGTCCTCGAACGACTTCGGTCGCTTGACTTGCGCGATGGTGTTCAGGTTCATCGGTCGGCTCTCACTTCAGATCGTCGAGCGAGGTGGCGCCGGCGCCAGGCGTGATCAGCGTCGGCCACTGATGGGAGCCGAACGGCACCGCCGGCGGCAGGTTGGGCTGCTTGCCGCGCCCCTGCATCTCCGAGATGATGGTCTTGCGCCCGTCGCCTCCCATAAGCTCGTAGTCCATCAGATGGTAGTTGCCGAAGAACAGCGAGCCGACCGAGCGGTCGGAGATGATGCGGGTCATCGAGGTCAGCATGTCGTCCGGCGTGGTGAAGAATGAGACGGTCTCGATCAGCATCAGCCGGTCATTGATCGCCTCGGGCGGAAAGAACTGGGCGAGCACGCTGAACAGCACGTTGTTCTGTCGCGCGACGTAGATGGTGTTGGAGGCGGCGTAGACCTTGTCCCAGTCGGCGCCCAGCTCGGACTTCCAATTCTCGACCACGCCCATCCAATGCTTGACCTGAGTGGACGCCGCCCAGTTGATGATCAGCTTGATGTTGGCCTCTTGCTTCTTGGCGAAGGCCTGAGTCGCCTCCAGGGTGATCGCGCCCTTGGCCAGGCAATCGTCCATGAAGGCGACGTTGTTGGCGAGGATCTCCTTCACCGCGGGCTTCCAGTCGGCCTGGATCGGCAGCGTGTCGACGCCGTCGAGCGCGGACTTCATCTGCGTCCGATAGGCGAGCAGCGGCGCCACCCAGCTCTTGTCGGCGGCATTGCCGATGTAGGGCATCACCACCTCGGAAATCGCCATCGTGCTGTGTCCGGTCGACTTCATCACCTGGTAGACGATGGGCACCGACGGCGCCTCCTCGGGCGGCTTGCCCGGGCGGTAGAGGATCATGCGACCGCCGGCTCCCGAGAACAGCGCCAGGAGGATCGGGTGCTTGGCCATGATGTTTTGGCGGAAGATCTTCCCTGCATTGTCGTACAGCGCGAACATCGCGACATCGAGCTGCAGCACGTCACGCGTCGCTAGATCGGCGGCGGAAGGCGGCGTGAGCGGCGCAACGATATTGGCCAGATAATCGGGAAGGCCGCCGGTCCCCTGTGCCGACGCTGATCCGGCGGAAAGTCCGGCTGCCGCGAACCCAATCGCCAGCCCAGTTAGAAGCCTTTTCATCGATTCTCCCTTTGTCACTGGTCACTCCTTTAGAACAGCACGGTGAGTCGTATCGTCATGGCGAGGGCCCCCGGCGTGGTGGGTGATCCGCCTGGAGTCGGAATGTAGCTGATGGTCGGCTGCAGGAACGTCGTGGGAAAGAGGTACGCTTGGTAATACGCCTGGAACATCAGCTCGCTCTGTCGCGCGAACAGGTTTGGATTGAGCACCGACAGGCCCATGCCCAGGCCCATCGAATCCCTCGCGCGGTCACCGACCAATCCGAAGGCGGTGATGCCGCCGCCGTAGTACTGGTTGATGGGCAGCGTCTGGGAGCTGTTCACACCGAATTGGTAGAAGACGCTGATCGATGAGGTGGGCACGCGGTCGTTCAGGCCGTAGGCGATCCGCTGCGAGCCGAACGTGTAAACACCGCCCGTGCCGTTCTGGGTGATGCCACTGGGGGTACCGAGCACGCCGGTCTCGCGCCACAGGCCAATGCCCATCTTGCCTGGATGCTGGCCTTCACCGAGCAGCCAGTTGTAGCCGAGTTCGCCAATCGTGAAGTAGTAGCCGTTGAACTGCGGCGGATTGATGCCCGTCTGGACGCCCCGCGCGAGGTTGCCGTCGTAGGCGCCGACGTTGACGTAGAAGTGGTCAGTCGGCGTGAAGTTCACGGTGATTCCGTCGCCGGGATTGTAGTAGCCGGGCAAGGCGCCGAGCATCGAGCCGTTGACGAAGATGGTGGAGTAGAGCAGGCCGCTGAGGGCGGGAATGTTCTGGTTGAAGTCCTTGTACGTGATCGAATGCAGCACGTTGTTGAAGTCGGCGGCCGGCGTGCTTCGGCCGAGACGGATCTTCACCACGTCCTGGAACATCTTTTGTTCGTACCAGGCCTCGTACAGCTCCGTGCGCTGGTGCGGGTTTGCGCCGATGATGCCGTTGTAGCCCGGAACGCTGCCCGCCTCGCCGTTGGTGTTGGCACCATTGACCTGCAGGAACTGAAAGCCGAACGCCGCACCGCGCCAATCGACCAGCTTCTCCGCGTCCAGATTAAGGGCGATGATGAGCGCGCTGTTGGCGGTCCATTCGCCGGGCTGCAGACCGCCGGCGGCGAGGAAGTTCGTGTCGGCAAGCCACACGCCGCCCAGCCTGACGCCCCATTCGTCTTTCAGGCCGAGCAGGTGGCCGAGCAGGCCGGTGCCGGTCGTGTAGGTCACGGCGGCGGGGTTGCCGCTGATCGCGTCGAGCGCGGCCTTGTCGAGGGGTTGCGCGGTCGCCGTGCCGCCGATGGCGAGGAGCAGCGCGACGCCGAAAAGGACACTCAGCCATACCGGCATGCCAAGCGCGGCGTCGCTGCTCGCGACGCCGCGCCGGCAATCCTCCCCCTCGTGGGCTTCACGACCAACCCCTACCGCCATCGCTTAGTCCTGGAAACGATGAACGACCCGCCGCTCACAATGACCGAGCTTCGCGGGCCGCGCCTGCATGGTGCGGTCAAGAAACGATCAAGATTTGGCAAAGCTCGCGCCGGCCCGTCGCGATGACGGCCCATTCGTATCTGTTCATCGTAAACCCCGCCGAAACTCGGCGCGTCAGCGTCGGCAGTCATGCCGTCTCCCCAGGCGGCCTGCGTTGATGATATTCGTCACACGCGATGTGGGGCTATTGTCCGGCGTCTCAAAAAGGTTGCCGAGGACTTGCTCCGGCGTCTCAGCCCCGTCCGCTGGCAGCTACTCGGAGCGCAAGTTACAGTCAGGCTATGACGACGCTGCTTGCAAGAAATGCCGACGTGCTGGTCACAATGGACGGTGAGCGGCGCGAATTGAGGAACGCCGGACTCTACACCGAAGACGGCATCATCAAGCAAGTTGGCCCCACCGCCGAGCTCCCGGGCACAGCCGACACGATCGTCGATCTCAGCGGCCAGATATGCCTGCCGGGCTTCGTCAATACGCACCACCATCTCAATCAGACGCTGACGCGCAACTTCCCGGGTGCGCAGAACAACAACCTGTTTCCCTGGCTCAAGGTGCTTTATCGCGTGTGGGCGCGCACCGACGCCGAGGCGTCGCGCGTCAGCACCCTGGTCGGCCTGGCCGAGCTCGCGCTCTCGGGGTGCACGACAGTCTTCGACCACAGCTACGTCTTCAAGAACGGCAACAACGTCGATTGCCAGGTCGAAGCGGCGCGCGAGCTGGGCGTGCGATTCCATGCCAGCCGCGGGTCGATGTCGCTTGGCGAGTCGAAGGGCGGCCTGCCGCCGGATGACTGTGTCGAGGATGAAGCGGTCATCCTCAAGGACAGTCAGCGCGCCATCGAGAAGTATCATGATGCGTCGGTGGGCTCGATGACGCAGATCGCGCTGGCCCCGTGCTCCCCGTTTACCGTCACGGCGTCGCTCTTGAAGGAGTCGGCGGCGATGGCGCGGCACTACAAGGTCAGGCTGCACACCCACCTCTGCGAGACGCTGGACGAGGAGCGCTACACGCTCGAACGGTTCCGGCTGCGGCCGGTCGACTGGATGGAGACGCTCGGATGGGTGGGCGACGACGTGTGGTTTGCGCACGCCGTCCATGTCGACGACGACGAGATCGGCAAGTTTGCCGCGACCGGCTGCGGCGTCGCTCATTGCCCCTGCTCCAACATGCGGTTGGCTTCGGGCATAGCGCCAATCAAGAAGTACATCGCGGCAGGCGTCAAAGTCGGCCTCGGCGTCGACGGCTCGTCGAGCAACGACTCGTCCAACATCCTGCTCGAGGCGCGTCAGGCGATGCTGCTGGCACGGCTGCGACTTGGCCTGCTGCCGCCCGAGGGACCGCGCAAGTACATGTTCCTGTCGCCGTCCCATCCGGTGCGCGCCAGCGAATGGATGACTGCCCGCGAGGCCCTCGAGCTTGCGACAGTGGGTGGCGCGCGCGTGCTGGGACGGACCGACATCGGCGCGCTGGATGTCGGCAAGTGCGCGGACTTCTTCTCGCTCGACCTCAACACCATCGGCTATGCCGGCGCCTTGCTCGATCCGGTGGCCGCCGTGGTGTTTTGCGCCCCGCAACAGGCACGAACCACAGTGATCAACGGCAAGGTCGTGGTGAAGGATGGCGAGATCGTCACCATGGACATGCGGCCGGTCGTAGCAACGCACAATCGCTGTGCTGCCCGCATGGCGGAGGAGGCGGCCCGATAGCGCTGCAGCGTCGGAAGCGGCGCGGGCCACCGTCGCCTTGTTCGGACGCCAGCTGGGGTCGCGCCGTTCAAGGGGCGCGATCTTGTCCCGGCTTCGAGTCGCGCGCGCCCAGCGCTGGAACGTCAACTTCTCGCCGGCCTGCGTCACGATCACCTCGACCGGCAATCGCGGGGGTTGGACCCGGCAACCGGCCGCACATCCTATGCGGTGCGACGCTGTCTCACCCCTCAGGAGCCCCAAATGCTGCGCTTGTCCCGAAGACGCCGCACAACCTCTCGGTTAGGATGGTTTTGTCTTTGCGCAAGCGCTCCGCGCGGGGACATCAAGGAAGGTAAAGACTTGCCGGGGCGGCATCTGAAGAACCATGTCGGTCTATTCGTTTGGTCCATTCGTCCTCGATCCTGCCGAACGCCGGTTGGTGCACAGCGGCCGGCGCGTAGCCGTTCCGGGCAAAGCTTGGCAGATCCTGGTGCTGCTGGTCGAAGCCGACGGCCGGCTCGTGCCGCACGAGACATTCCGCGCCCGGCTGTGGCCCAATGTCGTGGTCGAGGACCGTACGCTCACAGTCCATATGTCGACCCTGCGCAAGGCGCTGGGCGACGACGCCGAGTTCATCGAGACGGTTGCACGTGTGGGGTATCGGTTGGCCGTGCCGGTCCGCAGGCTTTCCGAAAGCGACGTCGCGCGGCCGGGTGCCGGCAATCCTCCGCCGTCCGCGGCGCGGCCGCTTGCTGTGCGGCCCTTCTCGACCCGCGACCTGGCCGACGACGACACCTATCTCGGGGTTGGCATGGCCGACGCGGTGAGCACCGCGCTCGGCGCGGCGACCGGCCTCCCCGTGTGGTCGGTCGGCGCGGTGGAGGACATCGCAGGCGCCAGCGACGCCATCGCGGCTTGCCGCAGTCTCGGGGTTGGGCACTTGCTGGAGGGCGCCGTGCGGCGCAGTGCCGAACGTCTCCAGGTCTCGGCACGTCTGATCGACGTCGCGAGCGGCGACACGCAATGGACCGCGCGCTTCGACCAGCCGAAAGTCAACGGCGTGGCGTTGCAGGACGCGATCGCCACCTGGGTTGCGACCTCGATTCCGTACGCGTCGGCCGCCGAGGCTGGGCTGCACAGCTACCGTCCACAGGCAGCGAGGGCCTATTTCCTGCAGCTCGAAGCGCGCGCCCATCTCAAGCCCTTCACGCGGCTGCCCCTTATCAAGGCCCTGACCCTGTTCGAGCAGGCGCTGGCGCTCGATCCGGAGTACGCCATGGCGCACGCCGGTCTCGCGTCGACCTACCTGCGCATGGCGTCGACCGCCATGTTGCGCCCCCTGCAGGTCGATGAGGCGATGCCGATCGCGCGCCGCGCCGCGCAGCGCGCCATCGCCCTCGACGAGCGGCTGGCCGAGGGATGGGCAGCCCTTGGCCGCGTAAAGATGGAGTACGACTGGGACTGGGACGGCGCCGAGGCCGATCTCGCCCATGCCGTCGCGCTCAATCCCAGTTCGGTCGAGGCGCTTGCTTCCTTGGGCCAGTTTCTGAGCGCCATGGGCCGCCACGATGAAGCGATCGACGCCATGCAGAGGGCAAGGCAGCTCGATCCGCGCAGCGTCGAGACGCTCCAGCATCTCGCGATCGTGTACTGGATGGCAGGCCTCAGCGAGCATGCCCTCGAGTCCGTGGACGAGAGCTTGCGGGTGCTTCCCGGATCGCCCCGCGCGCACTACGGGCGCATGATGATTCTCGACCAGCTCGGCCGCCGGGAGGAAGCGATGGCAGAACGTCTTACGACGCTGCGCGGTCTGAGCGTTGCCCAGGGCCTTGCCGAACAGGTGGAAGCGCTCGCACGTGCTCAGGGCTGGCGCGCGGCCATGGAGGTATGGATCTCCCTGCTCGAGCGCACCAACCGCTGGGAAGGCGCGGCCCAGCAATGGATGGCCGTCGGCGAGGTCGAGCGCAGCCTCGACGCCCTCGAGCACTGCGTGAGGGCACGCACCACCTACCTGTGCTTCACGGCGCAGAACCCGTATTTCCGCTGCCTCCGAGACAACCCGCGCTTCCAGCGGATCCTGCGGGCGCTGAACCTCGCGGTGCCGAGCGGCTAGAAGGTGAGGCTCTCCAATCCGTCATCCCGACCGGAGCGCGAAGCGCGTAGTGGAGGGACCTATCTTCTGGATGCATCGCCAAAGAGAGGTCCCTCCACTACGCCTCGCTTCGCTCGGCTCCGGTCGGGATGACGGTGTTGAATTGCATCAGCGCCCCTGCACCAGCATCGGCGGCTGGTGGGCCGTCACCGCCGGTGCCCGCCCGTCGAAGCGCTCGATCTCGACCAGGCAGGTCTGGGCGATGCAGCCTTGGCTGAGCTTGGAGGCGCCGATATCGAGGGTCAGCGCGTTCGGATTGCCATGCTTCTCCAGCGGCTGGTTGGAACCCGCGTCCGACGGGTCGAACCAGGCTCCGGTCGACAGCCGCACCACGCCGCGCCGGATCCGGTCGCTGAGCCGTGCGGCCGCCAGGCACGCGCCGCGGTCGTTGAAGACGCGTACGAGATCGCCGTCGGCAATGCCGCGGGCGGACGCATCCGCAGGATGCAGGGTGATCGGCTGGCGTCCCTTGATCTTGGTGGCGCGGGCATGCGGGCTGTGGTCGAGCTGGCTATGCAGCTTGTCGGTCGGCTGGTCCGAGAGCATGTGCAGCGGATAGCGCTCGGCGGTCCTGCCGCCGAGCCATTCCGCCGGCTCCAGCCATGTCGCATGGCCGGGGCAGTCGTCGTAGCCGAACGAGGCGATCCTTTCGGAGAAGATCTCGATCCTGCCTGACGGCGTCTTGAGCGGACGCGCGGCGGGGTCGGCGCGAAACGACGCGAGCATCACCGGCTCCCGGTTGGTGCCTTCGGCCTTGGCGATGCCGGCTTCCCAGAACGCATCGAAGGGCGGGATCGCAACGCCGCCCGCCGCCGACTTCGTCCGCGCTTGCTCGTAGAGGTGCCGCAGCCATGCGAACGTGTCGCGACCCTCGGTGAACGTCTCGGCAGCGCCCAGACGACGCGCGAGCTGGCCGAAGATCCAGTAGTCGTCGCGCGCCTCGCCGATCGGCTCGCGCGCCTTCTTCATGGCGATCAGGAACGGCTCGCGGCTGCCGTAGCCGATGTCGTCGCGTTCCAGGCTGGTGGTGGCCGGTAGCACGATGTCGGCCAGGCGCGCCGCCGGCGTCCAGAACTGCTCGTTGATGATGATGGTCTCCGGCTTCTGCCACGCCCGGCGCAGGCGGTTGAGGTCCTGGTGATGGTGGAACGGGTTGCCGCCCGCCCAATAGATCAGCCGGATGTCCGGATAGGTGAGCTGCTGGCCGTTGTAGGAAATGCAGCCGCCGGGATCGAGCAGCATGTCGCAGAAGCGTGCCACCGGGATGAAGTCGCGGACGGCGTTGGTGCCCTGCGGCAAGGTCGGTCCGGGAAATTTTGGATGCGCGCTGCCCATCAGGTTGACCGGGCCGTAGCCGACGCCGATGCCGCCGCCGGGCAAGCCGATCTGCCCCAGCATGCAGGCAAGCGTCACCAGTGCCCAGAAGGGCTGCTCGCCGTGATGGCTGCGCTGTAGCGCCCAGCCGATGCTGACCGTGGTGCGGGTCGCGGCCATGTCGCGCGCCAGCGCCACGATGCGGGTTGCCGGGATGCCGGTGATCTTCTCGGCCCAGGCGGCATCCTTGCCGGCCAGCGTCGGCGCGAACTTGTCGAAGCCCACCGTGCAGCGGTCGAGGAAATCGCGGTCGTAGAGATTCTCGCGCCACAGCGTGTGGCAGAGCGCCAGGATCAGGGCGGCGTCGGTGTTGGGCCGGATCGCCAACCATTCGACGGCGCCGCCGGTGTCGAGGTCGTCGGCGGTCGGGGTCACGTTGACGAACCGCACGCCCTTCTCGCGCATGGCGAAGAGGCCCGCCTTGACATGGTGCAAGGTGGCGCCGCCGGCGTTGATCTGGCTGTTCTTGTGCGGCACGCCGCCGAAGCTCACGAAGAGCTTGCAGTGCTCGGCGAGCACGTCCCAGCTGGTGTGCATGGCCATCAGCTCTTCCATCGGCGCCACGATGTGCGGCATCAGCACGCGCGCCGCCCCCAGGCTGTAGGAGTCCTGGTGGCGCACGTAGCCGCCGATGGCGTTGAGGAAGCGATGCACCTGGCTTTGCGCATGATGGAAACGACCGGCGCTCGACCAGCCGTAGGAGCCGCCGAAGATCGCCCGGTTGGAATGCGCGCTCCTGACGCGCGCGAGCTCCCCGGCGACGAGGTCGAGCGCTTCGTCCCATGGCAGCTCGACGAACGGCTCCTGGCCGCGCCGCACGGGATGCGACCCGGGCCCGTTCTCGAGCCAGCTCTTGCGCACTGCCGGACGCCGCACGCGCAGCCGCGCCACCTCGTCCGACAGCATGTGCAGGCCGATCGGCGAGGGGTCGGGATCGAGCGAGAAGGGGTGCAGCCGCCGGGCGTTGCCGGCCTGGTCGTATTCGACTTCGTAGACGCCCCAATGGGCGGCGGTGAGCGTGCGCGCGTGACTCATGACGGAGAGGCTGCCTTTGCGATGGAAAGAAAACGGTCGATGTCGGCCTGCGGGGTGTCGAAGGCGGTGACGAGGCGGAAGGCGCGTTCGCCCGGCCGGTCGGACGGCCAGGGATGGTACTGCGCGCCGGCCTCCTGCAAGGCATCGTGCATGCGCGCCGGCAGCACCACGAAGATCTCGTTGGCCTCGACCGGATAGAGCAGCTGCGTGCCTTTGAGCGGTGTCAGCCCCGCCACCAGGCGGCGCGCCATGGCGTTGGCATGCCGCGCGTTGTCGAGCCACAGGCCGTCCGCCAGGTAGGCGTCGAGCTGGGCCGACACGAGGCGCTGCTTGGACAGCAGATGCCCGCCGCGCTTGCGCCGGAACGGGAAATCCCGCGCCAAGGCCGGATCGAAGAACACGACGGCTTCGGCGGAGAGGGCGCCGTTCTTGGTGGCGCCGAGGCTCAGCACGTCGACGCCGGCTTTCCACGAGAGCTCGGCGGGCGAGCAGCCGACGAACGACAAGGCGTTTGCAAAGCGGGCGCCGTCCATGTGGAGCTTCAGCCCGTGACGCTGGGTCGCGGTGGCGATCGAGGCGATCTCGTCCGGCGAATAGACCGTGCCCGATTCGGTTGCCTGTGTGACGCTCACCGCAGCCGGTTGCGGGAAGTGCACCACGCCGTAGACCGGCTGGGCCAGGGCGCCGGCCAGCATCTTGACGTCCATCTTGCCGCCGGCACCGTCCACTCGGAAGAGCCGGGCGCCCGCCGTGAAGAACTCCGGCGCGCCCGTCTCCTCGGCCGCGATATGAGCGGAAGGATGGCAAAAGACCGCCCCCCACGGCGGGGTGCAGCAGGCGAGCCCCAAGCTGTTGGCGGCAGTGCCAGTGATCACGGGAAAGGCCACGAGGTCGGGCTTGTCGAACAGCTCGCGCAGCCGGCGTTCGACCCGGTGGGTCCATTCGTCGGCGCCATATGCATGCGCCGGTCCGCTGGTGAATGCGCGGGCCACCGCCTGGATGATCGTCGGATGCGCACCGGACTCGTTGTCGCTGCGGAAGTTCATTGCTGGTCCTCGCGCCCCTCTTCGCGCTGATGCGTGACGGCTTCGATGCGATTGCCGTCGGGGTCACGCACGAACGCGCCATAGTAGTCGGGATGGTATTGCGGCCGCAGACCGGGCGGACCGTCGTCCGTGCCGCCGTGGGTCAAGGCTGCCGCGTAGAACGCGCGCACCTCGGCACGGCTCTTGGCCCGGAAAGCCCAATGCCGGTTGTCCGGCTCCAAATGACCCGTGCAGAGGTAGACCGAGATATAGGGTGGAGCATCCGGCCCTCGCTCGCGCACGCCGTAGCCGATGGCATTGGCGCGGCGATTGACGCGCGGATAGCCAAGCGCACCCAGGACCGCGTCATAGAACGCCTGCGCGCGATCGAGATCGCTGGCGGTGATCGACAGGTGGTCGATCATTGGAGCGCGGGCCTCCTGGCCCGCTCATGAATGCGGACCCGGAGGTGCGCGCTCCACTCTGATTCGTACATGCCTACCTGCCCGTTCCGGGTGGAAATTCGACGGTTCCCAGCAGCGCCCCGTTACGCGGATCGAGGATATAGGCAGCCGCCGCGCCGCCGGCCGTCTCGACGTGCACCACGAGCCGGTCGCCCGTGGCGGTCATCGACACGACGCGCGCCCCGGACGGCAGCGCGATGCGCTCGCTGAAGGCGGCCGATGGCGCGCGGCCCAGGTTGGCATTAGAGGTGTTGGCGTTAGAGGTGTTGGCGCTAGACATGCGGCGGGCGATTTCGGCGGCGATCACGACGAAGCCCGCCACGATCAGCAGGCCCATCACGATCACCAGCACTTTCAGCCAAAGCGGTGCGTAGGCCTGGGCAGGGGACGCCAAAAAGACACTCCATGATCAGCGGCCGCCACTTCGTGACCTTCGACGCGAGCGCTGCAGGCGAGCGGCTGGACCGCGCGCTGGCGGCCGCCTTGCCCTCCCTCACGCGCAGCCGCGTGAAGTCCCTGATCGAAAGCCGCCGCGTGGCGCTGGCGGAAGGTCCGACGATAGAAGAGCCGTCCCGCAAGGTCAAAACCGGCGAGCGCTATATCGTCGACATTCCGGAGCCCCAACCGGCCGAGCCGTTGCCGCAGGCCCGCGACCTTGAAATCCTCTTTGAGGATGCCGATCTCCTGGTTCTCGACAAGCCGGCCGGCCTGGTGGTTCACCCCGCGCCCGGCAATCCCGACAACACCCTGGTCAACGCCCTTCTGGCTCATTGCGGCGCGAGTCTCAGCGGCATCGGCGGCGTGCGCCGTCCGGGCATCGTGCACCGGCTCGACAAGGACACGTCGGGCGTGATGGTGGTCGCCAAGAACGACCGCACCCATCGCGCCCTGTCGGCGCTGTTCGCCCGCCACGACCTCACCCGGATCTACCAGGTCCTGGTGTGGGGCGGTCCGACCGCGAGCTCGGGCGTGATCGACGCCCCGATCGGCCGCCATCCGGTCGATCGCAAGCGCATGACCGTTCGCCAGTCGGGAGGCCGGGCGGCGGTGACGGAGTACCGGGTCGAGCAGCGTTTTGGTCCGCCGCTGCGGCCGGTCGCGAGCCTGCTGAGCGCCAAGCTCCACACCGGCCGGACCCATCAGGTCCGGGTTCATCTAGCCTACCTGGGATGCCCCGTGGTCGGCGATCCTGTGTACGGTCGCCGGACCTGCAACGCGGCCCCACCCCCATCGTTGAAGACCTTCGGGCGGCAGGCGCTCCACGCGGCTGTCCTGGCGTTCCGCCACCCGGGGACCGCGAAAGAAATGCGTTTTGCCTCACAATTGCCTCAAGACTTCAGGACCTTGCTCTCTGAACTGAACACCGTTAAGTATGAGATCTAATACCCGAGAGTATTAGTCGGATTTGTTTGACTGTTTGCACATCCGACCAATAGACTCGGATTTAGCAATCGACGAGCGAGGGTGCTAAACGCTCGTTCACCCCGCGTACCGCGTAAAAGAAAGGGGAGTACCATGAGTGCTGCCGCTGCCAACCTTCCCGCCCTGCCGTCGTCCCTGACCCCGGAAGGCAATCTCAGCCGTTACCTGCAGGAGATCCGGAAATTTCCGCTGCTCGAGCCGCAGGAGGAGTTCATGCTGGCCAAGCGCTGGCGTGAGCACGGCGATAGCCAGGCCGCCCACAAGCTGGTGACCAGCCATCTGCGCCTCGTAGCCAAGATCGCCATGGGTTACCGCGGTTACGGGCTGCCGGTCGCAGAGCTGATTTCCGAGGGCAATGTCGGCATGATGCAGGCGGTCAAGCGGTTCGACCCGGACCGCGGCTTCCGGCTGGCCACCTATGCCATGTGGTGGATCCGCGCCTCGATCCAGGAATACATCCTGCACAGCTGGTCGCTGGTGAAGATGGGCACCACGGCGGCGCAGAAGAAGCTGTTCTTCAACCTGCGCAAGCTCAAGGGCCAGATGCAGGCAATCGACGAGGGCGATCTGTCGCCCGAGCAGGTCACCAAGATCGCCACTCGGCTGGGCGTGCCGGAGGAGGAGGTGATCAACATGAACCGCCGTCTGGCGGCACCCGACTCCTCCTTGAACGCCCCGGTGAAGACCGAAGGCGACATGGAATGGCAGGACTGGCTGGTGGACGAGAGCCCCAACCAGGAGTCACGCCTGGTCGAAAGCCAGGAGCTCGGCCAGCGCAAGCAGATGCTCGCTTCGGCGCTGAAGCAGCTGACCGACCGCGAGCGGCGCATCATCGTCGAGCGCCGGCTGATCGACGAGCCCAAGACGCTCGAGGATCTGTCGTCGGAATACGGCATCAGCCGCGAGCGCGTGCGCCAGATCGAGGTGCGCGCCTTCGACAAGCTGCAGAAGGCCATGAAGAACATGGTGGTCGAGGCCGCCAGCGCCGCCTCGCGCAAGGTCGAGGCCCACGCCGGCCGCACCGTCGCCAAGGCCGAAGCGCACTGATCCACTGATCAGGACACTCTGCCCGAGCGCCGCGAGGGACTTTTTAGGCGACACGAAAGGTCCCTCGCTATCCCTCGCGATGACAAGTGATAGAGTGCCTTCCAATTCCGGGAGGCACTGATGGTCGACAACCCAATCCTCTACGATGTTCTGCCGTCGGGCATCGCCAGGATCGTCCTGAACCGGCCGGAGACGCGCAACGCGCAGGATACGGCGTTTCTGTATGCCCTGAACGAAGCCTTCGATCGCGCCGCCCGTGACGACACGATCAAGGTGATCGTGCTGTCGGCCAACGGCCCGCACTTCTCGTCCGGCCACGACCTGCGCGAGGTCGACGGTCACGGCAACATGAAGAAGCACGAGACGGTCGGCACCTGGGCCGGCTTCGGCAAGCCCGGCGCCGAAGCGCAGTACGCGCGCGAGCAAGAGATCTACCTGGGCTTCTGCGAGCGCTGGCGCAACATCCCCAAGCCGACCATGGCGCTGGTGCAGGGCAAGGTGATCGCCGGCGGCCTTATGCTGATCTGGCCGTGCGACCTGATCGTCGCGGCCGAGGACGCCGAGTTCCTCGATCACACGGTGGCGATGGGCGTCGGCGGTGCCGAGTTCTTCGCCCATCCCTGGGAGCTCGGCGTGCGCAAGGCCAAGGAGTTCCTGTTCACCGCCGACTGGATCGGCGCCCGCGAGGCGCATCGGCTCGGCATGGTGAACCACGTGGTGCCGCGGGCCGAGCTCGAGGGGTTCGGCCTGGGGCTGGCCGAGCGCATCGCGCAGAAGCCCTTGTTCGCGCTCAAGCTCACCAAGCAGGCGATCAATGCCGCCCAGGACGCGCAGGGTCGGTTGAACGCCATGCAGACGGCCTTCGCCCTGCACCACCTGGCGCACAGCCACAACATGATCGCCCACGGCAAGCTGATCGATCCAACCGGGCTGATGCCTGCCATAAAGAAACACGAGAAGCGGGAAGAGGCGGCAGACTGACACTTTGCGGCGCGGTTGCGCCGCTTCGCGCAATGGCGACGCAGCAGGGCTCGGCTCAACTCGCCAGCAACACGGCCGAGCGGTACATCATGTAGGCCGCCATCGCGAATATTATGCCGGCAAACAGACGGGTCAGCGCCCGCTTGTGGTGCGCCAGCCGGGTGGCGGCCCAGATGCCGAGCATCCCGCCCACGATGCCACCGGCGATGAACTCCGCCGCCACCGGCCAGTCGACCAGGCCCGAGAGGGCGTAGCTGACCGCCGTGGTGAGGGCGCAAGTGCCAACTGCAAGCAGCGAAGAGGCCGTTGCCTTCAGCATGGGCAAGCCAGCCGCGAACACCAGCCCCGGCACGATGAGAAAGCCGCCGCCGATACCGAAAAAGCCTGCGACGGCGCCGATTGCGAAGCCGGCGCCGGCCAACCGGGCAACGATGATCGGAGTGAGGCGCTTGGGCACGGCACCGGTGGAGTCCTTGCGCCGCAGCATGGCGACGCCCACAACGATCATGACAATGGCGAACAGGAGCAGAAGCTCTTGCCCTTCGACGTACTTGCCACCCTCGGAACCCAGCGCCGCGCCGAAGATGCCGCCGACCGCAATCACCGCAGCGCAGTGCCATGCGACATTGCCCCGCCGTCCATGGTTGGCGAGATTGGCGAAAGCATTGGCCGACACCGCGACGGCGCTGGTGCCGATGGCGAGATGCGGCTCGCCGACGCCTACGACGTAGAGCAGCAGGGGCACCGCCAGGATCGAGCCGCCGCCGCCGACCAGGCCGAGAGAGAAGCCAACTGTGCTGCCGGAGAGCACCGCGGCCACATCAGCAAGAGGATTCATTTGTAGCTGCCCCCCGTGGGCAACCTTGGAGCCCGACTGTTGCCCGCCGGTGACAACCGTGCGCTGTAGGATGCGCCAACGAAAGCCGGCGGTTGCGCCCGCGAAGCTGTCGCCCGGATTGGATCGGGAGGTCGCCGCTACTAGGGCCGGGAGAGGATGGGGTCTATCACCTTTCTGAAGCGGTGCATCTCGGCGATGACTTCGCGCGCGCTGGGGCGTCCGAAATCGAAGTCGATCGCGGTCACGCCGGCCGCGCGCAATGCAGCCACGTCGACGGCGACATCGTTGTCGGTGCCGGAGAACAGGCGACGCTGCCCGTCGCTCGCGACCGGCGCCACCACCGAGCCGTAGCGCTTGACGCGGTAGCTCACGCCGACGGATGCCGGATCACGGCCGGCCTGGGCCGTGGCCCGGCGTAGGCGGGCAATGCCCGCCTCGAGGCGCGGCAGCGTGTCGAGCAGATGCTTGTTGTTGGAGCCGATCGGATACCAGGCGGCGCCGATGCGCGCCGCTCGCCGCACCGCGGGGCCGCCTTCGCCGCCGACCCAGATCGGCGGATGCGGCTTCTGCACCGGCTTGGGCTCGAGCACGATGTTGTCGAAGCGGCAGAACCGGCCAGTGAAGTGCGGCGCCTTCTCGGTCCACAGCACGCGGAAGGCGTCGACGTATTCGTCGGTCACGGCGCCA
>JAFAKN010000684.1 GCA_019235415.1 Alphaproteobacteria bacterium
GCGAATGTCGGCACATCCTTGGACTCGTGATCGGAATTGTCGGTCGGAATTTGCCGAGGCGGAGGCCGATCGGTCATCTGCTTCTCCTCGAAATCGTGGTGATCAGGTCGGGATTCCCATTCTTTGGCGGGAATATCTTGCGAATTCGAACGGCAGCGGCATTGCGCACCTCGGGATCGAGACTTCTGAGTTGACTTACACTATAGAATAGACTAAAGTAAAAATTAGACTTTGTCATCCCGAGGCCGAAGGCCGAGGGATCCTTCTGTTGCGGAAGGATCCCTCGCTGCACTCGGGATGACAGAGGCTGTGTCGCTCCAGTGTATCCGGACATCCGCTGTCTCACTCGAGGGTGCACGTCAGGCCGCTGGGCGACAGGGGGTAGCGGAAAGTGCGGGAAGTGCGGGAACTCCTAGGAAATTCCATCAAGCGATGGCAGACGTGTTCCAAGCGGTCTGCCATCAATACCATCAATACCAGAAACTCCGCCGCCGGCTCACGCCGCCAGCGCGAGGATCTCCTTGACCTGGTCGGGGCCGTCGATCCGGCGCGGATTGCGCGGCACCCAGGGCGTGCCCATCGCCTGCTGCGCGATGCGCTCGAAGTGTTCCTTACCTACATTCACCTCGCCGAGGCTGCGCGGCATGCCGAGCCCGCGGATGAAGTCGTCGAGCACGTCACCCGCATCGCGACCTTGCTGGCCCATCGCCGCCGCGACCATCGCCTGGCGTGGGGCATTGGCGGCCTTATTCCAGCGCATGACCGATGGCAGCATGATGCACGAGGTATGACCGTGCGGGACATCGAACACCGCGCCCAGCACGTAGCCGATGCCGTGGCTCGCCCCCATCGGCACGCCGGCCGCGAGGGCCGCCATGGAAAGCCACGAGCCGAGCTGGCAGTCCAGCCGCGCTGCCATGTCGCCGGGATCGGCCTTCACGCGCGGCAGGCCGCGCGTCAGCAGCGACAGGCCGTGCAGCGCCGAGGCGTCGCCGTAGGGACTCGCCTCGTTGGAGCAGATGCCTTCGACGCAATGATCGACCGCGCGGATGCCGGTCGACAGGAACAGCCACATCGGCGTGTGGCGAGTCACCTCGGGATCGAGCACCACGGCCTTGGGGACGATCCCGGGATGGCGGAACAGCTCCTTCACCTTGGTCCGCTCATCCGTGACACCCGCGATGTGGGAGAACTCGCCGGCCGACAGCGTGGTCGGGATCGAGATCTGCCGCACCGCAGGCGGGGTCATCGGCGGCGTGCCGTCCTTGCCGGTGCGGATGCGATCGAGCGCTTCGGGTGTGCGGATGTCGTTGGCGAGGCAGAGCTGGACCGCCTTGGCGCCGTCGGTGATCGAGCCGCCGCCCAGGGTGACGATCAAGTCGGCTCGCGCCTCGCGCGCCTGCTCGGCGGCGGCGATCACCGCGGCCCGCGGCGTGTGCGCCGGCATGCGGTCGAAGGTGCCGACGCAGTGATTGCCGAGCGCGCGGCGCAGCTTGTCGATCTCGTCCGTCTGCCGGTTCAGCGTGCCGCTCACCATCAGGAACACGCGTTCCGCGCCGTCGCGCTTCACCAGGTCCGACACGGCCGCCGCCGCCGGCTTGCCGTACACGACCTCGTCCATCTTGGTGAAAACGATGTGCCCGGTGGCCGGCATGGCTGATCCTCCACTTTGCCTCCCCCGTCAAACGGGGGAGGTGGCCCGCAGGGTCGGAGGGGGAAAGCCACAAACGAGATCCCGTCGGTGGCCTTCCCCCTCCACCCCCTTCGGGGGCACCTCCCCCCCGTATGACGGGGGAGGATCGCTGCTTGGATATTTTGCTATCTTCCGCCCGAACCACGCAAGGAACCCGCTTACCCATGACCGGAACCCGTGACGGCGCCATCGGGCGCGCCGAGAAGTACTTCGACGACGGCGGCTTTCTCGCCGATCTGCAGCGCCGCGTGGCAATCCCCACGACCAGTCAGGAATCGGATTCGATGCCTGCCCTGCAGGAGTATGTCTCGGGCGAGATGACGCAATCGCTGCAGAAGCTCGGCTACGAGTGCACAGTGCTGCCCAACCCCAAGCCGCAGTACGGGCCGTTCCTGATTGCCCGTCGCGTCGAGGATCCGGCCAAGCCCACCGTGTTGACCTACGGCCATGGCGACGTGATCCGCGGCCAGGAGGATCAATGGCGCGCCGGCCTCTCGCCCTGGAAGATCGTGATCGAGGGCGATCGGATGTACGGGCGCGGCACCGCCGACAACAAGGGCCAGCACACGATCAACATCGCGGCCCTGGAGTGCGTGCTGCAGGAGCGCGGCTCGCTGGGCTTCAACTCGACCATCCTGATCGAGACCGGCGAGGAGACCGGCTCACCCGGGCTGGCCGATTTCTGCAAGGCCAACAAGGACACGCTTGGTGCCACGGTGCTGATCGGCTCGGATGGGCCGCGGCTCGACCATCGCCGGCCCTGCGTGTTCGGCGGCACGCGCGGCACCCTGAACTTCAACCTCAAGCTCACCTTGCGCGAGGGCGGCCATCACTCGGGCAACTGGGGCGGACTCTTGAGCAACCCCGGCATCATCCTGGCCCACGCGCTCGCCACCATCACCGACGCGCGCGGCCAGATCAAAGTCCCCGAGTGGCGGCCCAAGACGCTGACCAACTCGGTGCGCGCCGCGCTTGCCGACGCCCACATCAATGCCGGAGAGAACGCGCCGGCGATCGACCCGAACTGGGGCGAGGAGTCGTTGACGCCGGTCGAGCGCGTGTTCGGCTGGAACAGCTTCGAGATCCTGGCCTTCAAGACCGGCAATCCCGACCGGCCGGTCAACGCCATCCCGCCCAGCGCGATCGCCCACTGCCAGCTGCGCTTCGTGGTCGGTACCGATCCGCACCAGATCCTGCCGGCGCTGCGCCGCCATCTCGACGCGCACGGCTTCGGCATGATCGAGCTCGAGGCGTCGCGCGAGGTGCTGATGCACGCCACGCGCCTCGACCCGGAAAATCCGTGGGCCAAGTTCGCCGCCGCCTCGATGGAGAGGACGGCCGGCCAGAAGCCCAACATGCTGCCCAATCTCGGCGGCTCGCTGCCCAACGAGGTGTTCACCGACATTTTAGGCATGCCGACCGTCTGGGTGCCGCATTCCTACGCTGCGTGCAGCCAGCATGCGCCCAACGAGCATCTGCTGGCGCCGGTGGCTCGCGAGGGCCTGCGGCTGATGACCGGCATCTTCTGGGATCTGGGCGCTCAGGGTCAGCCCGGCTGACCGGAGCGCGATGACCCCGGACGAGGCAGCCGACCTGGTCGAGGCCATCGCGGCCCGCCAGGACCGCGCCGCCTTCGCTCAGCTGTTCCGCTATTGGGCGCCGCGTATCAAGGCGTTCCTGATGCGCGGTGGCAGCGATGCCGAGATCGCCCAGGAAGTCGCCCAGGAGGCGATGATCCGTGTGTGGCGCAAGGCCGCAAGCTTCGATCGCCGGCGCGCGTCGGCGGCCACCTGGATCTATGCCATTGCGCGCAACAAGCGCATCGATCTGGCGCGTCGTGCCAGCCGGCCCGCGATCGAGACCGACGACTGGCTGGCGGTGTTCGCGACTGAAGAGGAGGACGCCGACAAATCCGTTCTGGCCGGCCAGACGTATAGCCGCGTGAAGGAGCTTTTGGACGACCTGTCGGCCGAGCAGCTGCTGGTGATCAGGAAGGCCTTCTTCGAGGACAAGACGCACAGCGCCATCGCCCACGAGCTGGGTCTGCCGTTGGGCACCGTGAAGTCGCGCATTCGTCTGGCGCTCAGCCGGTTGCGCGAGAGGCTGGAGAAAGACGTGCGATGAGCGGCCATTCGGCCCCCGACGAGCTGCTGCTGGACTGGGCGACCGGGGCGCTGGCGCCCGGACTCGCCCTCGCGGTCGCGCTGCATGTCGCCCTCGAGCCGGTAGCACGGCGGACCGCCGAACGGCTGGGCGATGTCGCGGGTGCGCTCCTGGAGCGCGAGGCGGCGGCCGATCTCGACGAGGATGCACTCGACCGCACGCTTGCTCGACTGGGCAGTGTCGGCATCGAACCGCGACCGGCGCCAACTCCGGTGCGGCCCGGCTTCGAATGGGCGCCACCGTTCTTGCGCCCGCATCTCGACCTTGCCCGCGATTGGCGTCGCGTCTTCGGCGGCTTCGAGGAGATCCGGCTCGCGCTGCCGCACGACCGGCATCGCGTCTCGCTGCTCAGGCTGACGCCAGGCCGCGGCCTGCCGATGCATCGCCACGTCGGCGCGGAATTCACGGTGGTCCTGCAAGGCGGCTACAGCGACGCCACCGGAAGTTACCGCGTCGGCGACTTTGCCGTGGGACCGGGCCCCGAGCCGCACGAGCCGATCGCCGATCCCGGCCCGCCTTGCATCGCGCTGATCGTGCTCGAGGAGCCCATCGTGCTCACCAGCCCGTGGGGCCGTTGGCTCAATCCTCTGGTGAGGCGCGGCCTGATCTGACAGGCTCCGGCCCGAAAAGAGGGCCCGAAAAGAGGGAGAGACATGCCGCGCATTCCGTATTTCGACGTCGACACCGCCGACGGCAAGCATGCCGAGTTCCTGGCCAAGCTCGGCCCGCATCTCAACATCTATCGCATGCTGGCTCATTCCGAGAACGGCCTCAAAGGCTTTACGCGCATGGGCAACGCGCTGCTCCATCGCTGCGAGCTCGATCCCGGCTTGCGCGAGCTGGCGATCCTGCGCGTCGGCCGATTGAGTCGGGCGGCCTACGAGGTGTTCCAACATGAACGTATCGCGCGCGATGCCGGCGTCGCCGAGGAGAAGATCGCCGCGCTGCGCGATCTCACCATCGAGGCGACGGCTTTCACCGACCAGGAGAAGGCGGTGCTGCGTTTCACCGACGACGTGGTGCGCAACGTCAAGGCCACCGACAAGAGCTTCAAGGGTGTCCAAGCCTTTCTGACGCCTGGTGCGCTGGTCGAGCTCACGCTCACCATCGGCTACTACATGATGGTCTGCCGCTTCCTCGAGACGCTCGGCGTCGACGGCGAAGAAGGCCAGCCCGAGTGGCTCAAGACCGCGAAGTTGTAGGAGCAAGGTCATGGCGTACCGCGTGCTGATCGCGCAGTTCATGCACGAGACCAACACCTTCTCGAAGCTGCCCACCACCCTGGACGACTACCGCAGGCGCTGGCTGATCGAGGGCGATGCGCTGGTGCCACGCTTCACCGGCACGCGCAACGAGCTCGGCGGCTACATCGACGCTGCCAAGCAATATGGTTGGCAGCCGGTGTGGGGGGGCGCCGCAAACGCCACGCCTTCGGGCAAGCTGACCAAGGAATGCTGGGAGACGATCCGCAATCGCATCGTCGGCGTGGCGAGCGATGCAGGCAAGCTCGACGGCATCTGCCTGTCGTTGCACGGCGCCATGGTGAGCGAGACCGAGGACGATGCCGAAGGGGCGCTGCTCGAACTGTTGCGCGGTGTGGTCGGCCCGGACGTTCCGATCGCCACGACGCTCGACCTGCATGCCAACGCGACCGTTCGCATGGCGCGCAACGCCAACGCGCTGGTGAGCTACCGCACCTATCCGCACATCGACGGCTACGAGCGCGCGGTGCAGGCCGCGGCCCTGGTGCAGGAGGCGATGGAAGGCCGCAAGCGGCCGCGCTGCCTGCTGGTGCAGCCCGCCATGCTGGAAGGCGCCGAGCATGGCCGCACCACCGCGCCCGGACTGATGCTCGACCTGCTGGCCAAGGCCGACGCTTTCGAGGGTGAGCCGGGCATCGACGTGGTCAGCATCCAGGCCGGCTTCACCTGGGCGGACATTCCCTATACCGGCCCGTCGGTCGCGGTCAGCCACGAACCCGGCGCGGAGGCGCGCGCCCGTGCGATCGCGCAGGAGCTGATCGACGAGATGTGGCATCGCCGCGAGGAGGGGGCGAAGACCTTCTATCGACCGATCGCCGACGGCATCGCCGCGGCGCGTGCGGGCGCAGGCAAGAAGGGTCCGCTGGTCATCGCCGACGGCACCGACAATCCGGGTGGCGGCGGTTACAACGACACCACGCCGGTGCTGCAGGCGCTGCTCGACGCGGGCATCGGGAACGTCGCGTTCGGCACGATCTACGATCCCGGCACCGTGCAGCAGGCGATGAAGGCGGGCGTCGGGGCGGAGATCGAGGTGGCGCTCGGCGGTCACACCGATCCGGCGATGGGTGCGCCAGTCAAGGCGAAGGCGCTGGTCAAGATGCTGTCCGACGGGCAGTTCAAGAACGATGGCCCGATGAATGCGGGCGTCGAGACCTCGATGGGTCCGACCGCCGTGCTGCGCATCGCCGGCATCGACGTCGTGACGATCTCCAACCGCATCCAGACCATCGACCGCCAGGTCTTTCTGAGCCAGGGCATCGACCCCGAGGCCAAGAGCGTGCTGGTGGTGAAAAGCGTGCAGCACTACCGGGCGGCGTTCGCGCCCATCGCCCGCGAGATCGTGCTGGTCGATTCCGGCGGCATCTGCTCGCCCGACATCAGCCGGCTGAAGTTCACCCGGCTGCGCCGCCCGATATGGCCCATCGACGGTATCAACGATCCCTATGCCGGCGCGGGAACAACGACGGTGCGCTAGCGTTATGCGAGCGTGAGCCCGCCAGCCGTCCGCCTGCGCCCGCTCGGCCTGCTCCTTGCTGTGGCTGCGTTTGCAGCCCTGGCCGCTCTCTATGTCTTCAGCAACAACGATGCCAAGTCGCCGGACGCCACCGCGGTAGCGGCACCGGCAAAGACCAATGTGGCAACACCGAAGCCGGCCGGCGATCCGGCTGAAGACGCGGTTCCCAGCCAAGGCCAGACGGACATGGTCGCCCGCCTGTTGGGCGAAGCCCGGCGGCTGGCGGAGAACGGCCAGATCGATCAGGCCAAGGTCGCGGTCGACCGGGCAGCGAAGGTCATCCCAGGCTCCAGCGACATCGCCCAGGCGCGCCTCGACGTCGCGCAGATGAGCACGCCGCAATACCGGCTCGCCCGCCAGCTGTCCCGTGCCCGGCTGGCGATCGCTTCGGACGAAAGCGCGGCGGCCGAAGCGGCGCTCGACGCCGCGGCCGTCATCGATCCGGCGGCGCCGCAGATCGCCGAGCTGCGCCAGCAAATGCAGCAGACCGAAAAGAAGGACGCCGAGCGCAAGCGGCGCATCGAGGAGCTCTTGTCGGAGATGCGCGCGGCTATCGCGCGGAGCGATCTGGTCGCCGCAGACCGTGCGCTGAACGAGGCGGAGCGGCTGAATATTCGCGATCCGGCGATCGATCCGGCGCGCGTCGAGCTGGCCCACGCGCAGGAGGACGCCGGGCGGCAGCGACAGCAGCAGTAGCTACTTGGCGCGGAAGAAGGTGGTGAGGGAGAAGCGCCGGCCGCGCGTCACCGGCACGACCTGATGCAAGAGCGAGCAGGAGAAGACGGCGGCCGCGCCGATCGGCGGGCTGACGCGAACGCCGGCATACTCGGGGAAGATCAGCTCGCCGCCCTCGAAGTCGTCGTTGAGGATGAGGGACACGGCGAAAGCGCGGTCGGCGGTGCTGGGCGCGCCGTTGTCGCGGTGCGCGCCGAAGAAGTGACGGCCCTCGGCGCTGTAGGACAGCACGACGTGGGCATCGAAGCTGAACTCGCGCTCGAAGGCGAACACCTTGATCAGCTCCGGCCCGATGCGCCACGCGAGCCGATCGGAGATCGCCTTCTGCATCATCGGCTCGACCACCGTGTAGTCTTCGGTGCGCTTGAGCTCGGCCACGTTCACGGTGCCGTAGCGGCTCGAGACGCCGGTGTCCTTGTGGTCACCCTTGTGCCACAGGCGAATTACCTGGGTGCAGAACTCCGGCTCGAAGACGCGTGGCAGCACCAATACGGGCGCCATCGGCGTGCGCAGCACCTGCTCGCGGCCGACATCGGAGCGCACCAAAGCCACCGTCGCCGGCATCGACTCCGCTGCCGCGACAAGGGCGCGCGTCTCGAAGGTCGTCGCGACGCGCTGGTTGGGATCGAGCACGATGACGCGCGTGCGCAACGGACTCGCGGGCCCGAGTCCGATGCCGCCCGGCGTCAGAAGCGCCGGCAGAAACTTTCGCTCGGGGTCGCACAGCAGCAGCGGAGTCTCGGGCTGGCATCCGAGCTTGGTCCACGCGGCGGCAGCCGCCGCCAGCGGGTTGCCGGCTATCACCACCGGCACCACCGAGGCTGCGTTGCAGGCGTCGAGCAGGCCGGCGAATTGCCGGGCGTCGATATGGCCGAGGTCCTCGGTCAGGAGCAGCGCCACCGGCTGGCCGGTGAACGACCAGATGAACTTGCGCAGCTTGCCGTCGAGGCCGGGCAGCGCGAAGTCGGGAACGCGATCACCGGGGCGAAGGCTGAGCGCGTTGGTCATGCGATCCGGCGGCCCGAGAAAATGGTGGGCGCTGTAGGGATTGAACCTACGACCCCACCCGTGTGAAGGGTGTGCTCTCCCGCTGAGCTAAGCGCCCGGAAGGGGCGCGTATAGGACTTGGCCCGCGTGCCGTCAACCGCGAGACGTCAACCGGCGGCGGCGATGCCTTCCAGCGCCTCGGGCAGGGCGGCGAAACGCTCGATGACGGCGTCGGCGCCGAGCTCGTCGGCGGGCTTGGCGGTATAGCCCCAGCTCACCAGCACGGCCGGCAGGCCGGCGGCGTGCGCCGCCTCCACGTCGTGGATCGAATCGCCGATCATCACGGCGCGGTCGGGGCGGCCGCCCATCTTGTCGAGCAGGCGCAGGAGATGGCCGGGGTCGGGCTTGCGCACGGGAAAGGTGTCGGCGCCGGCGAGGGCGGCGATCGGCGGCATCAGCTTCAAGCCTTCGAGGATCAAGCGCGCCGGCTTCTCGAACTTGTTGGTCGCGACGCCCTGCTTCAGTCCCAGCCGGTCGAGCCGCGCCACGACGGCGGCCACCCCGTCGAACGCCGTGGTGTAGCGGATCGGGTCCTGCTCGTAGTAGCGCACGAACTCGCGCGTCACGGCGCTGGCCTCGGCGTCGCTCAGCGTCCGGCCGTTCTTGGCGAAGGCGCGCCGCATGGTGATCTTGCTGCCTTCGCCCATGAAAAGGCGGGCGTCCTCGTCGGTGATCGGTGGCAGCCCGTGGTCGGCCAGCACCCGGCTGATCGCGAGGCACATGTCCCGGGCGCTGTCAATCAGCGTGCCGTCCAAGTCGTAGATGACGATGTCAAAGCGGCTGGCGATCAGCTTGTCGGCATTGGGGTGCATGCAATGTCCATTAGCACATCCGGCTTGCGGGGCGAGCCTCGTCGTGGCATCGGACCGTCATGACATCCCCAGCGGCTGAGCCAGTGGCTGTTTCCGCGGCTGTTCCTGTGGCGGTGGTCGTCCTGGCAGCGGGCGCCGGCACCCGCATGAAGTCGGCGCTGCCCAAGGTCCTGCACCCGCTGGCCGGTTGGCCCATGGTCCGCCACGTGCTGGAAACCGTCGCCGCGCTGAAGCCGGCGCGCATCGTCGGGGTCGTGGCGCCCGGCGCCGAGACGGTGGCCCAGGCCTTCGCGCCGCATGCCACGGTCGTACAGGACAAGCCGCTCGGCACCGGGCATGCCGCGCGCACGGCATTGCCGGCGCTCGCGGGCCATCGCGGGCCGGTCCTCGTCGTCTACGCCGACTGCCCGCTCGTCACGTCGTCGACGCTCAGCATGCTGGTCGATGCCTGTCGCGACAGGCACGCCGTCGGCGTCCTTGGCTTCGTCGCGCGCGATCCCGGCCCGTACGGCCGGCTCGTCGTGAGCGACGGCGTGCTGGAGAAGATCGTCGAGGCACGCGATGCCAACGCCGAGGAAAAGGAAATCGACCTCTGCAACTCGGGCGTCATGTGCATCGACGGCGCACTGCTGCCCGACCTGCTTGCCGGGCTGAAGGACGACAATGCCAAGCGGGAGTTCTATCTCACCGACGTCGTCGGGCTGGCGCGCGCGGCAGGCCACGCCGCGATCGCACTCGAAGGACCGGAGGACGAGTTCCTGGGCATCAACTCGCGGGCCGAGCTTGCCGCCGCCGAGAGAGCGCTGCAGCAGCGCCTGCGCGCGGCCGCGCTCGATGCCGGTGTTACCCTGATCGATCCGGACACGGTGTGGCTGTCGGCCGATACTCGAATTGCCAGCGATGTCACGATCTTCCCCAACGTCCGCATCGGCACCGGGGTCAGCATCGAGTCCGGCACCGAGATCAAGTCGTTCTGCGACATCGAGGGCGCGCGCATCGGCAAGGACGTGCTGATCGGCCCGTTCGCTCGCATCCGGCCGGGCTCGCTGGTCGGCGACCGCGCCCACATCGGCAATTTCGTCGAGCTCAAGGCGACGCGCATGGGCACCGGTGCCAAGGCCAACCATCTCGCCTACCTGGGCGATTCGGAGATCGGCGAGGCGAGCAACATCGGGGCCGGCACGATCTTCGTGAACTACGACGGCTACGGGAAGTGGCGCACCGCCATTGGCGCCGACGCCTTCATCGGCTCGAACAGCTCGCTGATCGCGCCGGTGACCGTCGGGCGCGGCGCCAACGTGACGGCGGGCAGCGTCATCACCGAGGACGTGCCGGAGGGCGCCGTGGCCTTCGGGCGAGCGCGCCAGGTGACGAAGGGCGGGCGCGCCGCCCCGCTTCGTGCCAAACTGAAGGAGCGGGCGGCAGCGGCGAAACGAGCCAAGAGCAAGTAGGCGGGCGGCCGGCCCTTGGAGGGGAGAGGCGGCAGGGGAGAGGCGGCAAGGGAGAGGCGGCATGTGCGGCATCATCGGCATCATCGGCAGGACGGCCGTCGCGCCCAAACTGGTCGATGCTCTGAAGCGCCTCGAATATCGAGGCTACGATTCGGCGGGTGTTGCGACGCTCGTGAACGGTCACATCGAACGCCGTCGCGCCGAAGGCAAGCTGGTGAACCTCGAAGCGCTGCTCGCCGCCGAACCGCTAGCGGGCACGATCGGCATCGGCCACACGCGCTGGGCGACGCACGGCAAGCCGTCGGAGCGCAATGCCCATCCCATCGCGACCGACCGGGTCGCCATTGTACACAACGGCATTATCGAGAATTTCCAGGAGCTCAAGGACGAGCTTCTGGCCGAGGGCCGCACCTTCGACAGCGACACCGATACCGAGGTCGTGGCGCAGCTGCTCACCTCGTACCTCAAGCACCAGATGTCGCCCGAGGAGGCCATGGGCAAGGCGATGCAAAGGCTGCGCGGCGCCTTTGCGCTGGTCGCGCTGTTCAACGGCCGCCACGACCTGCTCTTGGGCGCGCGGCGCGGCAGCTCGCTGGCGGTGGGCTACGGCGAGGGCGAGATGTACATCGGCACCGATGCGCTGGCGCTCGCCCCGTTCACCCGCCGTGTCACCTATCTCGAGGACGACGACTGGGTCGTGCTGAAGGGCGATGGCTGCACCATCCTGCAGGGCGATACCGTGGTGAAGCGCGAGATCCGCGAGAGCGGCATCTCCGACACCATGATGGGCAAGGGCAATCACCGCCACTTCATGCTGAAGGAGATCCACGAGCAACCGGCGGTGATCGGCGACACGCTGCACACCTACCTCGCACCTGCGACACGCTCGGTGAGCCTGCCGGAGCTGCCCTTCGACTGGAACAAGGTCAGCCGGCTCACCATCACCGCCTGCGGTACGGCGTGCTTTGCCGGCATGGTGGCGAAGTACTGGTTCGAGAAGCTCGCGCGCCTGGCGGTCGAGGTCGAGGTCGCCTCGGAGCTGCGCTATCGCGAGCCGCCGTTGCCCGAAGCCGGCGTGTGCATTGCCGTTTCGCAATCGGGCGAAACCATCGACACCCTGGCGGCGCTGCGCTACGCCAAGCTTCACGGCCAGACCATCCTGTCGGTGGTCAACGTGCCGGAAAGCGCGATCTCCCGCGAATCGCACGTCGTGCTGCCAACGCTCGCCGGACCGGAGATCGGCGTCGCCTCGACCAAGGCCTTTACCACTCAGCTGGTCGTGTTGCTGGCGGCTGCCATCGCCGCCGGTCGCGCTCGCGGCACGCTGTCGAGCGCCGACGAGGATCGGCTCACGCACGCCATGATCGAGGTGCCGGCGCAGGTCAACGAGGTGCTGAACAAGGAACGCACCTACCGACGCATCGCCGAGGAGATCCTCGCGCCGGCGCGCGACGTGCTCTATCTCGGCCGCGGCCTGTCGTTCCCGATCGCGCTCGAGGGCGCACTGAAGCTGAAAGAGATCTCCTACATCCACGCCGAAGGCTACGCCGGCGGCGAGATGAAGCATGGGCCCATCGCGCTGATCGACGAGGCCGTGCCGGTCGTGGTGTTGGCGCCCTCCGACCCGATCTTCGACAAGATCGCCTCCAACTTCGAGCAGGTGAGGGCGCGCGGCGGTCGGGCGATCCTGCTGAGCGACGCCGCCGGCACCGCGCGGCTGGGCAACGATGCCGCGGCGGCAATCACGCTGCCGACCGTCGATCCCATCGTGGCGCCGATCGTGTACAGCGTGTCGGTGCAACTACTCGCCTATCACACCGCCGTCGCCAAAGGCACAGACGTCGACCAGCCGCGCAATCTCGCCAAGAGCGTCACGGTGGAATGAGTGGACCGCGCGTGTTTACTTTGTCATCCCGAGGCCGAAGGCCGAGGGATCTTTCGCGTCGCCTAAAGATCCCTCGCTGTGCTCGGGATGACAGAGTGGAGTCGGTCGGGTAACCCCGACCTGAGGAGGTCGCGCTCCAGATGATTACCGCGTGCCCTGCGGCAGTCCCGGCGCGAGGCCGGCGGGTGCAGGCGCAGGCTGTGGCTGCCCGGCGCCCTTCGGCTGCGCCGGCGCGGGACGGGGCTGCGGCGGCGGCTGCGCCGGCTGCATGGTCTGGATCAGGGCGCGCATCTTCTTGGTCTCGGCTTCCTGCGCTTTCTTGAACTCCTCCTCGGTGAGGAAGCGGTCCTTGTTGCCGTCCATGTCGATGAACTGCCGCACGGCGTAGCTGGTCAGCTCGACGCGATCGAGCTGGCCGTCCTTGTTGGTATCGATCTCCTGGAACTTGCGCAGCACCAGCTGCTTGCGGATGTCGAATGGCAGCAGGTTCTTGGCCTGCTCGCCGTCGGCGGGGCCGGCCAGCAAGAGATATTCCTGCTGGCTCACCTTGCCGTCGCCGTTCTTGTCGAGCTTGTCGGCCTCGCGCAGTTGCATGTCGATGAAGTCGTTGATGCCGATCTTGCCCTGGCGGCGCTGCGCCTCGGCCTGCTGGCGTTCGGCTGCCTCGCGCGCGATCGAACGCTGCACGATCAGCCGCAGCTCCGGCTCGGTGACCTTGTTGTCGCGGTCCGTGTCGTACTGATTGAACTCGGCGTGCACCAGCGCCTCGGCCTCGGCCCGTTCGACGAAGCCGTCGCGGTTGGTGTCGAGGTTCTGGAACTCCGCGCGCGCCCGGTTGCGACGGTCCTCGAGCGAAGGTCCGCCGGGAACGTCGTTGGAGAACGGCGGCTCGGCGACCTTGAGGAATTCATCGAGCGAGAGCTTGCCGTCCTTGTTGGCGTCGAGCTCCTCGAACGAGCGCATGCGGAATTTGAGGAAGTCGGCGCGCGAGACCTCACCGGTATGCTTGGTGTCGATTTCGTAGAACCATTGCGGCAGTGGCACCGGACCCGGCGGGGCGGTGGCCGCGGGCGCTCCGTTGGCGGTCGGCGTTCCAGCGGCGGCCTGCGCTCCCGGCGTACCAGGTGCCGCAGGTGCGCGCGGGCCGTTCTGGCCAGTGGTCGGGCCAGTGGTCGGGCCGGCGGTCGGCGCGGATGGTTGCTGCGGCGGCTTGGCTTGGGGCGAGGACTGGTCGGGAGGACGGTTGGCCGGCCAACCTTGGGTCGGCGGCGTTTGCGCAGCCGCCGGCAAAGCGAGAGCTGCGGCGGCGAGGACAAGGGGACTGATTAGGCGCTTCATCGGCGGTGAGCCCGCATTAAAAAGAGAGGTGGTTTCGTATCGACGGCAACGCATTGCATGTCAACGTCCGCGCTGCGGATCAATCTTGCGGCGCAATCGCGCCCAAAGCGTGGCGCCACGGCATTTGAGTTGCGCCGACCAATCGGATAGGTCATCGTGGTTGGGACATCGACTCCATAGAAGGGTCGCAAGTACTTGGGAGGCAAGGGTAATTTCGCTGCACCGGAGCGTTGAATGGGCCGGGCCGCGAGACTTAGCGCGAACATGCCAGCACCGTCTTCTTCCAGCGGCTCGCCGCTGCTCAGTGTGCGCGACGTCTCGGTACGCTTCGGCGGAATCGTGGCGCTCGATGGCATCACGTTCGACGTCTTCCCCGGACAGATTGCCGGCCTGATCGGTCCCAATGGAGCCGGCAAGACGACTCTCTTCAATTGTCTCAGCCGGCTCTACACGCCGAACGGCGGCGACATCCTGTTCGAAGGCAGGTCGATCCTCGGCCGGCCCCGGCACGACATCCCGCACATCGGCATCGGTCGCACCTTCCAGAACGTGGCGCTGTTCGACCGCATGACGGTCCTCGACAACGTCAGGGTGGGCTGTCACAGCCGCAGCTCCTCGAGCTTCTTCGACAACGCCCTGCGGCTGCCCAGCGTGGCGCCCGAGGAGAAGCAGATCGCCGAGCGCTCCATGGAGCTGATCGCCTTCATGGATCTCGTGCCATTTACCAACGCGCTCGCCGGCGGCCTGCCGTTCCCGATCCGCAAGCGCGTCGAGCTCGCCCGGGCGCTCGCCTCGAGCCCCAAGCTCCTGCTGCTCGACGAGCCGGCGGCGGGGCTCAATCACGACGAGATCGAGGTGCTGAAGGGCCAGATCCGACGGGTCCGCGAGGCCCAGCATGTGACCGTGCTGCTGGTCGAGCATCATATGAGCCTGGTGATGTCGGTGTCGGACAAAGTGGTCGCCATCGACTTCGGCAGGAAAATCGCCGACGGGACGCCGGCGGAAGTCCAGCGCGATCCCGAGGTGATCCGCGCCTACCTGGGAACCTCGTGATGGCAATGCTGCTGGAGGTCAAGGGACTGCGGGCGTTCTACGGGCAGACGCAGTCGCTGTACGACGTCGGTTTCGAGATCTACTCGGGCGGCATCACCACGCTGCTTGGCGCCAACGGCGCCGGCAAGACGACAACGCTCAGGGCCATCTGCAACATGGTCCGCACCGAAGGCGCCGTCCGCTTTGACGGCAAGGACATCGCCGGCAGGGCGACCGAGGAGATCGTGCGGCTCCGAATCGCCCACGTCCCCGAGGGCCGCGGCACCTTCACCACGCTGACCGTCGACGAGAACCTGCGCATCGCCGCCTACACCCGGCGCGACAAGGCCGGGGTTCAGGCCGATCTGGACCGCGTCTTCAGCTACTTCCCGCGGCTCAAGGAGCGCGTACAGCAGCAGGCCGGCACCTTGTCGGGCGGCGAGCAGCAGATGCTGGCGATTGCACGGGCGCTGATGCTGAGGCCCCGCCTGATGCTGCTCGACGAGCCCTCGTTCGGCCTGGCGCCGCTGATCGTGGTCGAGATCTTCAAGATCATGCGACGCATCAACGAGGAGGAGAAGGTCAGCATGCTGCTGGTCGAGCAGAATGCCGCGCTCGCCCTCGACCTGGCCGACACCGCCTATGTGCTGGAGACGGGCCGCGTGGTGATGTCCGGTCCTGCCGCCGTCGTGAAGAACGACGAGAACGTGCGCAAATCCTATCTCGGGTACTGAGGCGAACGATGGAACAGTTTCTCCAGCAGATCGCGTCGGGACTGGCCAACGGCGCGATCTATGCCTGCGTTGCGCTGGCGCTGGTCATGATCTACGTCTCGACCGACCACATCAATTTCGCCCAGGGCGAGCTCGCCATGTTCTCGACCTACATCAGCTGGCAGCTGATGCAATGGGGCCTGAGCTTCTGGCTGGCGTTCGTCTGCGCCGTGGCCTTCTCCTTCCTGCTGGGGGTGACGATCGAGCGGGTGGTCTTGCGACCGCTGCACAACGCACCGGTGCTGTCGATCGTCGTGGTGTTCATCGGCCTGCTGGCCATCTGCAACTCGGTGGCCGGCGCCATCTGGAGCTACCTGATCAAGGAGTATCCTTCGCCCTTCCCCAAATCGAGCTTCGGCATCGCGGGCGTGATCGGCCCGCACCAGCTCGGCGTGGTGATCGTCACCCTGATCGTGCTCGGCCTGCTGTTCGGCTTCTTCCGCTACACCCCGTTGGGGCTCGCCATGCGGGCGGCGGCGCAGAACCCGCAGATGGCGCGCCTGGTCGGCGTGCGGGTCGACTGGATGCTGGCGCTGGGCTGGGGCTTGGCGGCCGCGGTCGGCGCGGTGGCCGGCATCATGGTCGCCCACATCGTCTACCTCGATCCCAACATGATGGGCGGCATCCTGCTCTACGCCTTCGCCGGCGCCCTGGTCGGAGGCATCGGCAACCCGGGCGGCGCCGTTTTGGGCGGCTTCATCGTGGGCGTGCTCGAGAACATGGTGGCCTACACCGGCAACCAGATCGAGAAGGCGACCGGCGTCTACATCATCGGCAACGGCGAGAAGCTTACCGTCGCGCTGATCATCGTGATCTTCGTGCTCACCGTGAAACCGGCCGGCCTGTTCGGCCGCGTCGTCGTGAAGAGGGTCTGACATGCCGGCATTTCCGAGGAAGTGGCTGTGGGTCCTGCTGGCGGCGGCGTTCCTGATCCCGCTGCTGCGGCCGGTGCTGCCCGACATGGTGTCCGACTACCGGCTGTTCCTGGTCAGCACCATGATGATCGCGGCGATCGCCGTGCTGGGCCTCAACCTTTTGACCGGCTTCAACGGCCAGATCTCGCTCGGCCATAGCGCTTTCTATGCGGTCGGCGCCTATACCGCGGCGATCCTGATGGACAAGCTCGACATGCCTTACTACGCGACGTTGCCGATCGCGGCGGCGTTGTCGTTCGTGGTCGGCTATCTGTTCGGCTTGCCGGCGCTCAAGCTCGA
>JAFAKN010000704.1 GCA_019235415.1 Alphaproteobacteria bacterium
TTCGCCCACAAGGGCGGCTTGCACGTCTCGGCCGTCGAGAAGAACCCCAAGACCTACGAGCACGTCGATCCCGAGGTCGTGGGCAACCAGCGCATCATCGTGGTGAGCGACCAGGCCGGCCGCTCCAACATCATGGCGCGCTTCCGCCAGATCGGGCTCGAGGTCGATCCCAAGGATCCCGCCGTCGGCCGGCTGCTGGAGACCGTCAAGGAGCGCGAAGCGGAGGGTTATGCCTACGACGGTGCCGATGCCTCCTTCGAGCTCTTGGCACGCCATGAGCTGCACACGGTGCCCGACTATTTTGCGCTGCACAGTTTTCGCGTGCTGGCTGAACGCCGAGTCAACGCCCGCGGGCAGCTGATCGCCCTTTCGGAGGCGACCGTGAAGCTGGACGTCGCCGGCCGCCGCGCCATGGAGGTGGGCGAGGGCAACGGGCCGGTGAACGCTCTCGATGCTGCGCTGCGAAAGGCGCTGATCCCCGTCTATCCCGAGCTGGCCGACATGCGGCTGATCGACTTCAAGGTCCGCATTCTCGACTCGACTGGCGGAACGGCGGCCACGACCCGCGTGATGATCGAAAGTGCCGATGCAAGGAGTCGCTGGTCGACGATCGGCGTCTCGCCCAACATCGTCGACGCCTCGTACAACGCGCTCTACGACGCCATCACTTACAAGCTGTTCCGCGACGGCGCGAAGCCGGCGCCGGCGTAAGTCTCCTCCCCAGCTTCGCTGGGGAGGTGTCGGCGTCTTACGCCGACGAAGGGGTCATGAGTCATGACCCCTCCGTCCGCTTCGCGGACACCTCCCCAACTGCGTTGGGGAGGAAATGATGGGGCGCTTAGCAGCCATGCCACGGGCTTAGTTGACGGTCGATGCCGCTCGGAAGACCATATATAGCGTGGATGGCGAAATTCCGATTGCGACGACACGGCCCGCGATTGCGGTGGCAACGCCGCGCCGGCCGAGATTGGGCGGGCGCCTCTTATGGCGGGCGGTCATGTGGTCGCTGCCGTTGGTTGCAGTCGCCGTCGCAGTGTTCGCCTGGCTGAGCACGGGACGCTTCGTCGGCACCGACAACGCCTACGTGAAAGGCGACCGGGTCTATATCGCGACCGAGCTCAGCGGCCCCATCGTCGAGGTGGCCGTGACCGAGAACCAGAGCGTCTCGCGCGGCCAGCTCCTGTTCCGGCTCGACGACCAGCCCTATCGCACGGCGTTGGCAAAGATCGACGCCGAGATCGAGACGGCGCGCGCCGACATCCGCGGCCTGCGTGCCCAGTGGCGCACCAAGCGCGAGGAGATCAAGGCCAACACCAGCCAGCTCAACTTCGCCCAGGCGGAGTACGAGCGGCAGGCCGACCTTGCTGCCAAGCAGATCGCCTCGACGCAGAAGCTGCAGGAGACCCGGATGGGCCTCGACGTGGCGCGCCAGCGGATCGCGGCCGCCGAGGAGGACCTGCAGCGGATCGAGGCCGCCCTGGCCGGCGATCCCAAGATCAAGCCGGACGATCACCCCAAGGTGAAGCAGCTGCTGGCCATGCGCGACGAGGCGCTGCATAACCTGCGCCGCACCACCATCGAGGCCCCGATCGACGGCGTCGTCTCCAAGGTCCTGGTGCCGGGCAGCTATGCCGTGATGGGCGTGCCGTCGATCGCGGTGGTGGCCGACCGCGACCTGTGGATCGAGGCCAACTTCAAGGAGACCGAGCTCACGCGCGTGCGCGTCGGCCAGCCGGTCACCATCAGCGTCGACACCTATCCCGACATGCAATGCAGCGGCAAGGTGACGTCGCTCGCCCAGTCGACCGGCGCGGAGTTCGCCGTGCTGCCGCCGCAGAATGCGTCAGGCAACTGGGTAAAGGTGGTGCAGCGCATCCCGGTCCGCACTTCCGTCGTCTGCCGCGAGGGCGATCCGCCGCTGCGTGTCGGCATGAGCGTGACCGTCGAGATCGACACCGGCCATCGCCGCACCTTCGGCGAGCTGCTGCGCAGCCTCGGCCTCTGATCATGCTTCGGGCATGACGGCCTGATGGACCCCGACGCGCTTCGCCGACGCCGTTGGCTCACCGTCGTGGTGATGATGGCCACCATCATGCAGGCGCTCGACGGCAC
>JAFAKN010000713.1 GCA_019235415.1 Alphaproteobacteria bacterium
AAGCGCGCCGGCGCTGGAGATGTTGATGATCGAGCCGCCCTCGCCCTCCGCCATGCGGCTGCCGACCAGCGACATCAGCCGGAACGGACCCTTGAAGTTCAGCGACACGATACGGTCGAACAACTGCTCGGAGGTTTCCAGCGACGAAGGCGCGAGCGGCGAGGAGCCGGCATTGTTGACTAAAATGTCGACCTTGCCGAAGGCGGCGTACGCCGCCTCGACCAAGGCGTCGAGCTCGTGCCAGTTGGCGACATTGCAGGCGTAGGTCTGGGCGCGGCGGCCGAGCGCCCGCACCTCCCCGGCGGCCTTGTCGCAGTTGTCGAGCTTGCGGCTGGTGATGAACACGTCGGCGCCGGCCTCGGCGAAGGCCTTGACCATCTGGTAGCCCAGCCCCCGGCTGCCGCCCGTCACCAGGGCGACCTTGCCGGAAAGATCGAAGTAGTCGGTCATGAAGCCCTTTCGTGCGTTGCTTATTCCGTCGTCCCGAGCGCAGCCGAGGGACCTTCTCTCGACAATCAGCGGCCTATAGTGGAGAGAAGGTCCCTCCGCGCGGCCCTTCGGGCCTTGGTGGGGACGACGCCGAGGACCGCATGAACCCATAGCGTCGCTGGCATGTCACTTGCTATGTGTATTCAAGGAGCGGAACGGGGCGGGGCCGCATGAGCATTCACGTCGCGCTGCATCATCGCACGACCTACCGGTACGACAGGCCGATTGCTCTCGGGCCGCAGGTCGTGCGCCTGCGTCCTGCGCCACATTCGCGCACCGCCATCCTGTCCTATTCGCTGAAGGTCGAGCCCAAGCAGCACTTCCTGAATTGGCAGCAGGATCCCCAGGGCAATCACCTCGCCCGTCTGGTGTTCCTGGAGAAGACCGACCTGTTCGAGGTCGTGGTCGACCTGGTCGCCGACATGACGGTGATCAACCCGTTCGACTTCTTCCTCGAGCCCGAGGCCGAGCACTTTCCGTTCGCCTACGATCCGTCGCTCGCCGAGGAGATCGCGCCTTTCCGCAAGCTCGAGCCGGCCGGGCCTCTGCTCACGCAGTGGCTGGCCAGCGTCGACCGCGGCAGGCAGCGCACCGTCGATTTCCTCGTCGGCCTCAACAGCCGGCTGCAGAAGGAGATCGGCTACATCGTGCGCATGGAGCCGGGCGTGCAGAGCTGCGAGGAGACGCTGCAGCTGGCCAAGGGCTCGTGTCGCGATACCGGCTGGCTGCTCGTCACCATCCTGCGCCATCTCGGCTTTGCTGCGCGTTTCGCCTCGGGCTACCTGATCCAGCTCACGCCGGACGAGAAGCCGCTCGAAGGCCCGGAGGGTCCGGCGCACGACTTCACCGACCTGCACGCCTGGTGCGAGGTGTATCTACCGGGCGCCGGCTGGATCGGCCTCGACCCCACCTCCGGCCTGCTCACCGGCGAAGGCCACATTCCGCTGGCCTGCACGCCCGAGCCGTCGAGCGCCGCGCCGATCGAGGGCGTGGTCGAAGAGAGCAAGGTCGAGTTCGGCTTCGACATGAAGGTGTCGCGCATCCGCGAGACGCCGCGCACCACCAAGCCCTACAACGACGAACAGTGGGCCGGCCTGCTCGCGGTCGGCGAGGCGATCGAGCGCGACATCGGCCACCAAGGGCTCAAGCTCACCATGGGCGGCGAGCCGACGTTCGTATCGGTCGACGATATGGACGGCGCCGAATGGAACACGCTGGCGCTGGGGCCGGAGAAGCGGCGACTGGCCGGCGTGCTGTTCCGCAGGCTGGCCGACCGCTTCGCGTCAGGGCCGCTGCTGCATTTTGGCCAGGGCAAGTGGTACCCCGGCGAGCAGCTGCCGCGCTGGGCGCTGGGCTGCCACTGGCGCAAGGACGGTGAGCCGATCTGGCGCGACCAGCATCTCTATGGGCTCGAGTCCAAGCCGACGGGCGCGACGCCGGAAGCGGCACAGCGCTTCGCGCTCGCCTTCGCGCAGCGCCTGCAGCTCGACCCGGGGTACTTGTTCGAGGCGTTCGAGGACACCTGGTACTACCTGTGGCGCGAGCGCCGGCTGCCGAGCAACGTCACCGTCGACCAATCCAAGGTGGCGGACGAGATGGAACGCGAGCGGCTGGCGCGCGTGTTCGAGCACGGGCTGGAGACGGCGGTCGGCACCGTGTTGCCCGTTCAGCGTGAGCACAACGGGCGCGGCCGCTGGCGCAGCGGTCCGTGGTTCCTGCGCTCGGAGAGGTGCTACTTGATCCCCGGCGATTCACCGATCGGCTTCCGCTTGCCGCTCGATTCCCTGCCGTGGGCCGCGCCGACGGATGCGGGCTTCATGGCCGAGCCCGATCCCATGGCGCCGCATCCCGCCCTGCCGCCGATCGAGGCCTTCCGTCGCGCGCCCGTGTTGCGCCGCCAGGAGCGCGGGCTGCAGGCCGACGGCGGCGCCGAAGCCGAAGCGCGCCGCGAAGCCTGGCGCCGGGCGCTCGCACCCGATCTCGGCCCGCGGCCCGCCGTAGGCAGCTCGGCCGGAAACATCGTGCGCAGCGCCATCGTGTTCGAGCCGCGCGACGGGCACCTCTACGTCTTCATGCCGCCGACCGAGCGCACCGAGGACTATCTCGACCTCGTCGCCGCCGTCGAGGACACCGCCGAGGAGCTCGCCCAACCGGTGTTCATCGAAGGCTATCCGCCGCCCGGCAGCGACCCCCGATTGCTGCACTTCAGCGTGACCCCCGATCCCGGCGTCATCGAGGTCAACATCCATCCTTCGGCGAGCTGGCGCGAGATCGTCGACAAGACGGAAATCGTCTACGAGGAGGCGCGCCAGACGCGGCTCGGCACGCAGAAGTTCATGATCGACGGCAGGCACACCGGCACCGGCGGCGGCAACCACATCACGCTGGGCGGTCCGTCGGCCGCCGAATCGCCGCTTCTCCGCCGGCCCGATCTGCTGAAAAGCCTTTTGGGCTACTGGCTGAACCACCCGTCGCTTTCCTACCTGTTCTCCGGCCTGTTCATCGGCCCGACCAGCCAACACCCGCGCATCGACGAGGCGCGCAACGACGCCCTGCACGAGCTCGAAATCGCCTTCCGCCAGATCGAATCGGGGCGCGAGACGCCGCCCTGGCTGGTCGACCGCATCTTTCGCAACCTGCTGGTCGACGCGACGGGCAATACCCATCGCACCGAGTTCTGCATCGACAAGCTGTTCGCCCCGGAGTCCGCCGCCGGCCGGCGCGGGCTTCTGGAGATGCGCGCCTTCGAGATGCCGCCGCATTACCGGATGAGCGTGGCGCAGCAGGGCCTGCTGCGCGGGCTGATCGCGAAATTCTGGGAACGGCCCTACGAGCGCACCCTGACGCGCTGGGGCACGCGCCTGCACGACGACTTCATGCTGCCGCACTTCGTCTGGCAGGATTTCGAGGACGTGCTGTCCGATCTCGGCGAAGCGGGCTACGGCTTCGAGGCGGATTGGTTCGCGCCGCACTTCGAGTTCCGATTCCCCTCGATCGGCGCGATCGCCCAGCGCGGGCTGACGCTGGAGCTGCGTCATGCGCTCGAGCCCTGGCACGTGCTGGGCGAAGAGCCGGGCGGCGGCACCACGGTGCGCTATGTCGATTCCTCCGTCGAGCGGCTGCAGGTGAAGGTCGAGGGCCTGAATGCCGAGCGGCACCTCATCGCCTGCAATGGCTGGCGCGTCCCGCTGCGCCCGACCGGCGTCGCCGGCGAGTATGTCGCGGGCGTCCGCTATCGCGCCTGGCAACCGGCCACGGCGCTCCATCCGACGATCGGCGTGCATGCCCCGCTGGTGTTCGACATCCACGACACCTGGAACGACCGCTCGCTCGGCGGCTGCACCTATCACGTCGCCCACCCGGGTGGCCTCAGCTACGAACGCATGCCGGTCAACGCCAACGAAGCCGAGGCCCGTCGTCGCACCCGCTTCTTCGCCATCGGCCATACGCCCGGCGAGGTGCCGACGCCGCGCCCGATCGACAATCCCGAGCACCCGCTGACGCTGGATCTCAGGCGGGCAGGCTGACCGGTGTCATCCCGAGCGCTCCCTCTGTCTTCCCGAGCGTAGCGAGGGACCTTTGAGGCCACAGGAAAGGTCCCTCGCTGCGCTCGGGATGACAGGTTTTGTCGTAGGTAGACCCGCGCCCCTCCCCATGCCACCTTAAGCGCTTCTGTTCTTCCACCGGGGACCATGGAGTCGCTGCGCGCCCTCAGTTCGACGCCGGCACATGCTTATGACGAGCTGGTCACCGGCCAGAAGTCGATCCGCTATCACTGGCAAGGCATCCTGAGCGTCATCCGCTCGCTGCCGGGCGGCGGCCTGGGCGAGCGCGTCGAAAGCGCACGGCGGCAGCTCGAGGAAACCGGCGCCACCGTCAACCTGCTGGACGACCGCACCGCGCCGCGCTGGACGTTCGATCCGCTGCCCGTGGTGCTCACGCCCGACGAATGGTCCCAGATCGAGAGCGGGGTGATCCAGCGAGCGCGGTTGCTGAACGCCGCCCTCGCCGACCTTTACGGTCCGCAGAAGCTGCTGCGCGGGCGGCTCGTGCCGCCCATGCTGCTGCACGCCAACCGGCATTTCCTGCGCGCCTGTCGCGTCACCGACGGGCTGGCCCCGGCACGCCATCTGTCGCACTACGCCGTCGATCTCGTGCGGCTGAGCAACGGCCGCTGGCACGTACTCGCCGATCACGCCGAGGTTCCCTCCGGCATCGGCTACGCCATCGAGATGCGCCGCGTGCTGGCGAGAAGCCTGCCCGAGGCCTTCCGGTCCATTCCGGTGCGCCATCTGCGGCCGTTCGTCGATCGCTGGCACGATTCGCTGCTCGCGGCGGCGCCGGCGGGCGTGGCCAATCCCAACATGGCGGTGCTGACTCCGGGGCCGTTGTCGGCAACCTATTTCGAGCACGTCTACCTGTCGCGCGTGCTCGGCGCCCCGCTGGTCGAGGGTGGCGATCTCCTGGCGCGCGACGGCGGCGTGTCGATCAAGACGCTGGCTGGCCTGCGGCCCGTGCATGCGCTGCTGCGGCGGCTGGACAGCTCCTATGCCGATCCGCTCGAACTGCGCGCCGATTCGACGCTTGGCATCACCGGCCTGGTCGAGAGCACGCGCGGCGGCCGCATCAGTCTCGCCAATGCGCTGGGCAGCGGTGTCGTCGAGACGCCGGGGCTGATGCCGTTCTACGAGCGGCTGGCGGAGCATCTTCTGGGCGAGCCGCTCGAGCTGCCGTCGCTCGACGTGTGGTGGCTGGGCGAGCCGGCGGCCCTCACCTTCGCGCTGGCCAACCTCGACCTGATGATCGTGCGGCCGTGCCTCGGGTTCGACCGCGAGCCGATCGTGGTCGGCATGCTGGAAGGCGAGGAGCGCAAGGCGCTGGAGCGCCGCATCCGCAGCCATCCCGCCCAATTCGTTGCGCAGTATCCCGTGGTGCCCTCGCTCAGCCCCAAATGGGACGGCGCGGGTCTCGCGCCAGCCGCCATCGTGCTGCGCATCTTCGCCAGTGCCGAGGGCGACAGTTATCGCGTTCTGCCGGGCGGGCTGGCGCGCGAACCGGCCGGCGACACGGCGCTGCGCGCGCTCGGTCGGCTGAACGGCACACTGAAGGACGTCTGGGTGCTGGCCGAGGACGCGTCCGACGTGCAACTCCCGACGTCGCGCCGCTTCCACCAGCTGGCCGTCGAACGCGGCGGCGCCGACCTGCAGAGCCGCGTCGCCGACAATCTCTACTGGCTCGGCCGCTACATCGAGCGGCTGGACAACGACGCCCGCCTGCTGCGCACGACGATGACCCGCGTGGCCCAGGGAGCGGTAAGCCCACGTGACGCCGTCGAGCTCAGGCTGCTGGGGCGGCTCTTGAGCCACGCCAACCTGGTGGACCAGTCGGCCGCCCTGTCGGCGCCGGAGCACGCCGCCTTCCAGCAAGGATTGACCGCCGTCGCCACCGACGACCGCGGCCTCGTCCAGGTGCTGAACGCCATCCAGCGCCTGACCAGCGCCATGCGCGACCGGTTGTCGGCGGACATGATCACCGCCGCCGGTCCGGTGATGGCCGAGGTCCGCGAGACGCTGATGGCGGCGCGCGGCCATCTCGATCCGTTGCTCGTGGCGCTCGACGACGTCATCCGCTTCGTCGCCGTACTGTCGGGCCTCGCCCAGGAGAACATGACCCGCGGCACCGGTTGGCGCTTCCTCGATCTCGGCCGCAGGATCGAACGGGCCCAGTTCGTCGCGACCGGCGTGCTGGGATCGTTCGGCTATTCGCCGATCGACTGGGACGCCGCGATGCGGCTGGCGCTCGAGCTCTGCGACAGCACCATCACCTACCGCACACGCTATCTCGGCCAGCTGCAGCCCGCGCCGGTGCTCGACCTCGTCATGCTGGACGACACCAATCCGCGCTCCCTGCTCTTCCAGCTGCGCGCCATCGACACCAATCTCGACTACCTGACGCGACTCTCCGGCGTACGCGTGCCCTCGCTGCCCGCCTCGTTCGAAGCCGATCTCAACGCCGCGGTGCGCCAGTTTGCCGGCGACGAGCAGGTATGGCGCCACGAAGGCCTGGCGCTCGCCCAGTTGCGCGACATGACGGCCGACGCCGACCAGCGGCTCGACCAGCTCTCGGAGGCCATCACCCGCGCCTACTTCTCGCACGTGCCGGTCGCACAGGCGGTCGGCTCCTCGGCGGCATGAGGGACGAGGTGTGAAGTACCAGCTGACGCATCGCACGTCGTACGCCTACGGCAGCTCCGTCGACTCCGCCCAGCACATCGCGCATTTGCGGCCGCGCGCCTTCCGCGGCCAGACGGTCGAGGCGATCGGCATCGAGACCAACCCGGTTCCGGCGATGGCGGTGAGTCACCTCGATCACTTCGGCAACAACATCGACATCTACCGGATCGACAAGCCGCACACGCGCTTCGAGATCGAGGTGCGCGCCGTTCTGGACGTGCGCTTTCCCGATCCGCCGCCGGCCGGCGAGACACCGCCATGGGAGGACCTGCGCGCGGCGCTGAGCGGCGGCGGCTTTCCGCTGGCGGTCGAGGCGAGCGAGCTGGTGCACGAATCGCCGCTGGTGCCCGAGGTCGAAGCGTTGCGCGACTACGCGGCACCCTGCTTCACGCCGGGCCGGCCGATCCTCGAGGCGGCGCGCGAGCTCACGTCGCGCATCAAGGACGATTTTGAATATCATCCCGGTGCCACCGACATCAGCACGCCGCTCGACGAGGTGTTCACCGGCAAAGCGGGCGTCTGCCAGGACTTCGCGCACGTCGAGATCGCCGCCTTGCGGGCGCATGGGCTCGCCGCGGGCTACGTCTCGGGCTACATCCGCACGGTGCGCTCGAAGGACGAGGTCGGCTTGCGCGGCGCCGACGCCAGCCATGCCTGGGTCGCGGTGTGGTGCGGTCCGGAGGCGGGCTGGGTGCATCTCGACCCGACCAACGACCTTATGGCAAAGGAAGACCATGTCGTGCTCGCCTGGGGCCGCGACTTCTCCGACGTGAGCCCGCTGCGCGGCGTCATCCTCGGCGGCGATTCGCACTCGTACGGCGTGGCGGTGACGCTGCTGCCGGTGGTGTAGCAATCGCTGTCATCCCGAGCGACAGCGAGGGACCTTTACTGCGGCCCGAAAGGTCCCTCGCTTCGCTCGGGATGACACTGCGACCGGTGCGCTTCACCCGCCCAAAAACTCCTTCGTCCATTTCTTGTAGTCGGCGTCGCGCGTGACGCGCTTCATCAGCTCGGCGTCGGCGACGCCGGTGAGCTTGCCGGGCGGCGTACCCTCGCGCAGCGACTTCAGCGTGTCGTGCACGGCTTTCACCGCGGCGGCGAACGGCTGGTGCCCCTGCAGGGCGACGCGCACGCGGCGCGCGCCGAGATAGTCGCGGTCGGACAGCTCGGGCGAGCCGCCGCCCAGGATCAATGGCACGGTGGTCGCGGCGGAGAGCGCGTCGAGCTCGGCACGCGTGCGCACGCCGACGAAGAACAGCGCGTCGACGCCGGCCTGCTCGTAGGCCCTGCCGCGCGCGATGGCGTCGTCGAGGCCGCCGATCGAGATCGCGCTGGTGCGCCCGGCGATGCAGAGCGTCGGATCCTGCCGCCCCGTCAATGCCGCCTTCATCTTGCCGACGCCCTCGGCGATCGACACCAGCCGCGGCTTGGTCGTGCCGTAGGGCGTCGGCAGCTCGGTGTCCTCCAGGCTGAGGCAGCAGACGCCCGCGGTCTCCAGCTCCTCGACCGTGCGCTTGGCGTTGAGCGCGTTGCCGTAGCCGTGGTCGGCATCGACCAGCAGCGGCAAGTTGCCGGCTCGGTTGATGCGATAAGCCTGGGCTGCAAACTCAGACAGAGTGAGCACGATCAGGTCGGGAGCGCCGAGCACCGTGAGCGAGGCGACCGAACCTGCGTACATGCCGACCTCGAAGCCGAGATCCTGGGCGATGCGCGCCGAGATCGGATCGAACACCGAGCCGGGATGCACGCAACGGTCTCCCTCCAAGAGCGCGCGAAAGCGCCGGCGCCGGTCGGTCCAATGCATGGAAATCCCCCCTGTTTTCGAATGACGTTTCGTTTCGACGGGCAAACGCGGGCCGCTGCAGGGCTTGCCGCTGCCGCGCCCCGAAGCGTAGCGTTTCGCCCACCCGCGGATCGAGGCGCGACGTCCGCCATAGCAATAATACGCGCCAGGGGAAATGCCATGTTCGACGTCCTCGACCGGCAGGCCACTCTGACCGGCAACCAGATCAAGATTCTTGTCGCTGCCATCATCGGCGACGCCCTGGAGTTCTTCGATTTCTTCCTGATCGCCTTCGTCTTCGCCTTCTTGATCGGGCCATGGAAGCTGACCTTCGGCCAGACCTCGGTCGTGTTCCTGAGCTCGGGCGTCGGCGCCATTCTCGGGGCCTACATCTGGGGCTGGATCGCCGACCGCATCGGCCGGCGCAAGGTGTTCATCGGCACGGTGCTGAACTTCTCGATCGCCACAGGCCTGCTCTACTTCACGCCGGACAACGGCTGGGTCTACCTCGCCGTGATGCGCTTCTTCGTCGGGTTCGGCGTGGGCGGCCTCTATTGCGTCGACCTGCCGCTGGTGCAGGAGTTCATGCCGACATCCAAGCGCGGTTTTATCGGCGGCCTCGTGACTTGCATCATCCCGATCGGCGTTGGCCTTGGCGCGGTGCTGGGCGCCTTCATGGGCGCCGACCAGTGGCGGCTCCTGTTCGCCATCGGGGTGCTGCCGGCGCTGATCGTGCTGCTGGTGCGACTCTGGGTGCCGGAGTCGCCCCACTGGCTGGCGCGCCAAGGCCGTCTCGAGGAAGCGCGCCAGTCGCTGGCCTGGGCGCTCAAGGTCGACCCCAAGACCCTGCCGCTGCCGCGGCCGGAAGAGGTGCGCGTGGTCAAGACCAACTGGTTCGACCTCTTCAAGTATCCGCGCAGCCTGCTGGTATCGTGGCTCGGCAATGCCGGTGCCCAGACCGGTGCCTACGGCGTCGCGCTTTGGGCGCCCTCGCTCTTCGTGCTGCTGTTGAAGGTGACGCCTCAGGAAGCATCGAAAATGATGATTCTGCTCACCGTCACGGGCTTCGTCGGCCGCGTCAGCTTCTCTTGGCTTTCGGAGAAGATCGGCCGGCGCAACTGCGGCGGCGTCCTGGGTTTCGGCGCCGGCGTCCTGGTCATCCTCGCGGGCTACCATCACGACGGCCAGCTGTTCGGCCTGTCGGCTTTCTGGCTGATCCTGGCCGCGGCGATGTTCTTCGTCGACGGCGGCTTCGCCATCGTCGGACCCTATGCGGCGGAGATCTGGCCGTCGCATCTCAAGACCAGTGGCATGGGCTCGGCGTACGGGTTCGGCGGTATCGGCAAGATCCTGGGGCCGGTCGGGCTGGCGCTGATCGTGGGCTCGGGCAACTACCTCAAGCCCGACGTGCCGCTGCCCGCCATCCCGATCGCATTCCTTTATCTCGGCTGCTGGTTCCTGATGGCCGGCGTAGTCTACTATTTCTTCGGGCTGGAGACGCGCGGCAAGACGAACGAGCAGATCGATCGCGAGCTGGGCGTCGTGCCGGCCTGACCTCATTTGGAGTGATGCATCCTTGGACACATTGATCCCGTCTACCGCAGACCTGGCCGGCGATCCGGCCGTGATCTCGCGCGCCGAGGCCTTGCGGCCTGTGATCGAGGCCGCGGCAGACGAGATCGAGGACAAGCGCCGCCTGCCGCCCGCGCTGCTCGACAGGCTGCATGAGGCCCGGATGTTCCGGCTCCTGATGCCGCGCTCGTCCGACGGAATCGAGACCGATCCGATCACCTTCTTCCATGTCATCGAGGCGATCGCCAAGGCCGACGCGAGCACGGCATGGTGCCTCAGCCAGGCCAGCGGCTGCTCGATGTCGGCCGCCTATCTCGACCTGCCGGTGGCGCGCGCAATCTTCGGCGACGATCCGCGCGCCGTGTTGGCCTGGGGACCGGGACCGAAGGCCCGAGCGGTCGAGTGCGAGGGCGGCTATCGCGTGACCGGCGTCTGGGCCTTCGCGTCGGGCTGCCGCCACGCCACCTGGCTCGGCGCGGCTTGCCCGATCTGGCAGGCGGATGGCGCGCCGCGGCTGCGGCCCGACGGCAGGCAGCTGGAGCGAACCATGTTGGTGCCTGCCCACCAGGTCGAATGGACCGACATCTGGAACGTGGTCGGCCTGCGCGGCACGGCAAGTGACCAGTTCGCGCTCAACGACCATTTCGTGCGCGCCGATCACTCGATCACGCGCGACGTGATCACGCGGGAATCCGAGAGCGAATGCCGTGAACCGGGCCCGCTCTATCGCATGTCGGCGATGACCTGCTACGAGGTGGGCTTCGCCGGCGTGGCACTGGGCATCGCCGGGGCGAGCCTCGACAGTTTCGTCGACGTCGCCAGGAACAAGATCCCGCGCGGCAAGAAGAGCCCGCTGCGCGACAACGCGGTGGTGCAGACCAACCTCGGCTTGGCGGAGGTCGGCATCCGCTCGGCCCGCGCCTTCCTGTTGCAGTCGGTCGCGAGCATCTGGCACGAGATCGCGGCCGGCGCGATGCTCTCGCTCGAGCACCGCATGACCATCCGCATGGCCTCGACCAATGCCATCCATCGCTCGCGCGAGGCCGTGGATTTCGCCTACAACGCCGCCGGCGCGACGGCGATCTTCGAGGACCATCCGCTGGAGCGCCGCTTCCGCGACATCCACACCGTCACGCAGCAATTGCAGGGACGGCTCTCCCACTTCGAAACGGTCGGCGCCTGGATGATGGGCGCCGAAGCCGATCTCACCTTCGTCTGACACTTTTGAGGAGACGATCATGCCGCTCGGCGTCCTGCAGCATTTCACTATCGAGCCGTCCGATCTCGAACGCACCAAGGACTTCTACTGCGACGTGCTGGGCCTGGAGAACGGCGACCGGCCGCCGCTCGGCTTCCCCGGCTACTGGCTCTATTCCGGCGGCGTGCCGACCGTGCATCTGCTGGGACCGCGCCAGCCGCGGGCCGGCATCATCGTGCGCGGAACCGAGAAGAAGTTCGACGACACCGGCCGCTTCGACCACATCGCCTTCGCCGCCACCGACATGGCCGGCGTCCGCCAGCGGCTCACGGACAAGAACGTGAAGTTCCGCGAGCAGATCGTGCCGCGCACCGGCGCCGGCCAGATCTTCCTCTACGATCCCGACGGCGTGGGGGTGGAGCTCAACTTCCCGGCGGAGGACGCGCAGAAGGCGGCGGCCTGAGCGCACACCCTGTCATCCCGAGCGCAGCGAGGGATCCTTGAGGCCACAGGAAGGATCCCTCGCTCCGCTCGGGATGACAATATTTGAGGACTGAGTACCAGTGCTTCTCTCCATCGAAATCCTCTCGATCGAGCCGCTCGCCGACGGCGCTGCCTTCGGCGACGTCGGCGCCTATGAACGCGTCATCGGCCGCGCCAAGGGCGAGGTCGATCCGGCGCACCCCGGCAACAAGGGCATCGCGCTGATCGACAAGGCGCCGCTCAACGAGCGCGGCCGCGTCGAGTACGCCACCGACTTCTTCATCCTGCGCCCCAAGGATCCCGCCAAAGGCAACGGCCGCATCCTCTACGAGGTCAACAATCGCGGCCGCAAGATGCTGTTCGGCAACATTGCCGACGGCCCGCAGGGCGTGAACGATCCCAAGACGCTGGCCGACGTCGGCAACGGCTTTCCGCTGCGCCGCGGCTGGACCATCGTGTGGTCCGGCTGGGACCCCGATGCGCCGCGCGCCAATCTCGGGCTCGGTCTCACCGCACCGGTCGCCACCGAAGAGGGCAAGCCGATCGTCCAGACGGTGCGCGACGAGTTCGTCTCGGGTACGCGCGGCGGCGCACTCGAAGCCTTCAGG
>JAFAKN010000555.1 GCA_019235415.1 Alphaproteobacteria bacterium
GCGGTCGCGATCGCGCTCCTGATCAACCAGGCCGGCGTCTGGACCTCGCGCGTCACGCGGCTCTTGATCCTGCTGCCCTATGCCGTGCCGCCGATCTGCAACGGTCTGATCTGGTCGTTCCTCTACAGCTTCCAGTTCGGCTTCCTGAACCGCATCCTGTTCACGCTCGGCCTGATCGACGCCCCGATCAATTGGGCGGGCAACCCGGATACCGCGCTCTATGCGCTCACCGTGCCGTACATCTGGCGGACGCTGCCCTTCGCCGTCATCCTGGTGCACGCCGCCCTGCAGGGCATACCGCGCGAGCTCTACGAAGCAGCGGCAATCGACGGCGCCAACGCCTGGCAGCGCTTCCGGCGCATCACCTGGCCGATGCTGCAGCAGATCATCGCCATCATCCTGATCCTGCGCACCGCCTTCGCCTTCGCGGTGTTCGAGGAGATCCTGGCGATCACCCAGGGCGGCCCGGGTGATGCCACCTGGGTGGCGGCTTGGTACAGCTACAAGATCAGCTTCGCACCGCCCAGCAACTTCGGCATGGGCTCGGCATCGGCCTTCGTCCTCGCCCTGATGATCGGCGTCATCGCGCTGGTCTATCTCAGGCTGATCTATCGCCGGGTCACGGTCTGAATGTTCAAGACCACGCCCACCGGCAAGCTGCTGTTGCACGTCGCCAACCTGATGGTGATCGTGTTCATCCTGCTGCCGGTCGCTGCGGTGTTCATCGGCAGCATCCAGTCGGAGAAGACGCTGCAAGCCGACACGCGACGTCTCCTGCCGCCCGAGGTCACCCTCGACAACTTCACCGTCATCCTCACCAAGGGCCAGCAGAGAGGCCGCATCTTCGAGCAGGCCACCTACCTGCCCGACAACATCAAGAGCTTCTATGCCGCCGTCGCGAACTCGACGATCGTCGCCGTCTCGGTCACCTTCCTGACCCTGCTGTTCGGCTCGCTGTCGGCCTACACCATTGCCCGCCAGCGCTATCGATGGACCCTGTTCCTGCTGCAGGCCAACATCGTGGCGCGCTTCGTGCCGGTGATCGTGCTGATGATCCCGCTCTATATCGTCATCCGCTCCATCGGCCAGCTCAATTCGCTCAGCGGCGTCATCGTCGCCGAGACCGGCTTCCTGCTGCCCTACGCCATCCTGATCCTGGCGCCTTACTTCGACACCATCCCGGCCGAGCTCGAGGAAGCAGCGCGCATCGATGGCTGCACTCGTCTTGGTGCGTTCGTGCACGTCGTGCTGCCCCTCGCCACGCCGGCGCTGGCCGCCTGCGGCGTCATCATGTTCATCGCCTCCTGGCACGAGCTCCTGATCCCGCTGATCCTGAATGCCCGGCCGGATTTCATGACGCTGCCGGTGGTCATCGCCAGCCTGGTCGGCGACGTCTTCGTGTTCTTCAACCTGATGATGGCGATCTGCCTGCTGGCGCTGCTGCCGACGGTGATCCTGGTGGCGCTCTTGCAGAAGTACATCGTCGAGGGCCTCGCCGCCGGCGCCGTAAAAGGTTGAACCCACCCGCGCAGCGCCTATGATCCGGCCCTCTTCAATCCAAGCACAAGAGGGAACGGCAAGATGGCTGGCAACATGCTGAAAAAGCGACTTCAGGCGGGCAAGGCCTGCGTCAACGGCTGGCTGGCCATCCCGAGCGGCTTCTCGGCCGAGACCATGGCGCAATGCGGCTGGGACAGCGTCACCGTCGACATGCAGCACGGCGTGCAGGACTACCATTCGATGGTCGCCTGCTTCCAGGCGATGGACAAGCATCCCGTCACGCCGCTGGTGCGGGTGCCATGGAACGAGCCCGGCATCATCGGCAAGGTGCTGGACGGCGGCGCCTGGGGCGTGATCTGCCCGATGATCAACAATGCCCTCGAAGCGAGCGCGCTGGTGTCCTATTCGCTCTATCCGCCCAAGGGCAAGCGCAGCAACGGCCCGATCCGCGCGGGCGCCTACGGCGAGGCGACGCCCTACCAGGCGACCGCCAACGACGAGGTGCTGGTGATCCCGATGATCGAGACCCAGGAGGCGATCGACAACATCGACGCCATCCTCGACGTGCCGGGCATCAGCGGCATCTACATCGGGCCCAGCGATCTCGGCCTTTCGCTCGGCCTGGTGCCCAAGCTCGACCGCGACGAGCCGCAGGTCCTGGCGATCTACGACAGGCTTCTCGCCGCCATCCAGAAGCGCAACCAGTTCGCCGGCATCCACAACGCCACGCCCGGGTATGCCGCCAAGATGATCGGCAAGGGTTTCCGCTTCGTCACCATCGCCAACGACTCCGGTCTGATGGCGATGGCCGCGCGCAACGCCGTCGCGCAGACCCGCAAGGAAGCCGGCGAGGTCGCCGCGCGATAGGCTCATCGCTGGGAGCGCGCCACTCCAGTGGCGCTCTTCCTCCTCTCCCCCGCTAGGGGGAGAGGTACGGAGAGTGGGTTGCAAATGCTTTCGATGCCCCCTCTCCTCGCCTCTCCCCCTAACGGGGGAGAGGAACATGAGGCGCGACTGGAGTCGCGCGCTCCCAGCAATGAGGAAAACATCATGGCGCCGCGTCACGCCGTGCTCGGCATGGAGCAGGCGAGCTTCTACTACGGCTCGAGTCGGGTGTTCGGCGGGGTGTCGTTCCTGCTCGACGACGCACGCACCGCGCTGGTCGGCGAGAACGGCGCCGGCAAGTCGACCTTGCTGAAGTGCCTGGCGGGCGAGCTCGAGCTCAACGGCGGCAAGGTCATCCGCTCGCGCGGCCTCAGCGTCGGCAGCGTGCCGCAGGACGTACCGCCCGGGCTCGACGAAAAATCGGTGCGCGACGTGCTGGGCGCCTCGTTGGCCAGGGCCGGACACGACGGCGAGGACTGGCGCATCGACGTCCTGGTCGACGAGATCGGCGTGCAGCCCGACATCCTCGACAAACCGTTCGGCACGCTGTCGGGCGGCTGGCAGCGGCTGATGCTGATCGCCGCCGCGGCGCGCCTGGAGGAGCCCAACATCCTCATCCTCGACGAGCCGACCAACCATCTCGACCTCGCCAACATCAACACCCTGGAGCGCTGGCTGACGAGCGACTTCGGCCTGCCGATGCTGATCGTGAGCCACGACCGTGCCTTCCTCGACCGGGTGACCGAGCGCACGCTGTTCCTGCGCCGTGACGGCATGCATGCCTTCAAATCGCGCTTTTCGCTGGCCCGCGAGGAGCTGCTGCGGCGCGACGCCGAGGCCGCCCATCGCGCCAAGCTGGAGGACAAGGAGATCCGGCGCCTCGAAGCGGCGGCGGCGCGCTACAAGGTCTGGGCGGTCAAGAACCCCGACCTCAACAAGCGCAAGAACGCCATCGAAAGCCGCATCGAGCGCATCGAGAAAACGCGCACGCAGACCTACACGGCGAAGGAGCGGCGGCTGGAGCTCGCCGACGGCGACATCGACGCCCGCGTGGCGCTGCGCATCGTCGGCCTCGACCTGCGCGCGCCCGGCACGGCCCGCACGCTGTTCGCCATCGACCGCCTGGCCGTGGGTACCAGCGACAAGATTGCCCTCCTGGGGGCCAACGGCGCCGGCAAGTCGACGCTGCTGTCGGCGCTCGCCCAAGCGTTCGATCCCGAGCGCGAGCACTACGACAGCCTCTCGCCGGTGCGCTTCAATCCCGCTTGCCGTCTGGTCTACTTCGACCAGACGATGCGCGACCTGCCTCTCGACCAATCCCTGTTGGACTGGGTCACCGAGGCCGACGGCGTCGGCCAGCGGGAAGCGGTGCGGGCGCTCGCGTCGGCGGGCTTTGCGTTCGCACGCATCGGCGAGCCGATCGAAGTGCTGAGCCACGGCGAGCGGGCGCGGCTGGTCTTTCTCAAGATGAAGCTGCTGCGGCCCAACTTCTATCTGCTGGACGAACCGACCAACCATCTCGACATCGAAGGCCAGGAGGACCTCGAGGCGCAGCTGGAGAGCAAGGACGTCTCCTGCCTGTTCGTGAGCCACGACCGTTTCTTCACGCGCAGCGTCGCCACGCGGTATCTCGAGATCCGCAAAGGACGGCTGGTCGAGATCGACGATCCGGAAAGCTTCTTCGCAGCGGCCTGACATGCGGTAGGCTTTTAGGCAAAGACGGAGACTCGACCGATGGACCTGCCCCTCGCCCCGCGCCTCAGCCTCGGCATCCAGACCATCCATCGCCGCACCGAGCCGGGCGTCGGCGCCTGGCAGCCCGAGATCGACGAGCTGGTGAAGCTGGTGCAGCTGGTCGATCGCTGCGGCTACGATTCGCTGTGGGTCGGCGACCACGTGGCCTTCGCCTTGCCGATCCTCGATCCTTTCCTGCAGCTGGCGCAAGCCGCCGTGGCGAGCCGCCGGCTCGTGTTCGGCACCGGCGTCTATCTCCTGCCGCTGCGCCATCCCGCGCCGGTCGCCAAGCAGGTCGCGACCCTCGACCACTTGACGGAAGGCCGCTTCATCTTCGGCGTCGGCGTGGGCGGCGAGTTTCCCAAGGAGTACGAGCTGTGCGGCGTGCCGCTCGGCGAGCGCGGCGCGCGGCTCACCGAAAGCCTGGAAGTGCTGCACAAACTGTGGACCGGCCGGCCGGCGACCCACGACGGCCGCTTCTTCAAGTTCGAGAACGTCACCATGCAGCCGCCGCCGCGCCAGGCGGGCGGCCCGCCGATCTGGGCCGGCGGCCGCTCCGACGCGGCGATCCAGCGGGTGGCGCGCCTGCTCGACGGCTGGATGTCGTACGTCGTGACGCCTGACATGTTCCGCCAGAGCCTGGACAAGATCGCCGAAGCGGCCGGCGCCATCGACCGCAAGTTCGAGCGCGGGTTCGCCGCCGCCCATCTCCTGTTCACGCGCGTCGACAAGACCTATGAGGACGCCCTCGAGGCCGCCACCAAGAGTCTCAGCACCCGCTACGCGATGGACTTCCGCCGCGCCGCCCAGCGCTACTGCGCGCTCGGCCGGCCACAGGAGGTCGTCGAGACCATCCGCCGATTCCATGAGGCAGGCGCGCGTCACATCATCCTCGACTTCGTCGGCCCCTACGAGGAACGGTTCGACGAGATCGAGCGGTTCGCCACCGAGGCGATGCCCTTGCTGGAGGACCTGCGCAGGGCTCACGTCTGAGCTAACCGCGCTGACCGCCGCTGTATGATGGTCGTCTCGCAGTGAATACCCTCTGTCTGGTTCACGGTCTCGTTCTCTTCTTGTTCTCTTAACTAATACGCGTTGTAGACTTTAGCAACTGTTTTGAGGTGGCCTTTCGAACGCCGCTCGTTTCTCCTGCTGCCCGGAATAATCAAGCACCAAGGAGGGGGTTCGACGCCCAGATCCACTACCAATGGTGTGTATCCGCGTCATCGAGCCGCTAGATCATGGGGTCAGCAGAAACGAGCACCCGAAAAATCGGCATTTCGCTGCGGGGCTATTCTCGTCGGCTTGAGCAAAGCGTGGCGCCTGTGCGGGACGATCTGGCCGCGGCATGATCGGCGCTGTTCCTGTAGGAGGCGGCAATGCGGCTCGGCATGCTTTTGAAATTTTCCGGCGGCCCCGGCGGCCTCGCCATCGAGGAGGTGCTCGAGGCCGAGCGGCTGGGCTACGATTCAGTCTGGAGCGGCGAGGCGTACGGCACCGACGCGGTGACTCCGACGGCCTGGATCCTGGCGCGCACGACGCGCATCCGGGCCGGCACCGGCATCATGCAGATGTCGGCCCGCACGCCGGCCTGCACGGCGATGACCGCGCTCACCCTGCAGGCCCTGTCGAACAATCGGTTCCTGCTGGGCATCGGCGCCTCCGGCCCGCAGGTGGTGGAAGGCTGGCACGGCGTGCCTTTCGGCAAGCCGCTGGCGCGCACGCGCGAGTATATCGAGATCCTGCGCAAGATCCTGAAGCGCGAGGCGCCCTTGCAGCACGACGGCGCGCTGTACCAGATCCCCTACAACGGCCCGGGCGCGACGGGCCTGGGCAAGCCGCTGAAAAGCATCCTGCACGGCGATCCGACCATGCCGATCTACACCGCCTCGATCACGCCGGCCGGGCTGCGCACGGCGGGCGAGGTGGCCGACGGCGTGCTGCCGATCTTCCTCTCGCCCGAGAAGCCTTTTAGCGTGACCGAGCCGCTGATCGAAGGCATCCGCCGGCGACCGGGCGGCGGCACCCTGACCGAGATCGACATCGCGCCCTATGTGCGCATCGCGATGGGCGACGACCTGCAGGCCTGCCGCGATAAGCTAAAGCCCGAGTTCGCACTTTACATCGGCGGCATGGGCGCCCGTTCCAAAAACTTCTACAACGAGGTCGCGCGCCAGCTCGGCTACGAGGAAGCGGCGGCGAAGATCCAGGATGCCTTTCTCGCCGGCCAACGCAAGGAAGCGATCGCCGCGGTCCCCGACGCCTTGGTCGACGAGACGTCCCTGGTCGGCAGCCCCGAACGCATCAAGGACCGGCTCCAGGCCTGGAAGGAGGCCGGCAAGCGGCACGAAGTCGGCTCGATGCTGCTGAGCGGCGTGACGCGGGATTCGCTACGGGTCGTCGCGGAAGCGGTCCTCTAATTCACGCGTATGGCCATGCCATGCAGAAGCCAGCCAAGGAATCTCCCGGCCGGCCGCTTCAGCCGAGCCTGCTGCGGCAGACGGTTGTTGACACTGCACGAGCACTCGGCTTGCTGCGTTGAATACAGCGGACGGCCCACGGAATCCTGCACGCCCACCAGCTGACTCGAATAGGGAGTCGAGCCGTTTGCCTGCGCGCTTGAGCGCAGTCAGACAAAACGCCAGTGCTCGGCTGCGGTTGCGGTGGCTACGAGATGCCATCGTGCGGTCTGGCACATTTGAGATGGCACCGACCCGGGTCGGTACACGTTGGCACCCCAGCACAGAGGAAAGGAGGATCACATGCCTCTGTTCTTCATCATCGCCATCGGCGCCGGTGCGTTGGCACTTGGCGCTACGACCGCGGACGTGACGGGCTCGGCTAAACAGAACTCGCAGGCGCGGGCCGCTCAGGCGCAGCAGACGACCTTCCAGGCGAGCGCCTACGCGACCTATGACGACTGCGTCCGGGCCGCCATGCAGCAGCAGCTGCCGGCCTCGGCCTGCCAGCGGTAGCTCAGCGTTGTTAGGGGACCCCATTCGGGGTCCCCCTTTTTGTGTGGCAACGGCATACCTCACCCTGAGGAGCGCGTGCTGGGGGCGCGCCACTCCAGTGGCGCGGTCTTCTTTCGCTTCGACAATGACGCGCGACTGGAATCGCGCGCCCCCAGCGCTAACCCACGATCTCGCCTCTGAACGCCCAGCGGGTCATGCGCTTCTCGACCAGGGCGCAGACGGCGTACATCAGGACGCCCATGATGGCGATGGCGAACAGGCCGGCGAAGGTGGTGGGCGCGTCGTTACGGGCGCTGGCCGACAGCATGAGAAAGCCGATGCCGTTGTTGCCGCCGACCGTCTCGGAGATCACCGAGCCGATGAAGGCGAGCGTGATCGCGACTTTTAAGCTCGCGAACAGGTAGGGCATGGCGCGCGGGATGCCGACCTTGGTCAGGATCTCTATGCGCGTGGCGCCGAGGCTTCTAAGCACGTCGCGCATCTCCGGCTCGATGGTCGCGAGCCCGGTCGCGACGTTGACCACGATGGGGAAGAAGCTGATGACGAAGGCGGTGATCACGGCCGGCAGCGAGCCGACGCCGACCCAGATCATCAGGATCGGCACCAGCGCCACCTTGGGCACCGCATTGAAGGCGATCAGCAGCGGATAGAGCCCGGAATAGACGAACGGCGAGGCGCCGATCGCCAGCCCCAGCAGGAGGCCGCCGGCGATCGCCAGCAGGAAGCCGACCACCGTCGTCCACAGCGTGTCGCCGCAATACGCCATCAGCACGTCGAAGCGCATCACGAACACGGCGAAGATCCGCGTCGGCTTCGGCAGGATGATCTCGGGGATGTCGAACACGATGCAGGCGATTTGCCAGATCACCAGCAGCGCGGCCATGACGAGCCACGGCATGGCATATTTCAGCACCTCGCGCCCGACGCCGTTCACTCCCCGCTCCTCATTGGGCCGCTCCTCATTGGGCCGCTCCTCATTGGGCCGCTCCTCATTGGGCGTGCTCCTGGTGGATGCGATCGCGCAGCTCGTGCACGAGGTCAACGAAGTGCGGCTCGAAGGTCGTGGCCAGCGTGCGCGGGCGGGGAATGTCGATCTTGCGGCTGAGCACGATGCGGCCCGGCCGCCGGCTCATGACGTAGACCGTATCGGCAAGGTAGACCGCTTCGCGCAGGTCGTGGGTCACCAGCACGCCGGTAAAACGCTTCTCCAGCCACAACGCCTGCATGACGCCCCACAGCTCCTCGCGGGTGAAGGCGTCGAGCGCACCGAACGGCTCGTCGAGCATCAGAAGCTCGGGCTCGTGGATCAGCGCGCGGCAGAGGTTGGAGCGCTGCTGCATGCCACCAGACAGTTGCCAGGGATACTTTTGCGCGAAGTCGACGAGGCCCACGGTGCCCAAAAGCTTCATCGCGCGCGCCTCGTACTCGGCGCGCGCTCGGCGGAAGCGGCGCTTGTGCGGCTCGACAACCTCCATGGGCAGGAGGACGTTGCCGATCGTGGTGCGCCAGGGCATCAAGGTCGGGTTCTGGAAGGCCATGCCGACGCCCTTGATCGGGCCGGTCACGAGCTGGCCGGCGACCTTCACGTCGCCGCCCGAGGCGGGCAGGAGCCCGGTGACCAGCTTCATGATGGTCGACTTGCCGCAACCCGAGGGACCGACCACGGCGATGAACTCGCCCCTCTCGATGCCGAGCGTGGCATCGGCCAGCGCCAGCGTGGTCTCCTTGCCGAGCCGGTAGGTGAGGCTGACGTGCTCGAGCTCGACGAACGGCATCAACGTTCCTCCCCCGTCAGAGGGGGGAGGTGGCCGAAGGCCGGAGGGGGAAGGCCACAATGAGGGTCTACGAAGGCTTCAGATCTGGAAGGAGCGGGCGCCACCGGTGCGGCTTTCCCCCTCCGGCCCTGCGGGCCACCTCCCCCGTCTGACGGGGGAGGATTCACTTGACCATCCGGTCGGCCTTGGGCGGGAGATACTTGTCGGTGAAGACCTTGTCGGGCGGCGGCGCTTGCGGCAGGCCGAAGGCCTCGGACACGAGCTTGACGGAGCGCGCGAACCTCGCCGGGTCGACGTCGCCCATGCCGTTGGCCTTGACCCACGGCGTCAGGATGTTCTGCTCGAGCGACATCTTCAGC
>JAFAKN010000603.1 GCA_019235415.1 Alphaproteobacteria bacterium
GCCTCGGGCCCGACAAGCCGGTGATGATCCTGTCGTCGAACTCGATCGAGTTTGCGCTGCTCACCATGGCCGCCATGCAGGCGCGCGCCCCAGTCGTGCCGGTCTCGCCGGCCTATTCGGTGATGAGCCAGGACCACGCCAAGCTGCGCTACATCTTCGAGCTGATCGAGCCCGCCCTGGTGTTCGTGCAGAACGGCGAGATCTACGGCCGCGCGCTGGCCGCGCTCGACCTCGAGGGCGTGCTGCTGGTCCATGTCGACAAGGCGCCGCCCAAGATGCAGTCCCTGCCGTGGACCGAGCTATTGGCAAGCCATGCGACGGAGGCGGTGGCGCAATCGATCGAGCAGATCGAGCCCCAGACCGTGGGCAAGCTCCTGTTCACTTCGGGCAGCACCGATCTGCCCAAGGCGGTGATCAACACCCAGGAGATGATGTGCGCCAACATCGCCATGATGCAGATGACGCGCACGCGCAGCGTGGACGAGCCGTCGCCAGTGGTGCTCGACTGGTTGCCGTGGAACCACACGATGGGCGGTAACGCCACCTTCCACATGACCTTGGCGGAAGGCGGCACGGCCTATATCGACGACGGCAAGCCGCTGCCCGGCCTGTTCGAGGAGACGCTGCGCAATCTGCGCGAGATCTCGCCGACATCGTTTGCCAACGTCCCGGCGGGCTACGCCATGCTGGCGACGGCGCTCGAGAAGGACGAGGCGCTCGCCCGCAACTTCTTCAAGAACCTCGGCTCGCTGGGCTATGGCGGGGCCACCTTGCCGTCCGACCTGTTCGATCGCATGGAGGCGCTGGCCGTGAAGTACACCGGCTATCGTCTGCCGTTCACGACCGGCTGGGGCGCGACGGAAACGGCGCCGACCGCCACGACGGTGCACTGGGCCTCGGAACGCGTCGGGCTGATCGGCCTGCCGTTCCCCGGCGTGCAGCTCAAGCTGGTGCCGACCGGCGAGGAGGGCCGCTACGAGATCAGGCTCAAGAGCGTGATCGTCACGCCAGGCTATTTTCGCCGGCCCGACCTGACCGCGAAAATGCTCGACGAGGAGGGGTTTTACAAAATCGGCGACGCCGGCCGTTTCGTCGATCCCGCCGATCCGAGCTGGGGGCTGGTGTTCGACGGCCGCGTGGTCGAGGACTTCAAGCTCTTGAGCGGCACCTTCGTGCTGGTCGGCACGCTGCGCGCTTCAGCCATCGCGGCGGCCAGCCCGGTGCTGCAGGACGCCGTGATCTGCGGCCAGGATCGGGCTTACGTCGGCTTGCTGGGCTTCCCCAACATCGCCGCCTGCCGCCAGCTCGCCGGCGAGGCGGGCGCCAAGCTCAGCGCCGAGGAGCTGCTGGCGCATCCGACGGTGGTCGACACGGTGCGCAACGGCCTCGCGCACATGAACCGGGAAACCAAAGGCTCGTCCGCGCGCATCAAACGTGCCATCCTGATGCGCGAGCCGCCGTCCGTCGACGCCAGCGAAATCACCGAAAAGGGCTACATCAACCAGCGCGCCACCCTGGAAAGGCGCAAGGCGCTGGTCGAGAAGCTCTACGCCGGCGGCGAGGGCGTGATCGAGGTCGAGTGACGACGCATCGTCGTCTCGACCAAGGCCCCGAAGGGGCCGCGTGGAGAGACCTTCTCTCTACGACAAGCCGCTAGTCGCAGAGAGTAAGGTCTCTCCGCTCGGGCCCTGGCCCTCGGTCGAGACGACGTTGGGAAAGGGGATGCCATGACCCAGGAGGAGCCGTCCGAGCCGTCCGAAATGTCCGAGAAGGACGCACCGCTGCGCTACGACATCCGGCTGCTCGGCCGCATCCTGGGCGAGACGGTGCGCGCGCAGGAAGGCGAGGCGGTGTTCGACCTCGTCGAGCACATCAGGCGCAGCGGCGTGCAGTTCCATCGCGACGCCGACGAGACGGCCCGCCAGGAGCTGCAGGCGACCATGAGCCGGCTGCCGACCGAGCGGGCGATCCGCATCATCCGCGCCTTCGCGCATTTCTCGCATCTCGCCAACCTTGCCGAGGACCAGCACCACATCCGCCGCACCCGTGCCTACGCCATGGCCAAGGCGCCGCCGCGGCCGGGCACCATGGCCTACGCCCTGGGCCGCGCGCGCGCATCCGGCGTGTCGCGGCAGCAGCTCGAGGCCTTCTTCGGCAACGCGCTGTGCAGCCCGGTCCTCACCGCCCATCCGACCGAGATCCGCCGCAAGAGCACCATCGACCGCGAGATGGACATCGCGCGCCTGCTCGACGAGCGCGATCGCATCCACTTCACGCCCGAGGAGCTGACGGCCAACCGTCGCGCGCTGCGCCGCGCCGTGCTGACCCTGTGGCAGACCAGCGTGCTGCGCGGCACTCGCCTGCGCGTGATCGACGAGGTCGCCAACGGCCTCGACTACTACGACCACACCTTCCTGCGGGCGCTACCGACGTTCTATGCCGACCTCGAGGACCAGCTCGCCGCGCTCGATGCCGGGTGGGAGGGACTGCGCGTGCCCTCGTTCCTGCGCATGGGCAGCTGGATGGGCGGCGATCGCGACGGCAATCCTTACGTCACCGCAGAAGTCACGCGGCGCGCGCTTTCGATGCACAGCGAGCGCGCCATGCGCTTCTACCTCAAGGAGCTGCATCTGTTGGGCGCCGAGCTGTCGCTCGACGGCCGCATCGTGCCCGTGTCGGACGGCTTGCGGCAGTTGACGGAGAAGTCGCCCGACCGTGCGCCCGAACGGCAGGACGAACCCTACCGGCGCGCCGTGGTCGGCATCTACGCCCGCCTCGCGGCATCGGCCTGGACCCTGGACAAGGTCGAGCCGCCCTATCCGCCCGTTGCCGAGATGGCGCCCTACGCGACGGCCGTCGAGCTCAAGGCCGATCTCGACGTCATCGACGAATCGCTGGTGCACAACGGCTCGCTGTCGCTGGCGCGCGGCCGCCTGCGTTCGCTGCGTCGCGCGGTGGATGTCTTCGGCTTCCACCTCGCCACGCTCGACCTGCGGCAGAACTCGGACGTGCACGAGCGGGTCGTGGCCGAGCTGACCGATGCGGCAGGGCTCGGCGTCTACTACGGCGGCCTCGACGAGGCCGGGCGCGTCGCGCTGCTCGGCCGCGAGCTCGGCAGCATGCGGCCGCTGTCCTCGCCCCATCTCGCCTACGGCGAGGAGACGACGGCGGAGCTCGCGATGCTCGCCGTGACCGCCGACGCCCATCGGCGGTATGGCCGCGCCGCGGTTCCCCAGTACGTCATCTCCAAGGCCGACAGCGTGTCGGACATCCTGGAGGTGGCCGTGCTGCTCAAGGAGGCCGGGCTGCTGCACTCGCGCGCGGGCCGGCTGGACATCGACATCGTGCCGCTGTTCGAGACCATCGCCGACCTGCAGCATTGCGGCCCGATCATGGAGCAGCTGCTCGACCTGCCGGTCTACCGCCGCCTGCTGGCCTCGCGCGGCGACCGGCAGGAGGTCATGCTGGGCTACTCCGACAGCAACAAGGACGGCGGCTACCTCACCTCGACCTGGGAGCTCTACAAGGCCGAGCTGACCTTGATCGGCATCTTCCGCAAGCACGGCGTCGGCTTGCGCCTGTTCCACGGCCGCGGCGGATCGGTCGGCCGCGGCGGCGGCCCGAGCTACGAGGCGATCCTGGCGCAACCGCCGGGCGCGGTGCAGGGGCAGATCCGGGTCACCGAGCAGGGCGAGGTCATCGCCGGCAAGTACTCCAACGCCGACGTCGGCCGGCGCAATCTGGAGACCCTGGCCGCCGCGACGCTGGAGGCGACGCTGCTCGATGCCCGGCAACCGGACCCGCCCGCGGCTTATCGCGCCATCATGGAGGAGCTGTCGCAAGCGGCATTCCGCGCCTACCGCGCGCTGGTCTACGAGACCGA
>JAFAKN010000199.1 GCA_019235415.1 Alphaproteobacteria bacterium
CGGCGAGGCGCTGCTGTTCGAGCTCACCGAGCGCGCCGACCAGCCGCAGTTCAGGCTGTCGCATGCCTGGCGCGAGGGCGACGTCATCGTCTGGGACAACCGGGCGATCCTGCACCGCGCCACCTATTACGATGCGGTGAAGTACCGGCGACTGATGCAGCGCACCACCATCGCCGGCGACGCGCCGACGGTGCTGCAGTAGCGATGGCGGAGCCGGCCAAAGCCGCCACCCACTCCGACGGAATGCCCGAGGGCTGGCCCCGCAGGTTCGCGGTGGCCACCATCACCATTGGGCTCTCTATGTCGGTGCTGGCCAACTCGATGACCAACCTGGCGCTGCCCTACATCGCGCACGACCTGCAGATCAGCGCCGAAAGCTCGATCTGGATCGTCAACGCGAGCCAGATCGCCCTGATGATCAGCCTGCTGCCGATCGCGGCGCTGGCCGACATCGTGGGCTACCGGCACGTCTATCGCTTCGGCCTCGGCCTGTTCTCGCTGGCCTCGATCGGCTGTGCGCTGGCACCCTCGCTCAACTGGCTGATCCTGGCCCGCACCTTCCAGGGGCTGGGCGGCGCCGCCATCATGTCGGTGCAGCCGGCGCTGGTGCGCGCCATCTATCCACGCAACATGCTGGGACGCGGGCTGGGCTTCAACACGACGGTCGTCGCCACGTCGCTGGCGGCCGGCCCGTCGATCGGCGCGGCGCTGCTCACCATCGCCTCATGGCAGCTGCTGTTCGCCGTTTACGTGCCGCTCGGCATTGTCTCGTTCGTTCTTTCCGAGCGCTACCTGCCGCACACCAAGCACGTCCATCGCCCGTTCGACGTTTTATCGGCGGCGCTGTCGGGCACGACGTTCGGCCTGCTGATCTTCGGCATCGACGGCATGGCGCACGGCCACCAGCGGCCGGTCATCCTGAGCGAGCTGGTGCTCGCCGCGGTGCTGGGCGCCCTCTTCATCTGGCGGCAGCGGCGGCTCAAAGATCCGATGATGCCGATCGACGTCTTCAAGCGGCCGATCTTCACGCTGTCGATCACCGCCGGAAGCTGCACCTTCACCGCGCAGGGCCTGGCTTTCGTGAGCCTGCCGTTCCTCTTCCATACGGTGCTCGGCCGCAACGCCACCGACACCGGCATCCTGCTCACGGCGTGGCCGCTGGCCCTCGCCGGCATCGCGCCGATCGCCGGCCGCTTGGCCGACCGTCATCACCCCGGCCTGCTGGGCGCCATCGGCCTCACCAGCATGACCACTGGCCTCGTCCTCGTGGCGCTGCTGCCGCCCGACCCGTCGGCGCCCAACATCATGTGGCGCCTGGCCCTGTGCGGCATGGGCTTCGGCATCTTCTCCGGCCCCAACAACCGCCTGATGATGAGCTCCGTGCCGCGCGAGCGCAGCGGCAGCGCCGGCGGCATCATCGCCACGGCCCGCACGCTGGGCCAGACGATGGGCGCGGCGCTGGTCGCCCTGGTGTTCGGCCTGTTCGACTTCTCCGCCGGCGCCAGTGAAGCCGCCGCCGCCGCCCACGCCGCCATCTGGATGGCCGCGTGCTTCGCCGGCACCGCGCTGGTGATCGGGAGCCTGCGCATCCGGCACTAGACACCCGCCTTACGTCTGAGAGCCTCTGTCCAAGAGATCGTCTAGTTCCGGATAGTCCGCAAACAATGGTTGGAGTAGATCCATCTGGATCATTCCGATGATCGAGCCGATCGACCTCCTACGGTGCTCGTAATCGCTTGAGGAAAGCGTATCTTGAGCCACGAGGAGCGACGCCGACAAGGCTTCGATCGCGCGCAAGAACAGCCGCTGCATCTCGACGGCATCTTGCTTGGTCAATCTATTGCGCCCATGCATCGACGGTAGCACGCCCGGTATTCTGACGATTGTAAGTCCCCCGACGGCGACGGCAACAGGTGGATACACTGGTCGCGGCACTCATCATGCTTAGAACCGACTTCAGCGAAAAGGAGCTCGCGCGCCTGGCTCGTGTCCTAAAACCACTGGAGACGCCGCGCATGCCTCTCGACAAGCCGCCGCCGCGCGAGAACCGGTTCGGATCACCCCTTGAATTGTCCCGCGTGCACTGGGTGCGCCAGAGGTGGTCATCGAAGTGACCTACCTCACGTGGACCGAGGGCAATCTGCTGCGGGCGGTCTCGTATCAAGGGCAGCGGGAAGACAAGCCGGCGAGGCAGGTGGTTCGGTCGGCGAAGGCAAAAGGGTGATATAGGTCACATACGTTCGGTGTTTGTGCGTTGAAAATGGGTGCCTGAACCGAAGTCAGGATCTTTCGGTGCCGGCGTGCGCGGGCTTGTCCCACCGCCGAGTTGCGAACGCCGGACCCGAATGACGCCTGGACAGGCCGACTGCTCGTGCGATTGCGAACGAGTGAGAGGGCCGTGCAGCAAATCCTGTTCGAGATGGATCGCGGAGAGAGCTACCACTCCAACCTGCTGTATCTGCGGCAGCAGATAATCCGGGCGAGTGGGCGCGACGTGCCGTCCAGCGGAGCGCAGCCCAGCGGAGCGCATTTGCTTGAGGTAAAAATCACGGTTCGTACGCGGACCTATCGATCAATCGCGAGACGATCATCGCTGCGGTGACGAACATCGCCGGTTGGCGCCAGGATCAGGAAATCAGCAACCGGGCCAAGGAAACGTCGCGGCCTACAGCCGTTGCGCGCCATCTACTGCTGTTGATCTTGATTATCTCGGAAGCGGCCCGCTTTCCCGACATCGAGCGGACGATCACCTGCGCGCTCAACTACACCCAAGGCGGGCTTACGCCGCAGCAAATCTATTCGCTGACCCATCAATGGGAGAGTCTGTCGCGCTTGGGGGCCTTCCCGCAAGTGGCGCTCAAACATCTCTCGTCGACTCCAGCCGGCGGCCCTCATTCACGGTAAGCCAGCGCGCACTTTCTCAGGGGCGTCGCGGCCGGACCTTGCACTCGACGCGCCATCCCCAGGACCGCCGGCCGTCGGCGCAGGGCTGCCAAGCTCGGGTTCGTCGATGCCCGATAGGCGGACGCGATGGTCTTCCGCGCGGATGGTACCGCCGTCGGCGATGCGGGCCTGCGCGTCGTAGACGGGCGGGACCGTGTAAGTCTGGCCGTCGGCCGTCACCACCAGGGTCTCGGCCAACGCAGGCGTGCTGGCGAGCAGCCCCAAGGCGATCACGATGTGCTTCATGAACAATTCCTCTGTGCGTAGCCCGTCATCTACGCTGTGGCCGCTCGCATCAGTGGCAAAGCTCACATTGTCAGGGTAGCGCGAGTGAAAGCGCACC
>JAFAKN010000268.1 GCA_019235415.1 Alphaproteobacteria bacterium
TCGAGCTCCTCAAGCTTACCAACCGCCGCGACCTGCAGGCGGGCCTGTTGTCCTATGCCGAGCAGCGAGCGCTGGAAATCGGCATCACCATCGCTGGCGGCGCCGATATCATCCTGCTCGACGAGCCGACCGCCGGCATGAGTCACAGCGAGACCGACAGCGCGGTTGCACTGATCCGCAAGGTTTCCGAAGGCAAGACGCTGATCATGGTCGAGCACGACATGAGCGTGGTGTTCGGCATCGCCGACCGCATCACCGTCCTGGTGTATGGCGAGGTCATCGCCTCCGACGCGCCGGCCGCGATCCGCCGCAACGCCGCCGTGCAGGAAGCCTATCTCGGCACCGAGGCCGCCTGATGCTGGAAGTGCCCATGCTCCAGGTAAGGGGCCTGCACGCCTTCTACGGCAAGAGCCACATCCTGCAGGGCGTCGATCTCGCGATCGCCGAGGGCGAGATCGTGAGCCTGCTCGGCCGCAACGGCGTCGGCCGCTCGACCACTTGCAAGGCGATCATGGGCCTGGTGCGGCCCGAGGGCGAGGTGCGCTTCAAGGACCGGCCGATCGCCGGTCTGCGGCCCGACGAGATCGCCCATGCGGGGCTGGGCTACGTGCCGGAGGACCGCCAGATCTTCCCCGGGCTGACGGTGAAGCAGAACCTCGAGCTGGGGCTTAAGCGGGCCGGCAAGTTCGGCCGCTGGACGTTCGACGACATGTTCCGCCTGTTCCCCAATCTCGGCGAGCGGCAGGCCAATCCGGCGGGCGTGCTGTCGGGCGGCGAGCAGCAGATGCTCACCATGTGCCGCACCCTGATGGGCGATCCCGACCTTGTCATCATCGACGAGCCGACCGAAGGCCTGGCGCCCAAGCTGGTCGAGCAGGTCGCCGAGCTTCTGGACGAGATCGCCCGCCGCGGCGTCGCCATCCTGCTGGTCGAGCAGAAGCTGACGATTGCACTGAAGATCTCGAAACGGCTTTACGTCATGGGACACGGGCGTATCGTGTTCGAGGGCACGCCGGCCGCGCTCGCCGCCGATGCGGCCGTGCGCAAGGAATGGCTGGAGGTCTAAAATGCCGGTCGTCGACTTCGCGAAGCTGCCCGAGATCGCCATGCGCAAGGGCATCACCGGTCAATGGATCGCCGGCAGGGAGCAGGGCACGACCGGCATCAGCGTGCTGTCGAACACGGTTGCCGCCGGCGTCGTCGTGCCGCGCCACTTGCACGACCATGAGGAGGTCGTGCTGGTCGAGCAAGGCTCGATGTGGGTCGAGGTCGACGGCCAGCGCGTCACCGCCGAGCCGGGCCGCGCCGTGATCGTGCCGGCGAATGCGGTGCACGCCTGGGGCACGGAGACCGGCGTCAAGATCCTGTTCATCTGGCCCGTGCTGGAGCCGTTCGCCGCCGGCAAGAGCACCTACGTCGACGGCGAGCCGCCGAAGGTCGCGTGACGCGCGGCCTGCATGACCGACGATCCCGGTCGCTACATCGCGGTCAGTCAGGAAGAGGTGCGGGCCGGGCTCGAGAAAGGCCGGTCGTTCGACGACCTCCTGTTTGGGCCGGCACTGTCGCTCGACGAGCTCGATCTGTCGGAAACCCGGTTCGAGCGCTGCGTATTCAGCCTGCCCTCGATCCGCGGCGCCGACTTCTCGGCCGCCACCTTCAAGGACTGCCGCTTCGCGCCCGCCCGCCTGGCGAGCTGCAAGCTGCGCGAGGTGCAGTTCGACAATTGCACGCTGTTCGACGTCGCGCAGAAGAAGGGCTGCACCTTCGCCTTCTGCGACCTGCAGGGCGCGGCGATGGCGAAGTGCAACTTCGCCACAAGTTTGTTCGAGCGCTGCGATCTCTACAACCTCAAGGCCGTCGAGTGCAGCTTCCGCGGCGCGCGGTTCGACCGCTCGACCTTCAGCAAGGCGCTCTCCAGGCGCTCAGTGTTGACCAAAGCCACGTTCGAGACCTGCAACCTGAGCTTCGCGGACCTGTCGGGCCTGCACCTGCAAGGCGCCAGCTTTCTCTCCTGCAAGCTCTCCGAGGCGTCGTTCATCGACAGCGACCTCTCGCATGCGACCTTGATCGCCTGCGCGCTCGACCGCGCCGAATGGGACCGCGCCAAGCTGCGCAAGGCCGACCTGCGCGGCTCGCGGCTTTCCGGCCTGAACCTCGCCGTGCTGGCCGACCATGCCGGGCTCACCATCAGCGAAGGCGAGCAGACCACGATCCTCAAGGAGCTCGGCGTGAACGTCGGGCCTGGGTAGAGTGGCATTGCGGCCCTCAGGCTCATCCGGACCGCGTGCGTCTCGCGCGCTCATGAACATGAGCGAGCCGGAGGCCCGCGGTCCGGCAAGATTGGACTACTCAGCCGAAAGATCGCCCCAGCTGGCGGCGCGGTCGATGCGCAGGGCGATGACCGGAAGATTGGCGATGTCCATGGCGGCGAGCTGAGCGTAGCGCGCCTGCAGCAGCGCCTGGGAGCGGTCGTGCTCCCGGCCCTCGTTCAGGATCTCGGCACGGCCATGTAGCATCACCCAGGCGAGCCGCCGCCAGTCCTCGTCGTAGCGGTCGAACACCACCGAGGCGCGCGGATTGGCGGCGATGTTGGCCAGGCGCTTCAGCGGCCGGTCCTGCCGTTTCGGCTTCTGGTCGATGGTGATGTAGAGCGTGTCGCCCTCGAGGCCGAAGCAGACCGGCACGACATGCGGCACCGCACGCGCGTCGGCGGTCGCGAGATGGGCGACGCGCCGCGTCTCGACGAAGCGGCGCTCGCGCTCGCTCAACGTCGCGGGCACCGTCACGCCGCCCGGATTTCCACCGGCAGGCTCGAAAGCCCGCGCAGCGTGTTGTTGTAGCGCCGCTGTGGGGTGCCCACGATGTCGATCGACGCGACCTTGCGTGCCAGCGCCGCCAGCACGACCTCGCCCTCCAGCCGCGCCAGCATCTGGCCGACGCACATATGGATGCCGGCGCCGAAGCCGACATGGCCGATCGTCTTGCGCCGGATGTCGTAGATTTCCGGGTTCTCCCACTGCCGCGGATCGCGATTGGCGGCGCCCAGGAACATCAGCACCTTCTGGCCTTCTTGGATCTCGACCTCGCCGATTCTCGCATCCCGCGTGGTCGTCCTAAAGAAGGTCTGGACCGGCGATTCGAAACGCACCGCCTCCTCGAAGGCCGCCTTGGCGAGTGACGGATCGGCGCGCAGCGCCTGCCACTGGTCGGGATAGCGAGCGAGGCAATAGAGCGCCGCGCCAAGCCCGTTCACCGTGGTGTCGACGCCGGCCGTCAGGAGCGAGCGCACGACCAGCGGCGCCTCCTCGGCGGTGAGCTCGCCGGTATCGACCGCGGCATGGATCTCCGCGCCAAAACCTTCGGGCGCCAGCGCATCGCGCCGCATCTGCTTGCCGAGCCAGTCGAGCACGGGGGCGGCGTTCTCGACCGCCTTGTCGAAGAAAGCGTTCCGCGGGCCGAAGGCATTGAACACCATGTTGCCGTAGGGCAGCAGGTAGTCCCGGTTCTCGCGCGGCATGCCGAGCGCATCGGGAAACACGCTGAGGGGATAGGCTTCGGCGAGGTCGGCGATGGCGTCGAAGTGTTGGCGCTCGAGCAACTCGTCGACCAGCGTGTCCGCCGCGGCCGCGAAGCGCGCCTCGAGCCGCTTCATCGCCGCCGGCGACAGCACCCGGTTCAGCACGCCTCGGGCGCGGCCATGCACCGGCGGGTCGACCTCGAGCACGATCGAGCGCGGCCGCCACGGCGCCTCCTTGGCGAAGTCGCTGAGGCCCACGCCGCGGCTGGAGCAGAAGGTCTTCCAGTCGAACAGCATGGCGCGCACGTGCTGGAAGCGCGCCGTCGCCCACACGCCGTAGCGCGACAGCCAGACCGCGTCGCCGGCCTCGCGCAGGCGGTCCTGCGCCGGATAAGGATCGTCGAAGTACGCCTTGGAGAACGGGTCGAGATCCGAGACCGGATGCTGCATCTTGGCGCCTCCCCATTTGGCCACGCCCAATGGCGGAGCTTGCCTCGGCCGGTCCGGTAGCGCCACAGTCCTGGCATGCGAACCGGAGCCGACTACCGCAAGAGTCTGAACGACGGACGCCGCGTCTACGTACTCGGCGAGGGCTGGGTCGAAGCCGTCGCCGAGCATCCCGCGACCCGCGCCATGGTCGAGGAGTACGTCGCCTGGTACGACCGGCATTTCGACCCGGCGTGGCAGGACGCCGTGCTGACGCTGCCCGACGCGACGGGGAAGCGAACGCCGATCGCCTATCTGGTGCCGCGCACCGCGCAGGACCTGGCGCGAATGGGCCGCTGCTACAGCGCGACGACGTTCCCGACCGCCGGCAACGTCACCCATACACCCGCCTACGGGCATCTCATCGCGCTCGGCATCGAGCACGCCGTCAGCTTGCGCAACGCCTCTCCCGAGCAGGTCGCCAATGCGCGTGCCTATCGCGAGGAGATCGCCCGCACCGGCCGGTTCCTGACCTTCGCCGCCGGTGCGGCGCCGATCGGCCATCGCATGCGGCCCGATCCGGCGGCACGCGGCGCGCTCGCGATCGTCAAGCGCACGGCCGACGGCGTGGTGCTGCGCGGCAAGATCGGCATGCACACCAGCCCCGCCTATGCCGAGGACGTCTATATCGGCGCCATCAACGGCGCCGAGCTCGACGGCCATCGCGCGACTTTCGCGGTGGGGGTGAACGCACCCGGCGTCACCGTGATCTGCCGCCGTCGCGCCGCCCGCGAAGCGGAGCCCGCGACGGCGCCGCTCAGCAACCGCTTCGACGAGCTCGACGGGCAGATGTGGCTCGACGACGTCTTCGTACCGTCCAACCGCATGTTCCTCACCGAGCTCTCGCCCGAGCCGGTGGCGCAATGGCTGTTCTGGCATCAGCTCTATTGCTGGCTGGCCAAGGCCGAGTTCACGCTCGGTCTGGCGCTCGCCTGCACGCATGCCATGGGCCTCACCGGCCATGAGCCGACCATCGAATACCTGCTCGACCTCGTGGTCGCCGTGCAGACGGTGCGCTCGTGCCAGACGGCGGCCGAGCTCGACCCCGTGCTGACGCCGCTCGGCCACTGCGCGCCCAACAACTCGCACATTGCCGCAGGCTCGATCGCCATGCTCAAGGCGCGGCGGCGCATGGGCGAGATCCTGCGCATTCTTCCGGGCTCGTCCCTGGTGGTGGCGCCGGACGCCGCCGATCTGGCCGAGGATAGGCTGGCGAAGGGGCTCGAGGAGGCATTCGGCGGTGGCGGCTACAGCGCTGCCCAGCGCACCGCCCTGCTGCGGCTGGCGTGGGACCATGTCGGCTCGGCCCTCGACCAGCGCGAGCACGTGTTCGAGCTGCATGCCAACGGCGGCGAATCGGCGTGGCGCGGGCGGCTCAGGCGGACGTTCGACCGTTACAACGAGCTCGCCAACGCCGTCACGCGCTCGCTCGACATCGCCCTGCCGGAGATCGACCTCAGCGCCATCCGCAACGCGCCGCTGGCGCAGCGCCGCCCGGTCGAGCCGCCGAAGCCTCCTCTCCCCCGCTAGGGTCCTTTGGAGCGCGGACCTCCCGGTCCGCTCATGAATCACGAGGCGGACCGGGAGGTCCGCGCTCCATATGAGCGGGGGAGAGGAATAGACGCTCGAGGCCGGCGTTCCTCGCGCGGCGCGCGCGCTGCGGCTATAACGCCAGAGGGAGGTGGGCCTATGCTCCCCAAACGCCTCGCGATCCTGCTCGTCGCCGTCGTGGTCGGCCTGATCATGCTGGCGCGCACGGGCGACGCGCTGGTCGACTGGCTGTGGTTCTCGTCGCTGGGCTATGCCCAGGTGTTCTGGACGATCTTTTACACGCGCAGCGGCGTCTTCCTGGCGAGCTTCGTGTTGGCGGCGGCAGCCATCGGCCTCTCGGGATGGCTTGCGCTCCGCCATGCCAGCGCGCCGATCCCCCCGATGCTGCCCTCTCCACCGCCGCCTCACGCCGGCATCTGGTGGACGCCACCCCAGCCGGCCGGCAGCCTCGGGCTCACCGCGGCGCAGCTTCCCTGGCGCCTGCTCCTCGCCGGCGCGGCGCTGCTGTTGGGGCTGCTCGCGGCCGGCGTGGCGCTCGCCAGCTGGGACACCGTCCTGCGTTTTCTCTATGGCGTGTCGGTCGGCCAGGCCGATCCCGTGTTCGGCCACGACCTCGGCTTCTACCTCTTCTCCCTGCCCGCCTGGATGGCGCTGAAGAGCTGGCTGCTGCTCGTGCTGGCGCTCAGCGCCGTCGTGGCCGGCGTCGTCTACTGGGCGCATGACGACATCGCACTCGACAAGCCGCGGCATCTGTCGCCCGCCGTGCTCGTGCATGGCTCGGCCTTGCTGGTCCTCTACTTCCTGATCAAGGCGTGGTCGTACTGGCTCGACCGCTACCTGCTGCTGTACGGCGACAACGGCGTCGTGTTCGGCGCCGCCTACACCGACCTTGCGGTGCGCCTGCCCGTACTGTGGCTCCTGATGGCGCTGGCGCTGGCCGGCGCGATCGTCTGCGGCGTGAACCTGCTGCGCCGGACGCTCCGCCTGCCTCTCACCGCGCTGGTCGTGCTGTTCGGCAGCTCGCTGATCTTTTATGGCTTCGCGTCGACGCTGTTCCAGCGCCTCTACGTGCGGCCCAACGAGCTGGCGCTCGAGACGCCGTACATGCAACGCACCATCGCGCTGACGCGGCAGGCCTACCAGCTGCAGCAGATCGAGGTGAAGCCGTTCCCGGTCGAGGAAGGCCTGACGGCGGCGTCGCTCGACGCCAACCGCGCCACCATCGACAACATCCGGCTGTGGGACTGGGCGCCATTGCGCGACACTTACGCCCAGCTGCAGGAGATCCGCACCTACTACAAGTTCCTCGACATCGACGTCGACCGCTACCGGCTGGGCGACAGCTACCAGCAGGTCATGCTGTCGGCGCGCGAGCTCGAGCCCTCCCTGCTGCCGTCCAACGCCCAGACCTGGGTCAACCTCCACCTGTTGTTCACCCATGGCAACGGCGTGGTGATGTCGCCGGTGACGCGCAAGACCAGCGAGGGCCTGCCGACCTTCTATCTGCAGGACATCCCGCCGGTCTCGACCGGCGGGCCGGAGATCCGCGAGCCGCGGCTCTATTTCGGCGAGGCGAGCGAGCGCTACGTGATCGTCAGGGGCAGCACGCAGGAGTTCGACTATCCGCGCGGCAACGACAACGTCTATGCGAGCTACGACGGCGCCGACGGCGTGGGCGTGGGCGACGTGCTGCGCCGCAGCCTGTTCGCCTGGTACTACGGCGATCCCAACATCCTGCTCAGCGACTACATCACGCCGCAGAGCCGCATCCTGCTCCATCGCAACGTCCAGGAGCGCCTGCGCACGCTGGCACCGCTCCTGCAGCTCGACCACGATCCCTACGTCGTGATGAGCGAGGGCCGGCTGTTCTGGATCCAGGACGCCTACACGACCAGCGACTGGTTCCCCTACGCCCAGCCGCAGACCGGGGGCGGGCTGAACTACATCCGCAATTCGGTGAAGGCGGTGGTCGACGCCTACAACGGCACCGTCGAGCTCTATGTCAGCGACCCGAACGATCCGTTGATTCAGGCCTACCAGCGCATGTTTCCCGGCCTGTTCAAGCCGCTCGCCGCGATGCCCGCCGACCTCAAGCGCCACATCCGCTATCCCGAGGACCTGTTCCGCGTGCAGACCCAGCTCTACCGCGTCTTCCACATGGAAAGCCCCGAGGTCTTCTATAACCGCGAGGACCTGTGGCAGTTCCCGCGCCAGCCGGGCGGCATCGACGAGAGCGCGAGCGCGGGACCGGCCGCCGCCTATCGCGACGTGCCGCGCATGGCGCCCTACTACATGATCATGCGGCTGCCGGGCGAAGCGCGCGCCGAGTACGTGCAGATGCTGCCCATGGTGCCGAGCCAGCGCGAGAACATGATCGCCTGGATGGCGGCGCGCTGCGATGCACCCGAGTACGGCAAGGTGATCGTCTACCAGTTCCCCAAGGACAAGCAGGTCTACGGCCCGTTCCAGATCGAGGCGCGCATCCAGCAGAACACCGACATCAGCCAGCAGATCTCGCTGTGGAACCAGATGGGCTCGCGGGTGATCCGCGGCCATCTCCTGGTCGTGCCGATCGACCATTCGATCCTCTACGTCTCGCCGCTCTACCTGCGCGCCGCCACCGGCCAGCTGCCCGAGCTCAAGCGCGTGATCGCCGCCTACGGCGACCGCGTGGTGATGGAGGAGACGCTGGGCGCGGCGCTGGCGGCGCTGTTCAAGGACAGCGGCCTCGCCCAGCGCCTGGGCGGCGGCGTGCCCGCGAGCGCAACGGCGACCGCTGCAGGCCCCGTCGATGAGCGCGCCCGCGAGGCGCTGGCCCACTACGACCGCGCCCTCGAGCGGCTGAAGGCGGGCGACTGGGCGGGCTTCGGCAGCGAGCTCGATGCGTTGAAGCCGCTGCTGGAGGCTCTCGCCGCGTCGAACGGAGCCCATTAGCTTCGGTCCTGTCGGAGCAGTTGGCGCAGTTAGCGCAGTTAGCGCTAGTGATCCGCCAATCAGAGGAGTCGCGGCGCAAGCACGGCATGCGCCTTCCAGCACGTGACTCGCCAATTGCTCGAGCCGGAGCCGCCATCCTTGCCTGCAAGGCCGCATAAAGGTCTTGCGCAGCATTGCCCGCAAAATCCGTCGGCGCCGTCCATGGCGAGCCCTCCCGAGTTTTGATCAAGCTAATGTAAGGGATACTTTAGCGATCGTCAAGAACAAAAGAGGAACTTGCAAAGGATGCTCGGGGGCGAGGGCCGAATTTCTGGGCTCCGGTGGCGGGTTTCGGTTTTCCGGCGGAGAACGCTAAGTCATTGAAATCCTTAGCTTTCTTAAGTCATAATGTTCAATATATGCTAAAGTACTGAAATATATCACCGGCCATCTGCGCTGCCCGAGTCAGACAAAAGGATCCCGAAGCTCCAGCGACGGAAATTTTCGGAAGTCCCGGTCATGCGAATAGAGCGTCCGAACGCCATGCTGAAACAGGATGGTTGCAAGGTGCGCATCGGGAACGAGATTACCGCGCGCCGATAGCCCGCCCGTCACCTGCCGATAGGCGTCCAGGAAGCCATCCAGCTCGGACACGGGCCGCACATGCGGCAGGCCGAGAAGTGCCGCGATGTTTGCAAGCGCTTCCTGCGGCGATAGAGGCTCTGAAAAAATGGTCGGGTGGGTCGAGATGCGCAGGTACGACATCAGGGTCGGCCATGCCAAACACAATAGTTCTGGCCCCTTCGCACAAGTGTCAAGAAATTGCCAGGCCCGCGTGTGTCGGTCGCTCGTACGGTCGGATGCATAGAGGAGCACGTTGACGTCGAGCGAATAGCTCACGGTCGTTCCCTATCGAGCGCCCCTGTAGACCGCCTCCTTGTCCGAAAGGTCGACGCGGGCCTTCATAGGCCGAGAGGTCCATTGGAATGGCGCTCGGACAGGCGGCTTTCGGCGACGGGCAAGCGCATCGGCGAGCAATTCGGAAACGACGGCCCCCATGGATCGGCCTTCCCGCTCATGGATGGCCTTGATCTCTTTCAGGATCGGATCCTCGATATCGAGCGTGGTTCTCATGATGCTTGATGCTGATGATGAGAACATCAGATGTCAATGAACGACAGCTCGAGGCTCCCTTTATCACATCGCCGAAGCCCAAGGAGTGGCGCCCCTCGTGCCGCCGCGCCTGCCGCCGCCGCTTCCGGGCCGGACATCGGCCATCGGGCCGCGTTTACCAATGGGGCGGCCCTCACATGGGCGCGATGCGGCCGGTCAGCGGCATGATCAGTCGCAGCACTCGCGCAACTCCCAGGCTTCGCGACCTTCGCGGACCAGGAACCAGACGATCGCCAGCGAGGCCACGGCGTCGACCCACCATGCGCCCAGGGCCGCCTGCGCCACGAGCGCCACGACGACCATCAGCGAAAGCCAGCCGCAGGTGATGCTCTCCATCGCATCCGCGCGCAACGCTCGACTCCCGAGCGCCTCGGCGA
>JAFAKN010000312.1 GCA_019235415.1 Alphaproteobacteria bacterium
CGCCTTCCTGGTAGGCGGCGCCGACGGCCATGGCGAGGCGCTGCTGGAGAAATCGGCGCTGGTGCTGTCGTTCGGCGCCATGACCTGGCCGCACCTGCTGGCGCGCGCCATGCTCGCCGAGCAGATCTACCGCGCCCAGCAGCTGCTGGCCGGCCATCCCTACCATCGCGCGTGAAACCCGTGGATTTGCCTCTGTTCTGACCCAAAACCAGCGCTACATTGGTGCCATGGATGCCCCCAGGTACAGCGCGGGCCGCTGGCTCGCGACCGCTGCCGCCTTTGCCGTGCTCGCCGTCGCGTCGGGTGCGGCGCTGGCGCAGAGCGTGCCGGCCGACGCGCAGGGAGACAAGCCCGCGGTCAAGACGGTGCGCAGCATCCCCTATGTCTCGATCACCGGCGAGGACGGCAAGCAGCGTCACTACGAGACCAACGCCATTCCGCTGCTGTTCAACCGCGCCTGCTTCGGCTGGCGGATGTATCTCGGCGGCCCCAACCGCGTGGTGTCGCTGAAGGAGGTGCTGACCACCTCGCGGCCGGCCGAGCAGGTGATCGCCGGACCTGAGACCGAGGTCAGCGCCGATAAGACGCGCGCCACCACGCGGATGTTCGAAACCGTGCAGGACGGCGTGCTGCAGCGCTCATGGTGCATCATTCCCGGCGACCCTCCCGGCACCTACACCTACGACATCACGATCGACGGCGAGCCGCGCGGCGAGTTCGTGTTCTGCGCCATCGAGGTGCCGGACCAGAACCCCAACACCGATCCGCGCGACCTGAGCTGCCCCAACAAGTTCAATTCGGTCGAGCGCGCCCCTCGGCGGCCCGGCCTTCCGCGGCCCGATAAAGCCTCCTGACCTCGTTTATTTTGAACCGGTAGTCCGATGGCCAGTCCGCGTCCGGCAGTTCTGTGCATTCTCGACGGTTGGGGCCACAGGCCCGATCCGCGCTACAACGCCATTCTCGACGCCCGCACGCCCAACTACGACGGGCTGATCGCGACCTGCCCGCAGGGCCTGATCGATGCGTCCGAGACGTTCGTCGGGCTGCCCAAGGGCCAGATGGGCAACTCCGAAGTCGGCCACATGAACCTTGGCGCCGGCCGCGTCGCGGTTCCCGAGCTGCCGCGCATCGACAAGGCGATCGAGAGCGGCGCGCTGGCCAAGCACCCGATCCTGCACGCGCTGATCGAGACGCTGAAGGAGAGCAAAGGTGCCTGTCATCTGCTCGGCCTCGCCTCGCCGGGCGGCGTGCACTCGCACCAGGATCATCTCGTGGCGCTCGCCAACCTGATCGCGCGCGAAGGCGTTCCGGTTTGGATCCACGCCCTGCTCGACGGTCGCGACATGCCGCCGCGCAGCGCACACGAGTGCCTGAAAGACATCCAGGGCGGACTCAACAAGGATCTGCCGATCCGCTTCGCCACCGTCGGCGGCCGCTACTACGGCATGGACCGCGACAAGCGCTGGGACCGCGTGGCGCTCGCCTATGCCGCGATCGTCGACGCCAAGGGTGAGCAAGCCACAAGCGCGAGCGAGGCGGTCGACAAGGGCTATGCTGCAAAGCTGGACGACGAGTTCGTGCTGCCGACCGTGATCGACGGTTTCGGCGGCATGAAGGACGGCGACGGGCTCCTGATGTTCAACTTCCGCGCCGACCGCGCGCGCGAGATCCTGACGGCGCTGCTGGATGCGCGTTTCGACGGCTTCGACCGCGGCCGCGTCGTGAAATTTGCCGACGCCGTCGGCATGGTCGAATATTCGGCGGCGCTGAACCCGTTCCTCGAAACCCTGTTCCCACCCGAGGCCATTCGCATGGGCCTGGGCGAGACGGTGGCCAAGGCAGGCCTGAAACAGCTGCGCATCGCCGAGACCGAGAAGTACGCGCACGTCACGTTCTTCTTCAACGGCGGCGAGGAGCGGCAGTTCGCGGGCGAGGACCGCATCCTGGTGCCCTCGCCCAAGGTCAAGACCTACGACCTCAAGCCCGAGATGAGCGCGCCGGAGGTGACTGACAAGCTGGTCGAGGCGATCGGCTCGGGCAAGTACGACCTGATCGTCGTCAACTACGCCAACAGCGACATGGTCGGCCACACCGGCAATCTCGATGCCGCCATCAAGGCGGTCGAGGCGGTCGATGCCTGCCTCGGGCGGCTGACGGAAGCCGTGAAAAAGGCGGGCGGCGTGCTCCTGGTCACCGCCGACCATGGCAATGCCGAGCTGATGTATGACGAGAAGACGCACCAGAAGCACACCCAGCACACCCTGAACCGCGTGCCCGAGCTGCTGTTCAACGGACCGGCCGACGTGCGCTCGCTGAGCGACGGCAAGCTCGCGGATATTGCACCGACCATGCTCGCCCTGATGGGGCTGACCCAGCCGCAGGAGATGACCGGCCGCTCGCTGCTGTCGGATCGGCCGCGCTCCCAGGTGCTGGCGGCGCGGCACGGGCAAGCCGCCGCTTCGGCTTGAGCCGCGGTTGGGATTGGGACCTGAAAGATGAACTATCGTTGAGCTTTGGGGGCCGACCTCGCCTTGATACTGCCAAAGACCCCCTTGTATCTTGCGGCCGATCTCTGACACCTCCGCCGCCGGCTTGCAGGACCGGCGCCATCCCCTGTTGAAGGCCTTCCGATGAACCGTCTGCGCATTGCCTCCGCCGCCGCCATCATGGCGTTCCTCGCCGCCCCCGTGGCGTTCACCGCCTGGTCGCAGGACAAGGCCGATCCGAAGTCGCCGGGCGGCGACAAGAGCGAGCTCTATCAGCAGCTCAACCTGTTCGGCGACGTGCTGGAGCGCGTGCGCCGCGACTACGTCGAGCCGGTCGACGAGAAGACCCTGATCGAGAACGCCATCAACGGGATGCTGAGCTCGCTCGACCCGCATTCGAGCTACATGAATCCCAAGACCTACAAGGACATGCAGATCCAGACCAAGGGCGAGTTCGGCGGGCTGGGCATCGAGGTCACGATGGAGAGCGGCGTCATCAAGGTGGTGTCGCCGATAGACGATACGCCCGCCTCCAAGGCCGGCCTGCAGTCGGGCGACCTGATCTTCGCCCTCGACGGCGAGCCGGTGCAGGGCCTTACCCTGCAGGAGGCGGTCGAGAAGATGCGCGGCAAGGTGGGCAGCTCGATCAAGCTTTCGGTCCGTCGGGCCAACAAGGACCCGTTCGACGTCTCGCTGACCCGCGAGATGATCAAGGTGAAATCGGTTCGCTATCGTCTCGAAGGCGGCGACGTTGGCTACATCCGCGTCACCTCGTTCACCGAGCAGAGCACTTCGGGCGTGCTCGACGCGGTCGAGAAGCTCAAGAAGGAAGCCGGCAACAAGCTCAAGGGCTACGTGCTCGACCTGCGCAACAACCCCGGCGGCCTGTTGGACCAGGCGATCGCCATGTCCGACGCCTTCCTCGAGAAGGGCGAG
>JAFAKN010000557.1 GCA_019235415.1 Alphaproteobacteria bacterium
CTGGCTGCGCGGCCAGGACCAGGTGCGCAGCTACCGCTCCTCGCCCGACAAGCAGCGCCACTTCTGCGGCACCTGCGGCTCGCAACTGATGGCCGAGCACACCGATGCCGACAGCGTCATCCTGCGCGTCGCCCTGCTCGACGAGGACCCGGGCGCGCGTCCCGTGGAGCATATCTTCCTCGGGCACATCGCGCCGTGGTGCGATTGGGCCGCGCCCGGCCTCGCGCGCCACGACGAGGAGCCTCCGCGCTGATTCCATGGCAAGCGGGTCAGGGCTTCGGACTGTCGGCATTGGCGTGCAGCTCATCGATCAGGACCCGGGTGTTCTCCGAGTAGTCGACCGGCACGGCCACGAGATGCACGCCGCCGCCCGCGAAGGCGGCCTCCAGGGTCGAGGCCAGCCCGTCGGCGCTCTCCACCCGGCTGCCGCGCGCGCCGTACGCCTGGGCGTAGGCGACGAAGTCGGGGTCGCCGAAGGTCATGCCGAAATCGGGGAAGCCATCGATCGCCTGCTTCCAGCGGATCATCCCGTAGGCCCGGTCCTGCACGATCAGCACCACGAGATTGAGCCCAAGGCGCACCGCGGTCTCCAGCTCCTGCGAGTTCATCATGAAGCCGCCATCGCCGCACACCGCCAGCACCCGCCGGGCAGGATGGAGCATCGCGGCCATCATGGCCGATGGCAGCCCGGCGCCCATGGTTGCCAGCGCATTGTCGAGCAGCAGCGTGTTGGCGACGCGGGTGCGGTAGTTGCGCGCGAACCAGATCTTGTACATGCCGTTGTCGAGGCAGACGATGCCGTCCTCGGGCATCACCTGCCGCACGTCGTGCACGATGCGCTGCGGCGTCAGCGGATAGCGGCTTTCCTCTGCCCGCTCGCCGACGCGCGCCAGGATTTTTTCGCGCAACGGCAAGAGAGCGCCGGCGTGCGGCAGCTTTCCCTCGAGCCGGTCGGCCAGCAGCGCAAGGCTGGGACCGACATCGCCGATCAGCTCGGCGTGCGGGAAATAGACCTCCTCCACCGCGGCCGGAAGATAGCCCACATGCAGCACCTTCGGCCCGTTCGAGCCCATCAGGAAGGGCGGCTTCTCCACCGTGTCATGTCCTATCGAGACGATGAGATCGGCGCGGTCGATCGCCTCGTGGACGTAGTCGCGTTCCGACAGCGCCGTGGTGCCGATGTAGAGCCGCGACCCGCCTGCCACGGCGCCTTTGCCCATCTGCGTAGTGAAGAACGGGATCTGCAGGCGCTGCACGAACCGGGACAGGCCGTCCGCCAGGCGGGGACGGCTCGCGCCCGCGCCCAGCATGACCAGCGGCCGCTCGGCAGAGAGGATGAGCTCGGCGGCAAGATCGAGCGCCGCGGGCGAGGCGATCGGCAGCGCGAGCGGATGGCGTGGCACCGGCGTAAGCCCAGGAGCTTTCTCCGCGGCGATGTCTTCCGGCAGCTCGAGATGGACCGGTCCGGGCCTTTCCTGCTCGGCGACCCGGAAAGCCTCGCGCACGATCGTCGGGATCGTCGCCGTGCTCACGATCTGCTGTGCCATCTTGGTCAACGGCGTCATGGTCGAGACCACGTCGACCACCTGGAAGCGCGCCTGCTTGTGGCTCAGCACGCCTTTCTGGCCGGTCAGCATGACCATCGGCATGGCGCCGAGCTTGGCGTAGGCCGCCGCGGTCGTGAAGTTGAGTGCGCCCGGCCCCAGGGTCGCGAGGCAGACGCCTGCCTCACCGGTCAGCCGTCCGTGCGTCGCGGCCATGAAAGCTGCTGCCTGCTCATGGCGCGTGACCACCAGCTCGATGGTCGATCGGCGCAGCGCCTCGACGACGGCGAGATTCTCTTCGCCCGGAATCCCGAAGATCCGTTGCACGCCTTCGTTCTCCAGGGCGGCAACGAGCAGCTCGGCACCGTTCATGAATTCGCTCCTTGTCTGGGCGGCTGCAGCTTACGTTGCCGCCCTTCCGGTCGATAGCGCCCGGTCGATAGCGGCCTGGCCGTCATCTCGACGTCATCGGCGGCAAGAGGCACACTCAGGCGCGCGAAGGGAGCGTGAGGACGATGGCGGACGGTGCGGTGCGTTTGCAGGGCGACTTCGACTACATCGTGGTCGGTGCGGGGTCGGCCGGCTGCGTGGTCGCCAACCGCCTTTCGGCCGATCCGCGGTCGCGCGTGCTGGTGCTGGAGGCGGGCGGGCGCGACAACTGGATCTGGTTCCACATCCCGGTCGGCTACCTGTTCGCCATCGGCAATCCGCGCTCGGACTGGATGTTCGAGACCGAGGCCGAACCGGGGTTGAATGGCCGCAGCCTGAAGTACCCGCGTGGAAAAGTGATCGGCGGCTGCTCGGCGATCAACGGCATGATCTCGATGCGCGGCCAGGCGGCCGACTACGATCACTGGCGCCAGCTCGGGCTCACCGGCTGGGGCTGGGACGACGTGCGGCCGGTCTTCAAGCGGCTCGACCGGCATTTCCTGGGCGAGTCGGAGTACCATGGCGCCGAGGGTGAATGGCGCGTCGAGCGCCTGCGCGTGCGCTGGGACGTTTTGGACGCCGTCGCCACCGCGGCGACCGAGATGGGCATCCCGCGCACCGACGACTTCAACGCCGGCAACAACGAGGGCGTGAGCTACTTCCACGTCAACCAGAAGCGCGGCCTGCGCTGGTCGGCTGCCCACGCCTTCCTCAAGCCGGCGCTGAAGCGGCCCAACCTCCGGCTCGAGACCGACGTGCTGGTCGAGCGCCTGGTCTTCGAAGGCAGGCGCTGCGTCGGCGTCAGATTCCGCCAGGGCGAGCGCCTGGTCGAGGCAAGGGCGCGCGGCGAAGTCGTCCTGTCGGCCGGCGCCATCGGCTCGCCGCTGATCCTGCAAATGTCGGGCCTCGGTCCGGCCGATTGGCTGGGCGAGCTCGGCATTCCGGTCGTGCTGGACAAGCCCGGCGTCGGACGCAACCTGCAGGACCATCTGCAGCAGCGCGCCATCTACAAAGTGCACGGCGTCAAGACGCTCAACGAGACCTACCACTCGCTGGTCGGCCGCGCGCTGATGGGCGCGGAGTATGCGCTGTCGCAAAGCGGCCCACTTGCCATGGCGCCCTCGCAGCTCGGCATCTTCACCCGGTCCTCGCCGGAGCACGAGCGGCCCAACATCCAGTTCCACGTCCAGCCATTGTCACTCGACAAGTTCGGCGAGCCGCTGCACCGTTTCCCGGCCATCACCGTCAGCGCCTGCAACCTGCGACCGACCTCGCGGGGCACCGTGCGCCTGCGCAGCCGCGATCCGGCGGACAAGCCCAGGATTGCACCCAACTACCTCGCGACCTACGAAGACCGCGTGGTCGCTGCCGACGCCATCCGCGTCACGCGTCGCTTGTTGCGCCAGGCGGCGATGCGGCCGTACTCGCCGGAGGAGTTCCTGCCGGGACCGGCCGTCGGCGATGACGATGCCTCACTTGCCAAGGCGGCGGGCGACATCGGCACCACGATCTTCCATCCTGTCTCTACCGCCAAGATGGGCATCGATTCGGATCCCATGGCGGTGGTCGACGGCCGGCTGCGGGTGACGGGCGTGGAAGGGCTGCGTGTGATCGATGCATCGGTGATGCCGACCATCACCTCAGGCAACACCAACACGCCGACCATCATGATCGCCGACAAGGGCGCGGGCATGGTGATCGAGGATGGCCGCGCAACGGCGGCAACTGGGAGGGCGGCATGAGCAATCGGATCGCAGCGTTTGTCGTCGCGTGCGCGCTGGCGCTGGGTGGGACGGCGCAAGCGCAGACCACGCTGCGCGTCGTCAACCATTCGGATCTAAAAATCCTCGATCCGATCTGGACCACCGCCTACATCGTGCGCAACCACGGCTACATGATCTACGACACGCTGTTCGCGCTCGACGGCAACCTCGAGGTCAAGCCGCAGATGGTCGACAAGTGGACGACCTCGGACGACAAGCTCACCTGGACCTTCACGCTGCGCGACGGGCTGGAGTTCCACGACGGCACGCCGGTCACCGCCGAGGACGTCGTGGCGTCGCTGAAGCGCTGGTCGGTGC
>JAFAKN010000729.1 GCA_019235415.1 Alphaproteobacteria bacterium
GCCTTGCCCTCGGCCAAAAGGTCGACGGCGCGCACGCCGAGCGAGGCGGCGAGCAGACGGTCCTCGGCCGTCGGCGTGGCGCCGCGCTGGACGTGGCCCAGCACCGTGGCGCGCGCCTCGGCGCCGGTGGCGTGGCTCAGCCGTCGCGCCAGCCAGTCGCCGACCCCTTGCGGCGGCGCGTCGGACGCTTCGTCGGGCGCCTCGTCGGACTGCCCCGCCGCCTCGGCCACGACCACCAAGGCTGCGTTGTGGCCCCTGTCGCGCAGGGCGGCGATATGCGCCACGACGTGGACGAGCCGCCACGGCACTTCGGGGATCAGCACGACGTCGGCGCCGCCCGCAATTCCGGCGGCGATTGCGATGTGGCCGGCGTCGCGGCCCATCACCTCCAGCACCATGATGCGGTCATGGCTCGCCCCCGTCGGCTGCAGGCGATCGAGCGCCTCGGTCGCGACCTCCACGGCCGTGGAGTAGCCGATCGCCCGCTCGGTGTTGGCGACGTCGTTGTCGATCGTCTTGGGCACGCCGATGAATGGCACGTCGATCGGGCTGAACAGGCGGCGCAGGATTTCCAGGCTGCCGTCGCCGCCGACGCCGATCAGGCCGTCGAGTTCCAGCGAGCGCAGGCCGTCGAGCATCTCGCCGGAACGATTCTTCACGCTGCCGTCCTTCATGGGGAAGGCGAACGGATTGCCGCGGTTCGAGCTGCCGAGGAACGTGCCGCCGTGGCGGGCCAGCGCCGCGTCGAGCTTCGCGGGCTCGAGCGGCACGGCCTGAACCGGCCGCTCGAGCAGGCCGAGCGTGCCGAAGCGGATGCCGACGGTGGTCCAGCCGTAGCCGTGATGGGCGCGCAGGGCGACCGCGCGGATCGTGGCGTTGAGGCCCGCACAGTCGCCGCCGCTGGTCAGGATGCCGATACGCTTGGTCATGCACATCCTCCACGCCTACTCTAGCAAATGGCTCGCGCGCCCAAGAAACATCCGGTCTTTGTCACGCCACGGCTACGGCTGCGGCCGTTCCGTACTGCCGATATCGTGCAGATGCACCGGCTCTACGGCGACGCCGACAATCTGCGCTACTGGAGCGTGCCGCCCAGTCCCGATCTCGCGAGCACGCGCCGCATGCTGCGCTGGCACCAGACCTATCGGCCGGGCAACTACGTGCTGTGGGCGGTGGCGCTCAAGCGCAGCGACAAGGCGATCGGCATGATCAACTACCATCACCGCAACCTGCGCGAAAAGCGCGTCGACGTCGGCTGGCTGCTGCTGCCCGGCATGCAGGGCAAGGGCTACATGGCCGAAGCCGGCCGCGCGCTGCTCGCCCACCTGTTCGACGATCTCGGCGTGCACAAGGTCGAGGCCTTGATCCGGCCGGAGAACAAGCCGTCCACCGCGCTCGCCGAGCGCCTCGGCTTCCGCCTCGAAGGCGGCCCGATTCGCGACCGCTGGCGCATCGGCGAGGCGTGGCACAGCGTCATGCTGTACGGACTGGTGGCGGGCGAGCAGTCGACCCGTTCAATGCAAAATCGGCAGTCGTCCGGCGCGCTGCGGAAAGGCAATCGGGCAGGCGAAATTATTGCCCGTCTACCGGACGATTTCTTTGCCGATGGTCGACGGGACGCGCCGCCGCAACGACGTGAAGGCCTCTCGATCGGATCCGATTGTCGTTCATCGCGCGCCAAAGAGCATTGACCGAGTCAATCAATCTTGCCGCGCGCGGCGCGCGACGCACAATGGCGGCATGAGAGAGCACTACACGAGCTTCGCGGGTTATAATGCTTGGGCGAACCAGCGGCTGTACGAGGCTGCGGCGGCATTGAGCGACGCCGAGTATCGCGCCGACCGGGGTGCGTTCTTCAAGTCGATGCACGGCACGCTCAACCATCTGCTGGTCACCGACCGGATCTGGCTGCAGCGCTTCACCGGCGAGGGCAGCGCGCCCGATCGGCTCGATGCCATCCTGCACGAGCGGCTCGACGCGCTGCGCACTGCACGCGAGGCGGAGGACAGGCGCATCGTCGACTGGATCGGCAGCCTGGACGACAGCAAGCTCCAGGGTGTCATCCGCTACCGGCGCGTTTCGACGCCCGAGGCGTTCGTGCAGCCCCTGATGCCGGCGCTCGACCATTGGTTCAACCACCAGACCCATCATCGCGGCCAGGCGCACATGATCCTCACGTCGCTCGGCAAGATGGCGCCCGAGCTCGACCTGCTCTACTACCAGCGGCTGGTCGCGGCCGAACGAGCGTGAGCTCTCATGCTCCACTAAACCAAATAGATCCGGTCGGGCAGCTGGTTGGGCTTGTCGGCGCTTGCCGGGAAATGGCGGGCGAGGACCGCGCCGCAGCGCTCGATCGCCTCGATGAAGCCCTGCCCGATACGGCCTTCGCCCAGATGGCCGGTAAGCGCATCGACCGCGGCCTGCCATTCCGCCTGCGCCACGCGCGAGGCGATCGCCTCGTCGGCGACGATGCGCGCGTAGCGCTCGGCGAGGGACACGAAGATCAGGATCCCGGTGTGTCCGCGCGTGCGGCCGATGCCACGGCGCAGGAACTGCTCCATCGCGGCGCGGTGCGCCATGGCGCGGCGGGTCGCGCGCGGCAGCAGCGCCACCCGTACTCGCGGCAGGAAGAGCAATGCCATCAGGCCGACGAACAGCACCACCTGCAGCGCCAGGATCTGCACCACCGGGAGCTGGCTCAGCCCCATCAGCAGCCACGGCAGGGCGAGCGCCGCAAGGGCCGCCACCAGGATGGCAAGCGGCGTCGCCTCGGCCGAGCTCTCCGCCAGCACGCAGACGATCTCGCCCTCGGTGCGCGCCTCGGCGGCATGGATGGCGGCAGAGACGAGCCGGCGGTCTTCGGCCGAGAGACCCATCACCATCCTCCTGACGCGCCGCCGCCGCCCGAGGAGCCGCCCCCGCCGGAGAAGCCGTTGCCGCCGCCGCCGCCGCCGGAGAAGCCACCGCCAAACCCTCCGCCGTAACCACCGCGACCGTATCCTCCGCCGGCCCGCGTCAGCAGTGAGGCGAGCAAGATCCGGCGGAACGTGCGCGAGAAGACCAGCAGCAGGAGAAAGCCCGCGAAGGCCGCCAGGACCAGCCAGACGACGAACTCGCTCTGCGGCGCGCTGTCCAGGCGCACGGGAGGCCGTTTCTGCCATTCCGAGGCGTCGGTGGTCAGGACTGTGATGATGTCGTCGACGCCGCGCGTGATGCCGCCGGCGAAGTCTCCGGCCTTGAAGCGCGGCGCCATGGCGTTGGCGATGATCACCGAGGAGATCGCGTCGGTCAGCGTGCCCTCCAGGCCGTAGCCGACCTCGATGCGCACCCGTCGCTCGTTGGGCGCCACCAGGAGCAGCACGCCGTTGTTCTTGGCCTTCTCGCCGAGCTGCCAGTGGCGGAACAGCTGGTTGGCGTAAGGCTCGATGGCGTCGCCGCCCAGCGACTTCACGGTGGCGACCACGAGCTGGATGCCGGACTTGGCCTCGAGATCGGCAAGCTTGCTCTCGAGCGCGCGGCGGGTGTCGGCGGGGATGACGTTGGCCTGGTCGACGACGCGTCCGCTGAGCGCCGGAAAGTCGGCCGCGAGCGCGGCGAGCGCCAGGCCGAAGGTCAGGATCAGCGTGAGGACGAGTGTCGTCCATTGCGGCGCGGACCTCCCGGTCCGCTCTTTGACGCAAACGACCATGAGCGGACCAGGAGGTCCGCGGTCCATACGACTGCGCACCGTGCGCGGCCTAAAACTTGACGACCGGCGGCTTCTGGGCCTCGTCGGTGGCGGTGAACTCGGCCATCGGCTTGGCGGAGCGGAAGAACAGGGCGGCCCACAGCACGCCGGGGAAGGTCCTGAGCTCGGTGTTGTAGGCGCGCACCGCCTCGATGTAGTCGCGGCGCGCCACGGCGATGCGGTTCTCGGTTCCTTCGAGCTGCGACTGCAGGGCCAGGAAGTTCTGGTTGGACTTGAGGTCGGGATAGTTCTCGCTCACCGCCAGCAGGCGGCCCAGCGCGCCGCTCAGCTGGTTCTGGGCGTCCTGGAACTGCTTCAGCTTGTCGGGATCGGTGAGCTGCGAGGCGTCGATACGGACCTGGGTCGCCTTGGCGCGCGCTTCGACCACCGCCGTCAGCACGTCCTTCTCCTGCTTGGCGTAGCCTTGCACGGTGGCGACCAGATTGGGGATCAGGTCGGCGCGCCGCTGGTAGTTGTTCTGGACGTCGGCCCACTTGGCCTTGGCCTGCTCCTCGAGCGTGGGGATGGTGTTGTAGCCGCACGATGCGACGCTGAAGAGCACGAGGACGGCCGCGAGCAGCGTGCCGATGCGTGACGAGCTGCGTGACGAGCCACGCGACGGGGCAGCGGACATGGCTTTCTCCTCCGGGCTGAAGTTGCCGATCCTGTGTAGGTCATTTCAAGGCGCAAACCGAGCGGCCGCTGCCGCGGGTCGGCCAGCGCGAATCGCAGATCGCCAGCGTCTGGCCGCCGATGCCGACCAGCGCGCTGCTCCAATCGCCGCGGTCTCCCACCCGCATGTCCATGGCGCCGAAGTCGCTCAACCCGACCACGAAGCCCACCGTGCCGTCGAGATCGGGGACGCGGATAGGACGCTTGGGATCGGCGGGCGAAGGGATGGGCCGACTGCTCGAAAGCTCCATGCCGCCGGTGCCGACCACCAGCTGGGGCGGCCGCTTGCCGTCGAAACCCGTCGCCTGGAAGCGATGCATGTGGCCCGAGATCACCGTTTTCAGGTTCGGCGGCATGCCGTCCGGGAAGGCGGTGGCCACGGCCAGCTGCTGGGTGAGGTTGATGAAGCCGTAGCCGGAGTCCAAAGAGGCGATACCCTTGGCCGGGTGCACGACGCCCCAGATCGGGCGATGCGTCAGCAGCCATGTCGGCGTGCCGTCGGCCAGCATCGCAGCCACCCGCGCGTACTGGGCGACGTAGTGCTCGCGGGCATAGACGAGAGCGTCGCCCGCATCGGACGAATCGAAGACGACGAGGTCGAGGCCGCCGAGCTTCAGGCGGAACGGCAGTGTCGGCAGGGTCGGGAAAGTCTGCCCCGCGAAGGGCAGGGCGGGGTCGGGCCAGTGGCCGGGCCGCCAGTCCGCGGGCAACTGCGGCGGACAGACCGCCTGCCCGCGCGCGCCGCCGAGCAGTTCCGACCCCGAATCGAGCAGATAGAACCAGCCCGGCCCGGCACGGCTGCAGAGCTCGTGATTCCCTCGGGTGAACACCCACGGCGCCGTGACCAGCAGCCGGGACGACGGAATGAAGAAGTCGTCGCGCCAGTCGGGCCAGTTGTCGAGGCGCGGACTGCCGGGGACGTTCTGGCTGAAATAGCCGGGGCCGATCGGAAAGCTCGGGTTCTCGTCCTCGTCGTCGAGGTCGCCGGTGTCGAACACCCGGATCCTGACCTCGCGCGCGTAGCCGGTTGCGGAGGATGGCAGCTCGAGGAAATGAGGCGTACCGCGATAGTTGTAGTCACCGACATGGACGATCAGGTCGGGCCGATCCTCGGTGCTCTCCCGGGAGAGGATGCCGAAAGGCCAGATTTTGTCGTAGCCGTCGCCGATGCAGGACTGGGGCCGGCGCTCGGCCTGGCCGCGGCAGCCGCTGTCGCCCAGGACGACGACCCGACGCGGTATGCCGCGTCGGGCAACGGGCAGGTCGTGCCGCGTTGCGCCGACCGTGATGCTGGCCGGTTGGTCCCAGGGATAACGGGCTTCGCAGACCAGCACGCCGCCGAACTGGCCGAGCGCAGGTCGGCCGCGGGGTATCATTGGCTGGCGCTGGCCCGAGGCAAGCGTCAGGTCGGGGCAGGTCGAGGCGTTCTCGACAACGGCGCGCGCCATCGGCACCGGCTGGCCGTCGCGCCCCTCGCCCAACAGCACGAAGGCAAACGACGCAGCCGGCGCCGCGCCGGCAAGCATCGCCAGGGCAAGCACCACCACCCCGGCGAACAGCACTATCCCGGCAAATAAGCGCATCGCATCACTGCAGCACGCCCGACCCGCCGACGGAAGAGTCCGCGAAAGTGCAATTTCGAGACTTATGTCGCGTCTGGGGTTAAGATTGCCGGCAACTATTGAGCAATCTGTACCGTTCTTCCAGCAACCGCGGGGGGTAAGATGCTCGCAAACGGCCTATTGAAACCCAAGATCCTCGTCGTCGAGGACAATGCGCTGATGGCGGACGCCATTTGCGAGATGGTACGCGACAGCGGCTGCGATGTTGCAGGTGCGGTCGGGCACGTGCAGCAAGGAGTGCAATTCCTTGCCGACCGCTCCGTCGACGGCGCGGTTGTCGACATCAACCTTCACGGGGCGCTCAGCTTCCCGATCTGCGACGAATTGCAGCGCCGCAACGTCCCCTTCTTCTTCCTCACCGGCTATCCGTCCTATGCCAAGGACGTTCCCTCGCAGTTCCGCTACGCCAAATTCCTGACCAAGCCGCTCGACGCCGGTCAGTTCAAGTCGATGCTGGCGGCAATCCATGTCGTCGACGGCGCGGACGAGAAGCCTCCAAAGCACTGGGGTAACACCTTTCTCGACAGCCTCGAACGGCGCGAGCTGGAGCCCCTGGAAGCGAAACTCGAGCGAGTCGTGCTGCGCGAAGGTCAAAGCCTCGAAGTCGCGACGCAGCCCGTCGGCCACGTCCATTTCATCACCGGCGGGCTGGTGTCCCTCGTGGCGCGCTGTCCGTTGGGCCGGCGCATCGAGCTCGCGCTGATCGGCGCCGAGGGCGCCACCGGCATCGTGAGCCTGCTCGACGGCAGGACGACTTCGGTGTCGGACGCCGTGGTGCAGGTCGCAGGCGGCGCCTGGCGCATACCGGCCGCCGACCTGGTCGCGGCGGCGCGTGCCCATCGCCCCCTGCAGGACCGCATGCTGGCCTACGTCCATTCGCAGATGGCGCAGCTCGCCGAGACCATCCTCTCGACCGGCCACGCCAAGATCGAGCAGAGGCTGGCCCGTTGGCTTCTCATGGCCGCCGACCGCTGCGCCACGCGCAAGCTGCCGATCACGCACGAGCAGCTCTCGCGCTCTCTCGCGGTGCGGCGTTCCGGCATCACGGTCGCCTTGCACATGCTCGAATCCCGCCACCTCATCCGCTCGCAGCGCAGGCTCGTCGAGATCCTCGACCGCGAAGGCCTGATGCAGATGATCGAGGGCCTGCACGGCTGGAAGGAGCCCCTCGCTGCGGCGAGCGGCGCGCCGCTCGGTCTGAGGGACGGGGAGAATCAAACGGCAGGCTGAACCCGCAGGATAGCCCGCCCTTGCGCGTCGCAACCGACGCTGGCCTTTTGGTTGACGATGCGCGGCGACTTTGCACGAACCCTGTGCGTTTGTGCACAGTTTCATCCGCAGACGGTCACCTTTTTCCGGACCGAGCGTTGCACCTTCACGCCGCTCTGCGGCGCCGTCGGCAGTCACCGCCTGGCCCTCTCCCCCAACCCCGCCGCCGCGGTGGCTGCCGACCTCCTTCCGACAACTGGTTCCACCAACTGAGCCGCAGCGCAACGCGAAGCCCGTCCCGGGTCGGGCGGGCCAGGCTGCCATCCGTGCGGACAGGCACTCACGAGGAAGGACAGGCCTTTCGCGCTCCCTGCAGGCCACGCCGCCGGCAATCCGAATGAGATCCTTCGCTTCGCTCAGGATGACAGCAGGGTCGTATCTACTACTTCGGCCGGTTCAGCAGCTGCTGCGCTTCATGCAGGCGGTCGAGGCATTGCGCCTCGCGGCCCTGCTCGGCCTGCTCGCGCGCCGCCATCAGCAGCGCCTGCAGGCTCGCCTGCTCGGCGGCCTTGGCCTTGGGCGGCTCGGGCGTCGAGGCGGTGACGTCGGGCAGCGTCGGCATGCGGTCCTTCGGCGGCTGCGCCGGCGTGATCACCGAGTTATCGGCAACGGGAGGCGGTGTGACGACGCCCCCCGACTGCGACAGCTTGTTGGTGCTGAGACCGGTCTCCGCGTCGGCCTTCGGCGGCTTGGTGGTCACATGATACCGGTCAGCCAGCTCGTGCACCTGCTCGATGCAGGTCGAGGCGTTCGCCGCACCTTGGGACAGGAGCATCATCGCACTTGCCAAGAGCGATGCGATCGACACCTGACGGATAAAGCGACTTTTCATGGCTCGGCCTCACGATTCAGGCAATGATTCCTCGATGATCCAACGGCCCGCATCGACGCGGGGTTGCCCTTGCGGGCCGGTGGAGCAGGTGTTGCTGCGACGGCGAGGGACGGGGTTCACGTGAGGCAACGGCTGTCACAGTTGGTCGAGGTTCCAAGCGAGCCGGTGGCGCTGTCGGTCCTCACCGGCTTTCTGGGCAGTGGCAAGACGACTTTCTTGTCGCGCGTGCTGGCCGAGCCGGATCTCGGCGACACCGCCGTGGTGGTTAGCGAATTCGGCGCCGTGGCGCTCGATCACCTGCTGCTCGAGGCGACCGCCGACGAGGTCGTCGAGCTGCCCAACGGCTGCACCTGCTGCGCCGTGCGCCAAGACCTCGCCGATGCGTTCTACCGGCTGCTGCGGTCGCGGCAGTCGAGCGGCAAGCCGCCCTTCCGCCGCATCGCGCTGGAGACCAGCGGCTTGGCCGATCCCTCGCCGATCCTCTACACGCTGTCGGCCGATTCTTTTCTCGAAGCGTCGCTGAGACTCGACCGCGTGGTGACGACGATCGACGCCGTTGCCGGGCTTGCTACGCTCGATCGCTACCCCGAATCGACCGCCCAGGCCGCCATCGCCGATCTGCTGCTGCTGACCAAGACCGACCTTGCGCCGGCATCGCCGCCCCTGATCGAGCGGCTGGCCATGCTCAACCCGGACGCCGAGATCGTCGATGCCGCGCGCGACAATGCCGTAGCCCTGCTGTTCGGCGGTGCGCCTGCGGCCCTGCCCCGGCCGCGCCTGCGTGCCGAAGCGATCCATTCGCACGGGATTTACTCCCTCGCCCTGCAGCTGCGTCGCCCCATGACCCGGCTCGGCTTTGCGATGGCGCTGGGTGGATTGGCGCGTGAGCACGGCGAGAAGCTGTTGCGCGTGAAAGGGCTGGTGGCGTTCGCTGATCGCGACGGCGGACCCGCCGCCATCCACGCCGTGCAGCACACGCTCTATCCGCCGCGGTGGCTCGATTGTTGGCCCGACGCCGACCACACCAGCCGCCTTGTCTTCATCGTACGGGATCTCGTGCCGGAGGAGATCCTGCGGCGGTTCGCCGAGGGCGAGCCGCATCGTCTCGACACACCGGCAGGGGGACCGTGAATGCTTGAGCTTGCGATCACTGGCGGCACCTGCGTGCTGCCCACCGGCACCATGGCGGCTGACATCGGCGTCAAGGACGGCCGCATCGCCGTGATCGCCGGCCCCGGCGCGCTGCCCCCGGCCGAGCGGACGGTGTCGGCGACCGACCGGCTGGTGATCCCGGGCGGCATCGATCCGCACATCCATTGCCTGATGCCGGTGCGCGCGCCCGGTCGGCCGGACCAGCTCACCGATCCGCCCGCGCAGGTCAGCAAGGCGGCACTGCACGGCGGCACGACGACGCTGATCGACTTCGTGCAATGCACGCACGACCGCACGATCCAGCAGGCAACCGACCAGACCGACAGGCTATGGAAGGGCGCCTGCTATTGCGACTACGGCTTCCATCTCACTTTGATGGGCCAGGTGCCGTTGCCGCATTTCGGCCAGCTCGCCGACGCCATGCAGGACGGCCACGCCAGCATAAAGATCTTCACCACCGACATCCGGCCGGGCAACGTCGGCCGCATGGTCCCGCACGGCCACATCTGGGAGGCGCTGAGGGTCGTCGCGGCGGCCGGCGGCGTCGCCTGCATCCACGCCGAGGACAACGACATCGTGATGTTCATGTACGAAAAGCTGATCCGCGAGAACCGGGTCGCCTTCGAGCACATGGCCGAGGTCCACAACACGCTCTCCGAGGAGCTGTCGTTCAACCGGGTCATCCGGCTGGCCGAGAGCGTCGAAGGCGCAGCGCTCTACATGGTGCATGTCTCGGCGGCGACCGGCGTGGCGGCGCTCGAGGCGTCGCGCGCCCGCGGCTTCCCGATGTACGGCGAAACATTGCACCAGTACCTGATGTACAACGCGGAGGACTACAAGAAGCCCGGCGCGCAGATGTTTCACACCTATCCGTCGCTGAAGTATCCCGAGGACCAGAAGCGGCTGTGGGAGGCGACCAATCGCGGCGCCA
>JAFAKN010000734.1 GCA_019235415.1 Alphaproteobacteria bacterium
GGCAAGCATCGACGGCAAGGTGATCGTCGGCACCGCCGGCGCGGACCAGATCTCGGGCACCGGGACCAACGACACCATCTACGGGGGCGGCGGTGCCGACACGCTGACGGCCTGGGGCCCGGGGAAGGTGACGTTCGTCTACACGGCGACCTCGGACTCCCCGGCAGCGGCGGCCGACACCATCACCGACTTCAAGCACGGGATCGACAAGATCGACTTCACCAGCATCCCCGGCGTCGATGCGTTCCAGGGCAATATCACCGGCACCGGCAACCTCTCGCTCAATGCCCACAGTGTCGCCTATCTCGAGACCGGCGGGAACACCGAGGTCCTGGTCAATGCGTCGGGCTCCGCCGAAGCCGTGACCACGGCCAACGTATCCGCCGCCGACATGAAGATCGTGCTCGCGGGCATCCACCTCGGCCTCACCGCCAGCGACTTTCCCGGTACGGCCGCGGCTGCGATCGTGACCGAGAAGCTGGTGAGCGACACCGGCCCGTCGGCGACGGACCGTGTCACGTCCAACGACGCGCTCACCGGCACGGCCGATCCCAACGCGGTGCTGCACTTCACGGTCGACGGAACGGCGCTGTCGGCGACCGCGACCGCCGATGCCAGCGGTGCGTGGACCTTCACGCCGAGCGGACTGGCCGACGGCGCGCATACCGTCGTGGCGAGCGAGACGAACAGCGCGGGCGTCACGGGGTCGGCGACACTGAACATGACGCTCGAGACGCATCCTCCGACGGTCAGCCTGACCGGCGCCAGCTTTGCGGCCGGGCAGGTCACGGTCCTGGGAAGCACCGGCGAAGCCGGCGACATCGTGTCGATGTACGACAACGGCAAATGGGTCGGCAACGTCACGGCGGGAAGCGGCGGCAGCTTCAGCTTCACCGCCTCGCCCGACGCCAGCGCCGTCCAGGTTTATGGCGCGGTCGGCACGGACCTCGCGGGGCTCACGGCAAGCATCGACGGCAAGGTGATCGTCGGCACCGCCGGCGCGGACCAGATCTCGGGCACCGGGACCAACGACACCATCTACGGGGGCGGCGGTGCCGACACGCTGACGGCCTGGGGCCCAGGCAAGGTGACGTTCGCTTACACGGCGACCTCGGACTCCCCGGCAGCAGCGGCCGACACCATCACCGACTTCAAGCACGGGATCGACAAGATCGACTTCACCAACATTGCCGGCATCAATGCCACCGGCGGCGTGCCGCAGTTCCAGGGCAACATCAAGGGCACCGGCAACCTGACCCTGAACGCGCACAGCGTCGCCTACCTCGAGTCCGGCGGAAACACCCAGCTGCTGGTGAACACCTCGGCAGCGGCCGAAACCGTCACGACGACGGACGCCCACGCTGCGGACATGAAGATCGTGCTGGTCGGCGTCCATCTCGGCCTCACCGCCAGCGACCTCCATCACGTCTAGGTATCCCATGCGCAGGAATTCATCCGAGCTCTGGCGGCTGATGCGCTCCGGCGGCACCTACTTCGGCACCGCCGGGGCCTTCAGCCTCGCCATCAACCTCCTGTACCTGGCCGGCCCGCTGTACATGTTGCAGCTCTACGATCGGGTCGTGCCTTCGAGCAGCCAGGTCACCCTGGTCATGTTGACCATCGGCCTGGTGCTCGCCTACCTGGCGCTGGCCGGGCTCGACGCGGCGCGAGCCCGTGTGCTGACGCGGGCCAGCGTGCGGCTCGACCGCCGGGTGACACCGCGCCTCATGGAGGCGCTGATCGAGGGCGTGGCCGTCGGCCCCGCCGCGGCGCGCGGCCAGCTGCTGCGCGATTTCGACAGCGTGCGGCAATTCGTCAGCGGCAGCGGCATCCACGCCGTGTTCGACCTGCCGTGGGCACCGCTCTACATCGCCGTGATCTTCATGCTGCACTGGTCGCTGGGCGCGTTTGCGCTGGGCTGCAGCCTGCTCTTGATCGCGATGGCGCTGGTGAACGAGTGGCTGGTCCACGCGCCTTTGTCGGCGGCCAACGCCGCGGCGGCGCGCAACTACGGCTTCACCGACATGAGCCTGCGCAACGTCGAGGCGATCCGCGCCATGGGCATGACCGAGGGCCTGCTCGGCCGCTGGAACGGCGATCGCCATGCCACCCTGCAGCGCCAGGTCGTGGCCAGCGAGCGCGCCGCCGGCATGCAGAGCACCGTGCGCTTCCTGCGGCTCACCATGCAATCGGTGATCCTGGGCATCGGTGCCTACCTCGTGATCGAGCGCTCGGCGACCGCCGGCACCATGTTCGCCGCGAGCCTCCTGCTCGGCCGGGCCTTGCAGCCGATCGAGCAGGTGACCGGCTCATGGCGCACCTTCGCCTCGGTGCGTGCGGCAATGAATCGGCTGGGGGCGCTGTTCGCCGCCGCGCCGGTGCGCGACAAGGCCGTCGTCCTGCCGCGACCGGCCGGCCAGCTCAGTGTGGAGAATTTGAGCTATATCGTGCCGGGCGGCAAAAAGCCGATCCTGCAGGGCGTGAGCTTCGAGCTCGCTGCCGGCGAGATCTTGGGTCTCATCGGGCCGTCCGGCGCCGGCAAGTCGAGCCTGGTGCGCCAGCTGATCGGCGTGCTGCCGCCGAGCGCGGGCGTGGTGCGGCTGGACGGTGCCGATGTCTGGCAATGGGCGCGCAACGGGCTGGGGCGGCACGTCGGCTATCTGCCACAGGACATCGAGCTGTTCGCCGATACCGTGGCGGCCAACATCAACCGCTTCCAGCCGGGCGACGACGCGGCGACCATCGCGGCCGCCAAGCTGGCCGGCGTGCACGAGCTGATCTTGCGCTTGCCGCAGGGCTACGACACGTGGGTGGGGGAGGGCGGGGCGGTGCTGTCTGGCGGCTATCGCCAGCGCATCGCCCTTGCCCGCGCCGTCTACGGCGATCCCAGCCTGGTCGTGCTCGACGAGCCGAGCTCCAACCTCGATGCCGACGGCGACCGCGCTCTGGCGGAGTGCATGGTCGAGCTGAAGCGGCGCGGCGTCACCATCGTGCTGGTGTCGCATCGACCGCAGACGGTGAGCGTGGCCGACAAGCTCCTGGTGCTGAAGGACGGCGCTGCCGAGCTGTTCGGCCCGCGGGCTGACGTCCTCAACCGCCTGATGCGCGGTCCCAACCTGCAGAGCGTGAGGTCGGCATGAGCGGCAAGATCGAGGCGCCCAGCGATTCCAGCTGGCGGCCGGCGTTGGCCGGATGGCTGATCATCGCGGCCTTCTTCGGCGGCTTCGGCGTATGGGCCGCCACGGCGCCGCTCGACGGCGCGGTCGTGGCGAATGGCGTCGTCAAGGTCGACGGCAACCGCAAGAGCGTGCAGCACCTCGACGGCGGCATCGTCAAGGAACTGCGCGTCAAGGAGGGCGACCGCGTCAAGGCGGGCGACGTGCTGATCGTGCTCGACGACACGCAGACGCGCGCCGAGGTGCAGATCCTGTTCGAGCAGTACGTGGCCCTGCGGGCGACCGAGGTGCGGCTGCTGGCCGAGCTTGCCAACGCCTCGCAGCTGATCATGCCGACCGAGCTCGCCGCGCGTCAGGGCGACACCTACGCCGCAAGCATCTGGGCCGGCCAGGTCAAGCAGTTCGAGACCCGGCGCGCCGCCCTCGAGGGCCAGCGCCAGGTGATCCTCGAGAAGATCAACCAGCTGCAATCGCAGATCGACGGCGCCGAGGCGCAGGTCAAGGCGTACAATGAGCAGATCGAGTCGGTGCGGACCGAGGCCGACAGCGTGGCGCCGCTGGTCGACAAGATGCTGCTGCCCAAGCCGCGCCTGCTGCAGCTGCAGCGCACGGCCTACGGCCTGGACGGCCAGATCGCCGACGCCCAGGCCAACGTCGCCAAGTTCAAGCAGGCGATCGGCGAGCAGCAGCTGCAGATCGCTCAGCTGCAGAACGACCGCATGGCCGAGGTCACCAAGGACCTGCGCGAGATCCAGGCCAAGCTTGCCGAGGTGCTGCCCAAGCGCACCAACGCCGAGGCGACGCTCGCCCGCATGGAGATCCGTTCGCCCTATGCCGGCCGAGTGGTCGGGCTCAGCGTGTTCTCGATCGGCGGCGTCATCCAGCGCGGCGAGAAGATTCTCGACATCGTGCCCGAGGACGACGATCTCACGGTCGAGGTCCAGGTCGCGGTCGAGGACATCAGCGAGGTCCATCCCGACATGCGGGCCGAGATGCACCTTACCGCCTACAAGCAGCGCATCGTGCCGACCATCCACGGCCAGGTAGTGCACGTGTCCGCCGACCGCCTGACCGATCCCAAGACCAACAACGCCTACTACGTGGCGCAAATCCGGCCCGACCTCAGCGAGCTGGCCGATCTCCCCGACGTGCATCTCTATCCCGGCGTGCCGGCCTCGGTGATGATCCCGACCAAGAGCCGAACGGCCTTCGATTACATCGTGGGACCGCTGGTCGAGTCGTTTCACCATGCGTTCCGGCAGAAGTAAGCGGCGTTGATCCGCCGGCTCTCCCTGCGCAGGATGTCCGGAACACGCGCAGGGAGGACGGCATGGAGTTCAGCGGCAAGGTTGCCTTGGTCACCGGCGGCGGCAACGGCATCGGCCGCGCCAGCAGCCTGGGCTTCGCGGCGCGCGGCGCCAAGGTGGTGGTCGTCGACCGCGACGTCGCGGGCGGCGAGGCGACCGCAGGCATCGTCCGCCAGAAGGGCGGCGAGGCGATCTTCGTCGAGGCCGACGTCACCAAGTCCGACTCCGTGCGCGCCTACGTCGAGCGGGCGGTCCAGGCCTACGGCCGCATCGACTGCTTCCACAACAACGCCGGCATCGAGGGCGCCGTCGCGCCGACCGCCGACTACGACGACGCCATGTTCGATGCGGTCATGGCGGTCAACGTGCGCGGCGTCTTCCTCGGCCTGAAGCATGTTCTGAAGCAGATGCTGGCGCAGAAGAGCGGCGCCATCGTCAACACGGCATCCACGGCGGCATTGCTGGGCTCGCCCGGCATGCCGGCCTACGTCGCCTCCAAGCACGCTGTGCTCGGCCTCACCAAGACGGCGTCCGGCGAAGTGGCGCGCCACGGCATCCGCGTCAACGCCGTGTGCCCCGGGCCGATCGACACGCGCATGATCCACGACCTCGAAGCGCAGCTCAATCCGGGCGACCCGCAGGCCGTGAGCCGCCGGTACCAGGCCTCGATCCCGATCGGCCGCTACGGCACGCCGGAGGAGGTCGCCAACACCGTCCTGTTCCTCTGCTCCGACCTCGCCGGCAACATCACCGGAGCGCATTTCGTGGTCGACGGCGGCCGCTCGTCGACGCCGGGCGCCGTGACGGCGATCAGGGACTAAACTTAATGTTAAGTTAATGTTGACTGTCACTTAAATATTCGCTAGTGTGGCCCTCGCTCGCCGGCCTGCTGCCGCCAGCATCAGATGCAGAGGGACCACGAAAATGAGTCAATATTCACGAGATGCCGCGCCCTACCTAGGATTTCGCGTCGGGTACCCGGAGAAGGTTCCCGGCTTTCGAGTGAAAGCGGATGGATCGGTGGGCGGAACAGGTTCGGCCGGGACTCAGCTATGGCCGCAGACAGTATCTGTGCAGCCATCCCGAGTGTTCCGTGCGCAGCCAGCGCCTGTCGTACCTGAACCGGTCTATCCGCCATGGGAGCTGCCGCAACTGGAGTTGCCGCCACTGCCGCTGCCGCCACCGCCGGACACGGATGAGATCCCGGTTTGGTGCAGGCATCCGGATTTTCCCTGGATCAACAGATGTACCGATGTCCCGCCTCAGCCCGCACCGCCACCGCCGGGCGCACCCCACCCCGACGATCCAAACAACGAGTTCGCGCAATGGTTGCAAAGTAGAAGATACTTCAAAGGATGATTGCGATCTGGGCTGCTTCCCGCTATCACTGAACTGATGGCGTGGTTGCTGGGCAAATCTCTTCAAGGCGCGTTCTTCACAATCGCTATCGTCTTTGTGGGACTCGCAGCGTATTCCGCGTGCCACGCGGATCAGGCGGATGATGTCTGGGCGGAATGGGAGACGTCGGCCGCCCAGCACCTCGGCCCGGACAAGGCGACCGGCGTTCTGCTTTACCTGCATGGCAATGCCGGTTCCCTCGATGTGACCAGCAACCCGGTTACGCCTTTCTTCGTCGCGATGGCGAAGCAAGCCAAGTGGGACATCCTGCGCATCAAACGGCGGCCGGCGACGGATATCGAAGCCGAGGACGAGCGCATCGTCAGGTTCGTTGCGGAGGAAATCACTCGCCTGCGCATGGCGGGCTACCGATGGGTCGTGGTCGGCGGCAGCGATCGTGGAGGCTGGCTGGCGCTGCTCATGTCCGGTCTTCCTGACGCCGACGCGATCATTGCTACCGTGCCTACAACGACAACCTACGATGTCCACGAGCTTGAGCGGACCCGTGACGCGCTGGCGCGGCGGCTTGCAGACGCCAGAACCAGGCGCATCGCCGTGTTCTTCTTCGATGGCGATCCACACGAGAACGTGCCGCAGCGGCGAGCGCCCGTGCTGCGGCGTGCCCTCCAGGGCTCGGGGTCGTCTTTCATGCTCGTCGACGGACCGCCCGGATTCTATGGGCACGGGGCAGAGATCGAGGCCGGGTTCGTTTCAGCGTACCGGGATTGCGTGCTGCGATTCGCGCAGGCGGTGGATCCCCCTCCTGGAGAACAGACCTGTGCGATTCCTCCTGCCTCCCGGAAACGTTCGCCGGTCGCCGATCCGGGCCTCCGTCCCTACTGGGGACGTTGGCGAGGCATGGACGAAGGAGGCGTGTACGTGACCTTGCAAGCGGAAGAGCTGGGGATGCGGGACATCGTCTACAGGTTGGTTCGCGCAAACCTACCTGGAAGCGGGTTCCAGGGCCTTGGGGGGCGGCTCTCGTTCCAGCTCGACGTTCCCCGCCATCGAATCTTTTGCAGTACGCGCGAAGGCCGAGAGCTGCTGATCGGAACGCTGAAGTCTCCCACGGAGTTGGAACTGGTGCTCCGACCGACGCAGAGCGAAAATCCGCCTGTCCATTCCGCTCGCGTGGTGCTCAGCAGGATCAGCGAGGACTGAGCCGACTGCCGGGACCGGCGCTTGCCGAGTCTGCCCGCGCGTGAAAGCATTCGAGAAAGCAAGCAACGCACGTGCGGAGGAAACCGATGGACGTCGGCATGATGATGGTGTTCGCCAGCTACGGCTGGGAGGACTGCCCCGACCAGCGCGTCTGGGACGAGGAGATCCGGCTGGCGCGGATGGC
>JAFAKN010000755.1 GCA_019235415.1 Alphaproteobacteria bacterium
CGGCTCTTGAGGTAGTGCTTGTCGAGCAGCTCCTTGGGCGTGACGTCCATGAAGCGCGGGTCGGCGACGTAGCGCCAGGCGTCGGCGAAGGCGAGCTTCATCGCTTCGATGCGCAGGTGCGCGACCTCGGGCCCGTCGGCGTCGTGCCCGGCGAGATCGAAGTTCTCCAGGATGCCGAGCGCCATCAGGGCGGCGATCCCCTGACCGTTGGGCGGGATCTCCTGCAAGGTGGTGCCGCGATAGGTGAGCCCGATCGGCTCGACCCAGTCCGGCTTGTGCTCGGCCAGATCCTCCTTGCGCAGCGCGCCACCGGTTTCGCGCGCGTACTTGTCCATCGCCCAGGCGAGCTCGCCGCGATAGAAGGCCTCGCCCTTGCTCTCGGCGATCTTGGTCAGCGTCTTCGCCTGGTCGGGGAACTTCCAGATCTCACCCGGCTTGGGCGCGCGACCGCCGGGCAGGAAGGCGTTCACCCAGCTCTCCTGGCCCTTCAGCCGCTCGATCTGGCGCTGCCACTGATGCGCGACCATGTAGGAGACGCGGAACCCGTCGCTGGCGTACTTGATCGCCGGCTCGAACAGGTCGGCGAACGGCAGCTTGCCGTAGCGGCCATGCAGGGCGACCCACAGCGACACCGCGCCCGGCACGCTGACGCTGCCCCAGCCGACGCTCGGCATCTTGTCCTGGCCCGCGTACCGGTCGGGCGTCATCAATGCCGGCGACAGGCCCGAGGCGTTGAGGCCGACCAGCCGCGCGCCGTCCCACAGGATGCAGAAGGCGTCGGAGCCGATGCCGTTCATGGTCGGCTCGACGACCGTGATGGCAGCGGCGCTGGCGATCGCCGCGTCGACCGCATTGCCGCCGCGCGCCAGCATGCGCAGGCCGGCGGTGGCCGCGAGATGCTGCGAGGAGACGACGACATTGCCGGCGAAGACCGGAAGCTTCTTGGAGGCGTACGGGAAGTCGTAGGTGAAGGACGGCACGAAAGACCTTTCGTCGTTTTTCCTCCCTACGCGCGAAGCGCGTGGGGAGGTGTCCGCGAAGCGGACGGAGGGGTCATGGATATTCGAAAAGACGCGTGACCCCTCCGTCGCGATATGACCGCGACACCTCCCCATCGCGGGTTCCGCGATGGGGAGGAGAAACGGGAGCGGGCAGCAGTCATCATCTACATCTTCTTCTTGGCGCTGAGCGCCTCGATCCTGGCGACGAAGCGCGGCGCGAGCAGGAACTGGCGGCGCTCGTTGTCGCTCTTGCCGAACAGCCAGGAGAAATCCAGCACGCCGGAGCCCGCGATCTCGCCCATCCGCCCGGAGAGCGACACGCGCTGTCCCAGCCGCATGGTTTTTAGCGCCGCGATGGCGGTATCGGAAAGTCCCGGCGGCGGCGACTCGCGGGAACGTGTGGAGAAGAAGTCGGCGACCGAGCCGGCAAAGGCCAGCGCCCAGTCGTTGAACGCGTAGAGCGAAACTTGCCGGCCGACGTCGAGCACGAGGGAGACGTTGTCGGCATTGCCGTCGATGCGGGTGAGCGTGCCGCACCAGTCCTTGAAGATGCCGACCTTGCTTGCGAGCTCGACACTCCGCTTGGCCGCTTCCTCGACATTCAACGGGTTGTTCGAATCGAGCGCCGGCCGCGCCAGCGACCGCAAGCCGTCAAGGAACGCCTTCTGCTGCGGGTTCTGCTCCTCGCAGGGCTCGTCGAAGCAGCCGGCGAGGAGAAGGGAGGTGCCGATGATGAAAGAGCGCCGTCCTCCCCCGTCATACGGGGGAGGTGGCCCGCAGGGCCGGAGGGGGAAAGCCACGGTCAACACGCCTCCCGGTTCGACGTCATGAGTCCATGAGGGCCGTCATTGCGGCTTTCCCCCTCCGCCCCCGTTCGGGGGCACCTCCCCCGTAGGACGGGGGAGGAATTGCTACGCCGCCTTCGGCTGCGCCTTGGCGCGTTCCTCTTCCTTGAGCTCCTTTTTCGACAGCTTGCCGACGGGGGTCTTGGGCAGCTCGCTGCGGATCTCCAGCGCGACCGGCATCTCGTGCTTGCCGATCTTGCCCTGGAGATGGGCCTTGAGCTCATCGAAGGTGAGCGAGGCGCCGGGCTTCAGCTTGACGAACACCTTGGGCGCTTCCTGGCGGTAGGGATCGGGCACACCGATCACGATGCATTCGTCGACCGCGGGATGCTCGTAGACCGCCTCCTCGATCATGCGCGGATAGACGTTGTAGCCCGACGAGATGATCAGGTCCTTGGAGCGGTCGACCAGGAACAGCCACCCGTCGGCATCCATGTAACCCATGTCGCCGGTGCGAAGGCCCTTCCAGCTGCTGGCCGGATGGCTGAACAGCACCTTGTCGGTCTCCTCCGGCTTCTTCCAGTAGCCCTTCATGACCTGCGGGCCGATGATGCAGACCTCGCCGACATGCTCCTTGCCGGCCGGCAGCACGCGCTCGGCGTGCTCCATGTCGCGCACCTCGATGATCGTGCCCGGCATCGGCACGCCGCACGAGCCGGGGCGACGCACGCTCTTGTCGACCGGGCAGATCGCGCCGGTGGGCGACGTCTCGGTGAGGCCGTAGCCTTCGATCAAGGTCGCGCCGGTCAGCTTCTCGAACGCCTGCTGGACTTCGACCGGCAACGGCGCGCCGCCCGACATGCAAATCTTGAGCGACCTCAAGTCGAGGCCCTGCGCCTTGGGATGCTTGTTGATCGCCGTGAAGAGCGTCGGCACGCCGGGCAGGAAGGTCGGCTTCTTCCTGGCGAGATCGGTCACGATCTGGTCGATGTCGGGGTGCGGATAGAGCAGCAGCTGGTTGCCGTTGCGCACCGCGCCCAGCATGATTCCCGACAGCGCGTAGATGTGGAACAGCGGCAGCACGCAAACGACCTTCTCGGTGCCGGGCGTGGTGTAGGGCAGAGTCCAGGCTTGGCCCTGGCTCATCGCCGCGACGATCGAGCCGTGCGTCAGCATCGCGGCCTTGGGCGTGCCTGTGGTGCCGCCGGTGTACTGCAGGAGCGCCACCTCGTCCCATAGATCGTCGCCGACCGGATATGACTTGACCTTGCCGTCGTTGGCCAAAAGGTCCTTGAACGACATGTGCCAGTCGTCGCGCCGCCAGACGGCGATCTGCTTCTTTTGGGCAATGGGATAGAGCCAGTTCTTGGGCCACGGCAGGTAGTCGGCGATCGAGCCCACGATCAGCTTCTTGAGCCGCGTCTTGCCGCGCATCGGCGCCATCTTGCGATAGAGCGACCCGACGTCGAGCGTGACCAGGATGTCGGTTTCCGAATCGCCGATCTTGAATTCGAGCTCGCGCGCGGCATCGAGCGGGCTGTAGTTGACGACGCGGCCTCCTGCCTTCAGCACGCCGAAGAAGGCGACGATGTAGTGCGGCGTGTTGGACAGATAGAGGCCGACGTTGACGCCGGGCTTGACGCCGAGCTTCTGGAAACCGGCAGCGGCCCGATCGGACGCCTCCTTGTAGTCGCCGAAGCTCATCACCTTGTCCAAGAAGTCGGTGAACGGCTTGTCGGCGTGCTGCGCGCAGCTCTCCTCGAAGATCTGGTGGATGGTCTTGCGTGGGATGTCGAGCTCCCACGTCACGCCCGGCGGGTAGCTCTTCTCCCACACGTAGGTCGACATGATTGTTTCCTCCCTGCACTCGACTATTGGGGTCCGCTCGGCGTAGGGTCAAGCCAGGGAAGGAACGCGATACTCGTACTGGTAGACGGTGCGGAAGCCTTGCGCGGCGTAGAGCGGCAGCGCCGCGGCGTTGGTGGCGACGACCTGCAGATAGGCAAAGCGCGCCCCTTCGCTCCAGGCCCAGGCATAGAGGCTTTGGGTGATGCGCCGCGCCAGGCCTTGCCGGCGCGCCTGCGGCATCACCAGCACGTCGAACAGACCCATGTGCTCGCCATCCACCACGCCGATCGCCATGGCCAGTGGCTCGCCCGACTGCTCGACCAGCGCGAAGCCGGCCTTCGGCATGGCCGGCAGCATTCTCTGCATGGTTTCGCGGTGGTGCGGTGCAACGGGGCTGTGCTTGGCGAAGGCCTCGATCCAGCGCGCGCTTGGCCTGGCGTCGATGCGCACAGCGGGGTCCGGGGCGAAGCGCGCCGCCAGGGGAGCCACCTGGACCTGGCTGCGCTCGACGACGCGGTAAGCGGGCTCGACGAGCAGGTCCCGGATCGCCGTCGGCGCGAGCGGCGTCAAGCGCCAGACGGGCGCCAGTCCACGCTCCCGGTAGACCGACTCCAGGTTGGCCACGGTCTGGGGGTCAGATTGAGCCGTGTGGCCTAACGAATTGATAGAATTGGCTCTTTTGGTGTAGCCGCCGGCGAATCGCAGACGCCAGCCGGCGATATCGCGGGTTTCCAGGGCCGGCCAGCCGCGAAACGCCAGCTGCTCCAGCCGCCGGACTTCGCCGAGGTCGATTTCGAGTGACATCGCGCAGAATTTGTGTTAAAGACAAAGCTAATAATACCAAGAAGTTATTTCCCCTTCTGTAAGTTGTACATGAATTTCGACTCCCCCTTCGTCGATGTTCGTGTTGGCTGGCAGCCGTCCTCGCGATCCTCCCAAGCGCTCGGTCCACGGCTGCCAGCCCTTCTTTTGCTCACCTTGCTGCTGGCAAGTTGCGGTGGCGGCCGCAGCACGGGCTATGCCGACCGGCCGCCCTCCGACCGTGTCGCCTACACCGCCTGGCAGGAATGGACCCGCTACGGGCGCTCGACGGTGGTCTATGGCGGCCATGCGGGCGGCTACGTCAACCGCAGCGGCGTCAGCGAGCGCAGCGAGCCGTTGGCCAGCAAGATCGGCGACTACTGGAGCAGTTGTGGCCATCCCAACTGGAATGGCCGGACCGACAAGCCCTGGTCGGGCGCGTTCGTGGCCTGGGTGATGGCCCATTCCGGCGTGCCGTCCAGCGAGTTCCCGCGCGATGCCCGGCATGGCACCTACCTCGCGGCGCTGTACGACAAGGAGCATCGCAGCCGAAACGCAGCGTTCGTGCTGCACGTGCCCAGCGCCTATTCGCCCAAGCCGGGCGACCTCGTCTGCAGCGGCAGCTCGGGGCCGACCTGGGCGCACGCCGATGCGCGCATGGCCAAGCGCCGCCTCGAAAGCAACACCAGCCACTGCGACATCGTCACCGACGTGCGCGGCGGCCACGTCCAGGCGGTCGGCGGCAACGTCAAAAACAGCGTCAGCATGAGCCTCTTCCCGGTCGATTCGCGCGGCCGCCTGGCGGCGGTGCCGGGCAAGACGTGGTTCGTGGTGGTCGAGAAGCGCGTCTGACGGCGAGCGTCGCGGCGGCGCCGGCAACGGCAACGATGATCAGCAGCACCGGCGCCTTCTCCCAACCGGCCCAGCCGATCCACAGCGCCAATGCCGGCGGCCCTGCCAGCGATCCCAGGCTGCCGGTCTGCGCCAGCAACCCGTTGAGCAGCCCGACGCCGCGCGCTCCGCCGCCGGCCAGCGCGGGCACGAAGGAGAAGCTTGCCGCCGGCACGAGACCACCCACGGCGTAGGCCAGCGCAAATCCCGCGACTTCCAATGGTACGGGTACGGCCAGGCTGAACGACAGGGCGGCGGCGACAGTCGAGCCTAAAAGCCCCAGCGCCACCATTTTTGCCGGTGCGACGCCCCGCCGTAGGAACCAGGGTGCGGCGAAGCTTCCCGCGATCGCGAAGATGGCCGCGACCGCGCCGAGGCGTCCGGCCTCGGCTGGCGCGAGGCCGCGGCGCTCGACCAGGTAGTCCGGCAGCAATCCGGCGAGTGCCAGGAAGAGCAAGGCGAAGCAGAAGAAGGCGAAGGCCAGCGGCAGGGCCTGCTTCAGCAGGTCGAGCGACCCGGCCATGTCATGCCGATCGCCGCCGCTGTCATCCCGAGCGAAGCGAGGGACCCTTGGGGCCGCAGGAAAGGTCCCTCGCTGCGCTCGGGATGACAAAAATGCGGCGAGCGTGGCGAGGGCGAGCACGAGCGCGTCCAACCAGAACACCATCCGCCAGCCCATCCCTGCCAAGCCCGCGCTGGCGAAGCCGGCAAGCGCGATGCCCGCCGGCACGAAGGTGCCCCACAGCGACAGGGCGATCGGATGATGGCGCGGCTCGGCGATGGCGGCCATCAACGACGGTGCGGCGATCACCACCATCAGATAGCCGATGCCCGCCAGCCCGCGCGCCGCCAGCAGCGGGATTGCCTGCTCGACCAACGCGCACAGCGCGGCGGCGATGGCCATGACGAGCAGGCCGATCGCCAGCGACCGCGCGTGGCCGGTCGTCTCGCACCAGCGGCCGGCCGCCAGGCCGAAGAGCGCGCCCATCAGGGTGATCGCCGAGACCGCGGCCTCGGCTTCGGCGAGCGACAGGTCGAGATCGCGCTGCAGAGCCGGGACGAGCGGCGGCACGAGTCCCATCTGGCCGGCGGCCAGCACGCCGATGGCGTAGTGCAGGCCGATGCGCGCCCACGACGTCGTCATGCAGCGAGACTACGCCCGCGCCGCGAAGCGACCGACGAATAAAGTATGCGTCAGGAACGCGGCGAGGTGGCGAGGCGGGCCAACGTGCCGTCGCTCAGCGCCAGGCGATCCCATACCAGGGTGCCGGGCCGGATGGTCACGACCGGATCGTCGTTGGCGCCGGTCCAGAAGCTCAGCCGCGCGGCGCCGTTTTCGTACCAACCGAGATCGCCCAGCCGGCGCTCGGCGCTGCGAATCTCTTCGCTGGCGTAGCGCCACAGCGAGACGCCGCGCAGCTCGGTGGCATCGGCGCGCCATTCGGCAAGACGCGCCGGCGAGACCGCGAGCAGGCGATGCGTCAGGTCGCAGACCAGATGGACCGGCAACGCCGAGCTCTCGACCAGCTGGCGCAGCCCCGCGTCGGCGGCCGAGTCCAAGGGGGCCGCGAGCAAGCGCGAGAGCTTGCGCATTGCTTCCTCGGGCATGGTCGTCTGGCCGCGCTCCCAGCGCGACAACGTCGGTTGCGTGACGCCCAAAAGCTCGGCCGCGTGGCTTTGCTTGATGCCGCGCAGACGGCGCCAGCGTCGCAAACCACGGGCGAACTCATTCACGCCGTCACGGCTCCTGCATGAAGGCCGCCACCCGCTCGGCGATCATGATGGTGGGGGCGTTGGTGTTGCCGCCGACCAGGGTCGGCATCACCGACGCGTCGACCACGCGCAGGCCCTGCAGCCCACGCACGCGGCAGCGGTAGTCGACCACCGCCATGGGATCGTTGTCCGGCCCCATCTTGCAGGTCCCCACAGGGTGGTAGATCGTTTCCGACTTGGCGCGGACCCATTGCGCGATCTCGCTGTCGCTCTTCACCGCGGCGCCCGGGGCGTACTCCTCGGCGCGGTAAGGATCGAGGGCTGCGCCGGCGAGGATCTCGCGGCCGATCTTGACGCCTTCCACCAGCGTGTCCAGATCGCGTTTCTCGGCGAGATAGTTGGCGTCGATCAGCGGGTGCTCCTTGGGATCGGCGTTCTTCAATCGGATGGTGCCGCGGCTCTCGGGCCGAAGCGTGCAGACATGCAGGCTGTAGCCGTCCTTCTTGAGCCGCGTGCGGCCGTGGTCGACGACCAGCACCGGCAGGAAATGCAGCTGGATGTCGGGCGCCGCGAGCCCCGGCCGGGTGCTGAGGAAGCCGCCCGATTCGGCGATCGGCGAGGTGCCGGGCCCCTTCTTGTGCCTCCAGTACTTGTAGAGCGAGGCGAGTTTGTTGGCCCGATCGTAGGTGTCGCGCGTCTTGCAGAACTGCAGGACCGCGGCGTCGAGATGGTCCTGCAGGTTGCCGCCGACGCCCGGCAGGTCATGCAGCGGCTTGACGCCGGCTTGCTTCAGGTGATCGGCCGGACCGATGCCCGACAGCATCAAGAGCTGCGGCGAGTTCACCGCGCCGCCGGCCAAGATGATCTCGCGGCTGCAGCGCGCGACCTCGTCGCGGCCGTTGAGGGTATAGCGCACGCCCATGGCGCGGGTCTTGTCGAGGATGATGCGCTCGACCAGGGCGTCGGAGATCACATGCACGTTGTTCTTGTTGCGCTCGACGGCCGGGCGCAGGTAGGCGCTGGCCGTGCTCCAGCGCTCGCGGTTCCTCTGCGTGACCTGATAGTAGCCGACGCCTTCCTGCTCGGCGCTGTTGAAGTCGTCGTTGCGCTTGTGGCCGGCCTGCTCGCAGGCCTTCAGGAAGGCGTCGTTCAGCGGGCAGGGGTCGGCCTGGTCGGCGACGTTGAGCGGCCCGCCCTTGCCGTGGAATTGATTGCCGCCCCGCTCGTTGTTCTCGGCCTTCCTGAAGAACGGCAGCACGTCCTCGTAGCTCCAGCCTTCGAGGCCGAGCTGGCGCCAGTTGTCGTAGTCCGAGGCGTGGCCGCGCACGTAGAGCATGGCGTTGATCGCCGAGGAGCCGCCCAGGGTCTTGCCGCGCGGCCAGTACATGCGCCGGTCGTTGCACTGCTTCTGCGGCACGGTCTCGTAGCGCCAGTTGTACGGCGTCTTCTCGCCCAGGCTCGCGAACCCGGCCGGCATCTTCAGCATGAAGGAGGAATCGGGCGGGCCGGCCTCGAGAATCAGGACGCGCAGCGCGTAGTCCTCGGCGAGCCGGTTGGCGATGGTGCAGCCGGCCGATCCGGCACCGATGATGATGTAGTCGTAGGGCCAGGACATCTCGGTCTTATTCCCAGGGCAGGGTGTTTTCGATCACCGTGAAGACGGGGCGGCCGGCAATGGGCGACAAAAAGCCATTGGCGTCCAGTGGAAATATGCTGCGGCTGACCGTGTCGTCCACATTCCCGCCGATCGCCTCGACGGCACCTGGCCGCACCACGACGACGAGGTCGCAGTGGCCGGCGCCGCGGTTGAGGTTGTCCAAGGTCGTGCCGCTGGCGTTGCGCGAGGCGCAGATCAAGTCGCCGACCTCGGGCCGCCGTTCGCCCGGCCGGCGGGGGATCAGCGCGGCGCCCGGACGCTTGGCGCGCTCGACCAGGCGCTCGACGTAGATCGTGTGGGTCTGGTTGGGGCAGAATTTATCACGCGGCACCCCCGCGCTCTGCACGACCCAGGAGATGAAGGCGGCCGACCACGGCACATCGTCCAGCCCGCTGCGCTCGGGATGGCCGACGCTTGCCCAGTAGTCCCGGATGCGCTGCGGCGCCTCGCGCTCCTTGACGCCCAGCGTCTCCGTGCGCCGCGGCGCGTCGGACGAGTAGACGACCACCTCCCTGCCGAAGCGTGCCCATTCGCCGACCGCCAGCAGCACCATCGACACCTTGGCGCTGGCGGCCGGCGGCGGCGCCTCCGGCTTCCACGACGAGGCGGGACAGGGGCCGAGCGGCGGCAGGCCGGCCGC
>JAFAKN010000126.1 GCA_019235415.1 Alphaproteobacteria bacterium
GGCGCGGTCGCCGGCGTTATGCGGCCCGAGGCCTCGCTGATCGCGCGACCGCCGACGCGGCGCACCGCTTCGGCAAGCTGCTCGGGTTGCATGTTGTCGAGGAGAATCGCATCGGCCTTCTCGGCGAGCGCTTCGTCGAGCTGCTCGAGTCGGTCGATCTCGACCTCGATCTTGACCAGGTGCCCGACGCCCTGGCGCGCGGCGCGGATTGCCGCCGAAACCCCGCCTGCCGCGGCGACGTGGTTGTCCTTGATCAGCACGGCGTCGTCGAGGCCGAAGCGATGGTTGACGCCGCCGCCGGCACGCACGGCGAATTTCTGCAGGCTGCGCAGGCCGGGCATGGTCTTGCGCGTGCAACAGATCCGTGCCCGATGCCCTCTCACCGCCTCGACCAGAGTGGCCGTTGCCGTGGCGACTCCGCTCAAATGGCCCAGGAAATTCAGGGCCACGCGCTCGGCGGTCAGCATGCCGCGGGCCGGACCGGCAACGACGGCGATGCGATCGCCAGGCTGCACGGCGGTTCCGTCCGGTCGATCGATCTCGACAGTGATCGCCGGCTCGACCAGGCGGAAGGCCAGAGCCGCCGCGTCGAGGCCGGCCACCACGCCCGGCTGGCGCGCCACCAGCGCGGTCTTTGCCTGCAGCGTCGCGGGGACGATGGCATCGGTCGTGAGGTCGCCCGCACGGCCAAGATCCTCCAGCAACGCGGCCCGCACGACGGGCTCGAGCATCAAGAGCGGAAGCGGCGAAAGAGGCATGGTCATTCTCCAGCGGCAAGCGGTTGCGATGAGAGAGGAAGAGGCATCGGTCGGCAGACGAGGCGGGTTCCGGTCTGGTCAACCCACTGCACCAGGCGACAGGCCCAAACCGGCGAGCTTTTGGGAAAGTCCCGCCGCCAGTGACCACCCCGACTTTCCTCGCGAGCAAGCGCACCCGTGGCGATCATCAGCGCCACGAGCGCGGGATCAGCCAGGGGGCCACCCCGGAAGGCAAGCGCTTGTAGCCGTTCGACCGCAGTTGACAGAGGCGCGCGGTCGCGGACGGCGCCCAGGGCTTGGCCCATCAGGGCGCGCAGCGGCGCCGCGTCCGCTGCCGGCGGCAAGGCGACAGGACGAGGTTGAGAGGGCGGCGCACAGGGCGTCCCGGCGACGCCTTCGGCGACGAAACCGGCATAGACGACGGCTTCGAGCAGCGAGTTGCTGGCAAGGCGGTTGGCGCCGTGCAAGCCGGTGGCCGCCACCTCGCCGCAGGCCCACAAACCTTCGACCGAGGTGCGCCCTGCTTCGTCGACGGCGACGCCACCCATGTGATAGTGCGCGGCAGGCTGCACAGGGATCGGCTGATGCGCGGGATCGAGCCCGGCGGCCCGGCAGCGCGCCGCAATGCCGGGGAAGTGTGCGGCAAATCCCTCGCCCAACGCCTGCCGCGCATCGAGGAACACGCGATGCCCGGCGGCGATGTGCGCGGCGACCGCACGCGAGACGACATCACGCGGCTCGAGCTCGGCGCGGCCCCGGCCTGCCATGAAGCGAGCGCCGGTCTCGTCGATCAGCACTGCGCCTTCTCCGCGGACCGCCTCGCTGATCAACGGCATGGGGTCCAACCCGACGTCGAGCGCCGTCGGATGGAATTGGACGAACTCCAGGTCGGACAAACCGGCGCCGGCGCGTGCGGCCAACGCCAGACCTTGCCCGATGGCACCCAACGGATTGGTCGTCTGGGCATAGAGGCCACCGAGACCACCGGTGGCCAGGACGACGCGGCGCGTCGGCAGCATACAGGCGGCCTGCGGGCCCGCCGCGAGCACCCCCGCAATGCCATGATCATCGGTCAACAGACGACGCGCCTCGAGACCTTCCAGCACTGTGATCGAGGGCGTGCCGCGGACGGCCTCGACCAGCGCCCGCATGATCGCCGCACCTGTACCATCGCCCGTCACATGGACGATGCGGCGGCGTGCGTGAGCCGCCTCTAGTCCGAGGGCGAAGCGGCCCCGGTGGTCGCGGTCGAAACGCACGCCGTAGCCCTCCAGGTCGGCGATCGCCGCGGGCGCGGCGTTCGCGACGCGGATGGCCACTTCGGGATCGCTGAGCCCATCGCCGGCTGACATGGTATCCGCGGCATGCAGGTCGGGCGTGTCGTCCGGATCGAGCGCAGCAGCAACGCCGCCCTGCGCCCAGGCCGAGGCCGCCCCTTGGGCGAGCGGCGTCTTGGCCAGCAGAACCACCGGTTGCGGAGCGAGCCGCAGCGCCGCAATCAGTCCAGCAATGCCGCCGCCGACGATCACCGGCCGGCCGACAAGCTCCGAAACGATCGTATCCATGGCAGGCCCTCCTACACCGCCAACATCCGGTCGACCGCCAGGCGCGCCCTCGTCGCGATCCCCGGATCGATCGTCACTTCGTGCTGCATGGTCTCGAGCGCGCGGCGTATCTTGGGCAGCGTGATGCGCTTCATGTGCGGGCAGAGGTTGCAGGGCCGCACGAACTCGATGCCCGGATTGAGAGCGGCGATGTTGTCGCTCATCGAGCATTCGGTCATCAGCACGACGCGCCCGGGCCGCTCTCGCCCGACGTAGTCCGCCATGGCCGCCGTCGAGCCCGAGAAATCGGCCTCGGCGACCACCTCGGGCGGGCACTCGGGGTGAGCGAGCACGACGATGCCGGGATGGCCGGCGCGCAGCTGGCGCACATCGTCCGCGGAGAACCGCTCGTGCACTTCGCAGTGCCCGGCCCAGGTCAGGATCTCGACCCCGGTTTCGCGGGCGATGTTCTGCGCCAGGTATTCGTCGGGCAGCATGATCACCTTGGGAACGCCCAGGCTCTCGACGATCTTCCGGGCGTTGCCCGACGTGCAGCAGATGTCGCTCTCGGCCTTCACGGCGGCGGAGCTGTTGACGTAGGTGACGATGGGAACGCCGGGCCACCGCTGGCGCAGCAGGCGGACGTCCTCGGCGGTGATCGAGGCGGCGAGCGAGCAGCCGGCGTGCAGGTCGGGGATCAGCACGGTGCGCGCGGGATTGAGCAGCTTGGCGGTCTCGGCCATGAAATGCACGCCCGCCAGCACGATGACGTCGGCGTCGGTCTTCATCGCCTCGCGCGCCAGCGCCAGGCTGTCGCCCACGATGTCGGCGACGCCGTGGAAGATCTCCGGCGTCTGGTAGTTGTGCGCCAGGATCACCGCGTTGCGCGAGCGCTTCAGCGCCAGGATGGCGTCGACGTCGGGTGCGAATTCCGACCATTCGAACGGCGGGATCACCGACTTCACCTTCTCGTAGAGCTCGGCGGCTTGGAGGGACATGGTCATGTGGACACCTATTATGCTCTATGTGAGCAATATAGGTAATGCTAACGACGAGCATAACAAGCGTCAAGCAATGATTTTTCCCCGGACGCGGCGTCTAGGGCGCGATGATTCTTGGTTCCGTCATCCCGACCGGAGCGCGTAGCGCGTAGCGGAGGGACCTTTCATGTTTCTGGGCGAGACAAAAAGGTCCCTCCACTTCGCCTCGCTTCGCTCGGCTCCGGTCGGGATGACGTATGGATTTGAGCTCTTCCAGCCTAAGAGCGCGTGATGGGAAGCTTGGTGCCGGCGAGCGCGCGCTCGAGCATGATCTCGCGGCGGAAGCGGTAC
>JAFAKN010000462.1 GCA_019235415.1 Alphaproteobacteria bacterium
TCCCGAGCGGAGCCGCCCGAAGGGCGGCGTAGTCGAGGGACCTGTTTTGTTGATGTAGCAACAAAACAGGTCCCTCCGCTTCGCCTTGCTGCGCAAGGCTCCGGTCGGGATGACGGGATTTTGGGCGTTATATGCGAATGCCCTGCCTGTCATCCCGAGCGCAGCGAGGGACTTTTCCTGCTGCCTCAAAGGTCCCTCGCTTCGCTCGGGATGACACCATTAGCCGATCACCGCGGCAGCGTGCTGGTCCCCATCAGGCTCTCGTCGATCGCGCGGGCGCATTGGCGGCCCTCGCGGATGGCCCATACGACCAGCGACTGGCCGCGCCGCATGTCGCCGGCCGCAAACACCCTAGGGACACTGGTCGTGTAGTCCATGACGTTGGCCAGCACGTTGCCGCGCGGATCGAGCGCCACGTCGGCCTGCTCCAGCAGCCCGGGCCGGCGCGGTCCCAGGAAACCCATTGCCAGCAGCACGAGGTCGGCCGCGAGCTCGAAGCGGCTGCCCTCGACCTCCGTCATGGCCATCCGTCCGTCGGCCGCCTTGCCCCAGGTCACGTGCACGCACTCAAGCGCGCGCAGCTTGCCATCGTCGCCCAGTGCCCGCTTGGTCAGCACTGCGAAGTCGCGACCGACGCCCTCCTCGTGCGACGACGAAGTGCGCATCTTGAGCGGCCAGTCGGGCCAGGTCAGCGCCTTGTTCTCCTTGTCGGGCGGCTGCGGCATGACCTCGAGCTGGGTGACCGACGCCGCGCCCTGGCGGTTCGACGTGCCGACGCAGTCCGAGCCGGTGTCGCCGCCGCCGATCACCACCACATGCTTGCCCTTGGCGCTGATCGTGCCGCGCGGCGCGGCCCGCGCCTCGTCGTCGCCGGCCACGCGCTTGTTCTGCTGGGCGAGGAAATCCATCGCGAAATGGATGCCCGAGAGCTCGCGGCCCGGCACCTCCAGATCGCGCGGCCATTCGGCGCCGCCCGTCAGGGCAACGGCGTCGTAGCCCTCGAGCAGCGACTTCACCGAGAGGGTCGCGCCGACTTCGACACCGGTGCGGAACTCCACGCCCTCAGGCTCCATCTGGCGCATGCGCCGGTCGATCAGCCGCTTCTCCATCTTGAAGTCGGGGATGCCGTAGCGCAGCAGGCCGCCGATACGGTCGGCCTTCTCGAACAGTGTGACGCTGTGGCCGGCGCGCGCCAGCTGCTGGGCGCAGGCCAAGCCGGCGGGACCGGAGCCGACCACCGCCGCGCGCTTGCCGGTCCTGTGCGCCGCCGGCTGCGGGACGATCCAGCCCTCTTCCCAGCCGCGATCGACGATCGCGCATTCGATCGATTTTATGGTGACCGGGTTGTCGTCGATGTTGAGGGTGCAGGCGGCCTCGCACGGTGCCGGGCAGATGCGGCCGGTGAACTCCGGAAAGTTGTTGGTCGAGTGCAGCACGTCGAGCGCGTCGCGCCAGCGGCCGCGGCGGACCAGCTCGTTCCAGTCGGGGATCAGATTGTTGACCGGGCAGCCGTTGTGACAGAACGGAATGCCGCAATCCATGCAGCGCGCGCCCTGTCGCGACATCTCTTCCGCGGCCAGCGGCTGAATGAATTCGTGCCAGTGCTTCAGCCGCGCCTCGACCTTCTCGTACGGCCGCTCCTTGCGCTCGATCTCCAGGAAGCCGGTGGGCAGGCCCATGGGCTTGTGATCTCCCCTACACTGTCGTCCACAACGTTCTGTCATCCCGAGCGCAGCGAGGGATCCTTAAGGCAGCAGGAAGGATCCCTCGCTGCGCTCGGGATGACAGGATTACTCTGCCGCCACCGCCTTCGCCGCCGCCCGCTCGCGCGCCTGCAGGAGCGCGCGCTTGTAGTCCTTGGGCATCACCTTGACGAAGCTCCGCAGGGCGACGTCCCAGTCCTCCAACAATTCGCGCGCCCGAGCGCTGCCGGTGTGCAGGTGATGGCGCTCGACCAGGATGCGCATCCGCTCGGCGTCGAAGCCGAGCACGTCGCCCATGCCGCTGTCCTCGGCGCTCAGCGCACGCTGCTGCGGCCGGCCCTTCGCGTCCTTCTCGCCCACCGCCGGGCCGACCGGCTCGAGCTCGACCATGGCCATGTTGCAGAGGTCGCGGAAGCGCGCCTTGGGGTCGTAGACATAGGCGACGCCGCCCGACATGCCGGCGGCGAAGTTGCGGCCGGTGTCGCCGAGCACGACCACCACGCCGCCCGTCATGTACTCGCAGCCGTGGTCGCCTGTGCCTTCGACGACGGACACCGCCCCGGAGTTGCGCACCGCGAAGCGCTCGCCTGCGACGCCCTCGAAGTACGCTTCGCCGCCAATCGCGCCGTAGAGCACCGTATTGCCGACGATGATGTTCTCCAGCGGATCTCGCGTGCTGCCCTCGGGCTGGCGCACCACGACCCGGCCGCCGGACAGGCCCTTGCCGACATAGTCGTTGGCGTCGCCCGACAGCTCGAGCGCGATGCCGTGCGCCAGGAAGGCGCCGAAGCTCTGGCCGGCCGTGCCGGTGAGCTTGATCGAGATCGTGTCCTCCGGCAGGCCGGCATGGCCGTAACGCTCGGCCACCTCGCCCGACAGCATGGCGCCGGCCGTACGGTTCACGTTGCCGATCGGCAGCTCGATCAGCACCGGCTGGCGGTTCTCGAGCGCCGGCTGCGCCGCCTCGATCAGCCGATGGTCGAGCGCCTTGTCGAGCCCGTGGTCCTGCCGCTCGCAGTTCCAGATCGCCACGCCCTCGCGCGCCGGGGCGACGTGCAGAAGCTTGGAGAGATCGACGCCGCCTGCCTTCCAGTGATCGAGGGCGCGGCGCATGTCGAGCCTGTCGACGCGGCCGATCATGTCGTTCAGCGTACGGAAGCCCAGCCGCGCCATGATCTCGCGCAGCTCCTCGGCGACGAAGAAGAAGTAGTTGATGACGTGCTCGGGTTGGCCCATGAAGCGCTTGCGCAGCACCGGGTCCTGGGTCGCCACGCCGACCGGGCAGGTGTTGAGATGACACTTGCGCATCATGATGCAGCCGGCGGCGATCAGCGGCGCCGTGGCGAAGCCGAACTCGTCGGCGCCGAGCAGCGCGCCGATCGCGACGTCGCGGCCGGTGCGCAGGCCGCCGTCGACCTGAACCGCGATGCGCCCGCGCAGGCCGTTCAGCACCAGCGTCTGCTGGGTCTCGGCGAGCCCGATCTCCCACGGCGAGCCGGCATGCGTCAGCGACGTCAACGGCGAGGCCCCGGTGCCGCCCTCGAAGCCGGAGATCGTCACATGGTCGGCGCGCGCCTTGCTGACGCCCGCTGCAACGGTGCCGACGCCGACCTCGGACACCAGCTTCACCGACACGCGCGCTTTGGGATTGACGTTCTTGAGGTCGTGGATCAGCTGCGCCAGATCCTCGATCGAGTAGATGTCGTGATGCGGCGGCGGCGAGATCAGGCCGACTCCCGGCGTCGAGCGCCGTACACGGGCAATGTTCTCGTCGACCTTGTGGCCGGGCAGCTGGCCGCCTTCGCCGGGCTTGGCGCCCTGCGCCATCTTGATCTGCAGGTCGTCGGCGTTGACGAGATACTCGGCGGTGACGCCAAAGCGGCCCGAGGCGACCTGCTTGATCGCCGAGCGCATGGAATCGCCGTTGGGCAGCGGCTTGAAGCGATCCACCTCCTCGCCGCCCTCGCCGGTGTTCGACTTGCCGCCGATGCGGTTCATGGCGATGGCGAGCGTGGTGTGCGCCTCGCGGCTGATCGAGCCGAAGCTCATGGCGCCGGTGGCGAAGCGCCGCACGATGCTGGCTGCCGGCTCGACCTCGTCGACCGGGATCGGCGCGTCGGCCCATTTGAACTGCATCAGCCCGCGGATGGTGAGCAGCCGCTCGCTCTGCTCGTTGATCGCCTGGGCGAAGGCCTTGTACTCGTCCGGCAGGTTGCCGCGCACGGCGTGCTGCAGCTTGGCGACGCTCTCAGGCGTCCAGGCATGGTCCTCGCCGCGCAGGCGGAAGGCGTAGTCGCCGCCTGGATCGAGCATGGTGCGGTAGATCGGGTTGTCGCCGTAGGCGTCGCGATGGCGGCGCACCGTCTCCTCGGCGATCTCCTTCCAGCCGGCGCCTTCGATGGTCGTGGCGGTGCCGGTGAAATACTTCTCGACGAAGCCCGAATGCAGG
>JAFAKN010000688.1 GCA_019235415.1 Alphaproteobacteria bacterium
GCTCTCGACGTCCTGCGGCGAAAGGTGCGGGCGATGCACGCCGGTCTGGTAGCGGCCGAAATCGGCGATGCGCCGGAGGTCTGCGAGAAGGCGTTCGCCGTTGATCTTGGGCATGAGGAAGGATCCTTCGCTTCGCTCAGGATGACAAGCGTGCCTGGACCCAGGCGGCGATGGAGAGCAGGCCGTCGTCCGCATGGCGCAGGCCGATGAGCTGGATGCCGAGCGGCAGGCCGTGCGACCCCGTGCCGGCTGGCAGGGTGACGCAGGGCGTGCCGGCGAGAGTCCAGATCGAATTGAAGCGCGGATCGCCGGTGAACTCGACACCCTTCGGGGCCTCGCCCGGCGCGCTAGGGCAGAGCAGCACGTCGACCTGCTCGAGCAGCGAATCGACATGCGCCTTGAAGGCGCTCGCCTGGCGCTGGGCGGCGACATACTGCTCGAACGTCACCTCCAACCCGCGCGCGATCGGGCCTTCCATGATCTCGCGGCTCATCTTGTCGAGATTGCGCAGCCGCTCGTCGGCATAGTTGCGCACGCACTCCCAACCCATGATCGCGCCGTGATCGTCGAGGATATTTTTGAACGGCGCGGCGAAGGCGACTTCTACGGCACCGAGCTTCGACGCCGTCCTTTCGAGCAGCGCCTTGGTGTCGTCGGACGCATCGTCCCACACCGGCGTGCGGCAGAAGCCCACGCGCGGCGTCGCGATCGACGCATCGATCTTGACCGGCGGCAGCTTCAGCACGGCGGCACGCAACAGCGCGATGTCGTCCAGCGTGCGCGCCATCAGGCCGAGCGTGTCGAGCGAATGGCATTGCATCTTGATGCCGACTCGCGAGAAATCGCCGAAGGTCGGCTTGTAGCCCATGATGCCGCAATAGGCCGCCGGCCGGATCACCGAACCGCCGGTCTGGGTGCCGAAGGCCAGCGGCACGTGGCCGTCGGCGACCGCCGCTGCCGAACCCGACGACGAGCCGCCCGGCGTATGCGCTGGATTGTGCGGGTTGGCCGTGGGGCCGGGATGGCGATTGGCGAACTCCGTGGTCACCGTCTTGCCCAGGATGACGGCATTGACGTCGCGGCAGAGGGCGATGCAAGCGGCATCGCCGAAGCTGCGCTTGCCTTCGAAGATCGGCGAATTGTGGCCGGTCGGCATGTCGTGCGTATCGATGATGTCCTTCACGCCGATCGGCACGCCGCGCAGCAGGCCACCCTTGGCGGCATCGGCGGCTTTGGCCTGCGCCATGGCAAGGGCCGGATCGAGATGCGCCCAGGCTTTCACCGTGGGTTCGCGCTCGGCGATTCGGTCGAGGCAATTGCGCACCAATTCTTGCGCGGTGAGCGCGCCTGCCTCGATCGCGGCGACAGCCTCGGTGGCGGAAAGCGGGGTGGCGGAAAGCGACTTCATGCCAGCGCCCCCCGCGTCCACGCGGCGATGTCGAGCAAGGTCGCGTCCTCGTGCTGGCGGCCGACCAGCTGGATGCCGACGGGCAGGCCAGTCGGACCCTTGGTGAGCGGCAGGGTGATGCACGGCATCCAGAGGTAGGTCCACAAAAGATTGAAGGTGGCCTTGCCGGTGCTTTCAAGGCCGACCGGCGCTTCGCCGGGCGCGGGTGCCGTAAGGATCACATCGAAGTCGGCGAACAAAGCGTCGGCCTTGGCGCGGCCCTGCTCGCCGAGCTTGCGGGCGGCGGCCCAGGTCGCGTAGTCGATCTTCGAGCCCACAGCGAGCTTGTCTTTCTTGAGACTCTCGCTCAGCAGATGATGGAAGCGGCGCGATTCGTCGGCATGGGCACGCGGGCCGTCGAATGCCGACAGGATGCGCTGACCTTCGGTCATCTTCGGCACCGGATCCGGCAGCTCGAGCTCGCTCACTCTTGCGCCAGCCTTCTCGAGCTGCTGGGCGGCATCGAGCACCGCCTGCTCGCCCTCCTTCGAAAGCTCGGCGCGGTGCGGGGTGAAGCAGACGGCGATCCTGGGCGGCGTCGCGAGCTTGCGGATCGGCGCGTAGGGAGCAGCCAGCAGCGCGGCGCGGAACAGCGCGATGTCCTCGACGCTGCGCGCATAAAGGCCGATCGTGTCGAGCCATTCGGTGTTGGCTTTCATGCCGGCCGGCGCGAGATGCCCGTAGGTCGGCTTGTAGGCCACGATGCCGCAGTACGCGCCGGGGCGGATCACCGAGCCGCCGGTCTGCGTGCCGGTGGCCAGCATGACCTGGAAGTCGGCGACGGCGGCGGCCGAACCGGATGACGAGCCGCCCGGGGTGTGCGCCGGATTGTGCGGGTTCTTGGTCGGACCGGGATGGCGGTTGGCGAACTCGGTGGTGACGGTCTTGCCGAGCAGAATGGCGCCTTCGCCCTTGGCCAGCGCGACGGTAGCGGCATCGGCCAACGGCTGGTGCGTCTGGTAGATCGGCGAGCCGTATGTCGTCGGCTGGTCGACGGAGTCGATGATGTCCTTCACGCCCATCGGGATACCGTGCAGCAGGCCCTGCCGCGGGCCGCGATCGAGCGCCTTGGCACGCGCCAGCGCCGCGTCGCGCGCCAGGTGCGACCAGGCGAGCACATCGCCGTCGCGCTGGGCGATGCGCTCGAGGTGGGCGTTGACGATGGCTTCGGCAGTAGCCGCGCCGGCGTCGATCTTGTGCGCGAGCTCGGTCGCGGTAAGCGTGTTCAGGCCGGACATTGGATCGGCAGTAGGCAGCAAAAAATATGCCGGGCGCAAGCGCAGAAGAGTTCTCCTCCCTATCGCGGATACCGCGATGGGGAGGTGGCCGGAAGGGCCGGAGGGGTCATGGGTCGTGAGATCTTGACCCCTCCGTCGGCGTAAGACGCCGACACCTCCCCATTGCGGGTTCCGCAATGGGGAGGAGAAGAGACCCTGGCGCGCTTCGTGCTTCGTTTCCGCCAAACCGAAGGAGGCTTTGGATGATCACGCGTCGCGGGGCGCTGCTGGGCAGTGCGGCTCTGCCGTTGGTTCGCCCTGCGCAAGCGCAGACGCCGTCGACCCTGCGCATCGCCATGACGCTGGCCGACATCCCGGTGACCGACGGCGCGCCGGACCAGGGCACCGAGGGCATCCGCTTCATGGGCTACACCCTCTATGACCCGCTGGTGATGTGGGACCTCTCGTCGGCGACCGAGCCCGCCAAGCTCGTCCCCGGGCTCGCGACCAAGTGGTACCAGGACCCGGCCGATCCGACGAAGTGGATCTTCGAACTGCGCCGGGACGTGAAGTTCCATCATGGCGCGCCGTTCACCGCCGACGACGTAATCTTCAGCCTCGACCGCACCTTGAACGACAAATCGCCGGCGTTCGATCGTCTCGGCCGCAGCGTGCTGATCGCTGCCGTCTGGCCGATTGTGGGCTATCGCAAGCTCGACGATCACAAGGTCGAGCTGCAAACCAAGGGCGTCGACACGGTCATGCCGTCACTGCTCAATCGCTTCACCATCGCCAGCGCCGACAACTTCGAAAAGGTCGGGCGCGACTGGCAAGCCTATCGCAAGTCGCCGTCCGGCACGGGGCCGTGGAAGATGGTCGCCTGGACGCCGCGCGAGCGCGCCGAGCTCGCCCGCAACACCGACTACTGGAACAAGGACCGCATCCCCAAGAGCGAGCGTTTGGTGCTGCTGCCGATCCCCGACGTCTCTACGCGCAGCGCCGCGCTCCTGTCCGGCCGGGTCGACTGGATCGAGGCGCCGGCGCCCGACACGCTCGAAAAGCTGCGTTCCGAGGGCTGCAAGATCGAGACCAACGCCATCCCGCACATGTGGCCCTATACGCTGAGCCTGCTGCCGGGCGCCCCGACCGCCGACATCCGCGTGCGCAAGGCGATGAACCTCGCGGTCGACCGCGACGCCATGGTGAAGCTTTTGAACGGGCTCGCGGTGCCGGCGGCGGGCTGCGTGCCGCCGGATCATCCGTGGTTCGGCAATCCCAGCTTCAAGATCAAGTACGATCCCGCCGAGGCCAAGAAGCTGATGGCCGAGGCGGGCTATGGACCCACCAAGAAGCTCAAGATGAAGGTCGCGATCTCGACCTCGGGCTCCGGGCAGATGTATCCGCTGATCATGAACGAGTTCATCCAGCAGCAGTTCGCCGAGATCGGCATCGAGCTTGCCTTCGAGGTGATGGACTGGAATGCGCTGTTGAACCTGATGCGCCAGGGGGCGAAGTCGGCCGAGGGCGCGCCGTACGGCGCGATCAACGTCAGCTGGAACACGATGGATCCGCACAACGCCTTCATGCGTTTCATCGACAGCCAGCAGGTGCCGCCCAAGGGGTCGAACTGGGGCTACATCAACGATCCCGAGTTCGACAAGCTCGCCAACGAGGCGCGCAGCATGTCCGACCCGGCGGCGCTCGACAAGGTGCTGGCCAGGATCAACACGCGCATGGTCGACGAGGCGGTGTTCGTGTGGTTCGTTCACGACGTCTGGCCCAACGCCATCTCGCCCAAGGTGAAGGGCTACGTGCACCCCAAGAGCTGGTACGTCGACTTCTCCCCGGTGACGGTGGGGTGACGTCATTGGAGCGCGGACCTCCTGGTCCGCATCATGATTCATGAGCGGACCGGGAGGTCCGCGCTCCGGCAGAGCTCCATGGCCAGGCCGAAGGTTCGCTAACCAGGCCAGCCTTGACCGGGTTGTTTTCGACATACTCGATGGTCTGCATCAAGTGGACTTGGTTCCGCATGTAGCGGTCGAAGTAATCCGCGCCCCAGAACGAACCGCTGCGAGCGAGTTGGGCGTTGGCCTGCTTCGACGTGAACGACTTCCAGCCCTTTAGGATGGCGCTCAGGGAATGGGTATCCAGCATCTCGAAGACCACATGAACGTGATTCGGCATGATGCACCAGCCCAAGAGTCGATAGCGCTCGCCGTCGAAGAACAGCAAGGTATTCTGGACGACGCGATGGCGGCATCGCGGAGCCAACACGCGCCCCAACCCTCATCGAGCTCCCGGTCGAAGCGCAAGATCGTGTCTTCAACAGCAGATTTGAGCGGACCAGGAGGTCCGCGCTCCAGCCTGAGGTTCTTGGCCACGGCAAGCGGCAGGCTGTCGGCGAGCCTGAAGGTGACGAACTGCACTGTTTCCGGCGAATCGAAGTGCGGCAGGTAACCTCGCGAGTGCCAGCCTTTGTTCCTCATTGGAACGCGGACATCCCGGTCCGCACTCATGATTCATGAGCGGACCGGGAGGTCCGCGCTCCAATGAGCGCGCGCCAGACGCGTTCGGGGGTGGCGGGCATGTCAAGGCGAGTGACGCCCATCGGGCGTAAGGCGTCGAGGATGGCTGCCATGATGGTCTGCGGGGCGGCGATGCAGCCGGCTTGGCCCGAGCCTTTTACGCCGAGCGGGTTCGCCATCGTCGGGCGCTCGATCAGGGTGATGTCGAAGCCTGGCAGATGCTCAGCGCGCGGCAGGGTGTAATCCATGAACGAGCCGCTCAAAAGCTGGCCGGACCCAGGCTCGTAGACGGTGTGCTCGAGCAGCGCCTGCCCGATGCCCTGGGTCACGCCGCCCTGCACCTGGCCTTCGGTCAGCATGGGGTTGATCAGCCGGCCGTAGTCGTCGACCGCGGTATAGCCGAGCAATGTGGTCTCGCCGGTCTCGGGATCGACCTCGACCTCGGCGACATGGCAGCCGCTCGGGAAGGTGAAGGCGTCGCTCATATTCATGACGTGCTCGCCGAGCCCCGGCACCACCCCCTCGGGCAGGCTTTTAGGATCACGGGCGCTCTCGGCGACGGCCAGGAGATCGACGCCGCGATCGCTGCCGCGCACGGAAAAGCGCCCGTTCGCGAACTCGAGCTCGTCGGTCGACGCCTGCAACAGGTGAGCGGCGATCTTCTTCGCCTTGGCAAGCACCGCGTCGATCGCCTTGACGGCCGCCGTTCCGCCCATGTGCATGGAGCGCGCCCCGCCATGGCCCGCCCCGCTCTTCACCAGGCGCGTGTCGGCTTGCACGTAGCGAAAGCTTTCGATCGGCAGGCCGAGCCTGTCGGCCGCGATCTGCGCATACGCGGTCTCGTGCCCCTGCCCGTTCGATTCTGTGCCGACCGCGATCGTCACCGTACCGTCGCTCTCGAAGCGCAGCTCGGCGCCTTCGTTGGGCGCGCCGCGCGAGGTCTCGAGGAAGCAGCCGAGGCCGATGCCGCGCAGCTTGCCGCGCCGGCTCGACTCCTCGCGCCGCGCCACGAAGCCCGCGACGTCGGCGCGCTTCACCGCAGCGTCGAGGTTCTCGACGAAACCGCCGGAATCGAGCGCCATGCCGAGCGCCGTCTTGTGCGGGAAGGACCCGATCAGGTTCTGCCGCCGCAACTCGGCCGGCGAACGGTCGAGCGCGCGCGCCGCAGCCTCCAGAGCCCGCTCGATGATGTAGTTGGCCTCGGGCTTGCCCGCACCGCGATAGGCGTCGACCGGGACCGCGTTGGTGAAGGCGCCGCGGATATCGACATGGATCGCCGGCACGTCATAGACGCCGCCCTGCGCCGTCGAGGCCGCGACCACCGACGCGCCCGGGCCGTTGCCGGAGAGATAGGCGCCCATGTCGGCCACCATGGCGACGTCGAGGGCGAGGATCTTTCCGGACGCATCTAGGGCGAGCTTGGCGCAAGCGGCGATATCACGGCCGTGCGTGCCCGACACGAAGTCCTCGGCCCTCTCGGCCTCCCAGCGTACCGGCCGGCCGAGCTGGCGCGCCGCCCACAAGAGCAGGATCCATTCGGGATAGAGGAAGTTCTTCATTCCGAAGCCGCCGCCTACATCGGGCGCGCTGAGCTGGATGCGCTCCAGCGGCACCTTGAAGACGAACTCGGCGAGCTGGCGGCGAATGCCGTGGAGCCCTTGCCCGGTCAATTCCAGCATCATGGTGTCCGACGCGGAGTCGTAGCGCGCGATGCCGGCGCGCGGCTCGATCGGGGCCACGATCACGCGGTTGTTCAGCACGTCCAGCTCGACCACGTGCGCGGCCTGGCGCATCGCGTCGGCCACCGCGTCCGCATCGCCGCGCTCGACATGATAGGCGAGATTGCCGGGCGCCTCGTCCCAGACCTGCGGCGCACCCGAAGCGAGCGCGGCGCGCGCGTCGACGACGGCGGCGAGCGGCTCGTAGTCGACCAACATCTGCTCGGCGGCTTCGCGGGCTTGCTCCGCGCCATCGGCAACGACGAAGGCGACGGGATCGCCGACATGACGGACACGATCGCGTGCCAGCGCGTGGCGCGGCGGGATGATCAATGGCTTCACCGCCGCCATGCATGGCATCGGGCCGAGGTCCAAAAGATCGGCCGAGGTGTAGATGCCATGTACGCCGGGCAGCGCCTGGGCGGCTGTTGTGTCGATGCGCACCAGGCGCGCATGGGCGTGCGGCGAGCGCACGACGTAGCCCCACAGCGCATCGGGCACGGAAATGTCGGCGACGTAGCGGCCGCGGCCGGTGAGGAAGCGCGCGTCTTCGAAGCGCCGCAGCGAGCGGCCGATATTGGCGGTCATGTCCCTCTTTTGGAGCGCAGACCTCCTGGTCCGCAATCCTGATTTATGAGCGGACCAGGAGGTCCGCGCTCCAATGAGAGCTCTTTCACCGCCTTGGCGAGCGCGGCGGCGAGCTCGCGGCGTACCGCGGGCGAAAGCTTGGCGGTGCCCTTGTTGTACTCCTCGCCGCGCGCGCGGCGCAGCCGCTCGAGCAGGTCGTCGGCCCGCGGCGTGGTGGCCAGCCGCTTGCGGCGGCGGTCCTCGGGATCTTCGACGCGCGTCAGAAGGCCGAGCTGGAACAGGCGGTCGACCATCTGGCTGACGGCGGGCAGCGACATGCCGAGCCGCTCGGCGAGCTCCGACGGCGTGCTGCCTCCCGACTGCCGCAGCCGCGTCAGGAACAGCACCTGCGGCAGGGTCATGCCGGTTTCCGTCAGCAACGAAAGCGTGTCGCCGCCGCGATGCGACACGCGATCGACCAGGGCGAGCAACAGCTCGCCGACGCTACCTGAGTCTTTGGCGCTCACGCAGCCGCCGTGACCGCCATGTTGGGCGGGCGTTGCTCGACCTCGCCGGTAAAGCCGAGGCAGGTGAGCTCGAGGTGATTGCCGAACGGGTCGTTGAAGTAGAGCGAGGCCTGGCCCGGCGGTCCGAGCTGCAAGGGCCCGTCGAGCCGCACGCCGGCGGCGGCGAGCCGCGCGCGCCAGCCTAGAAGCGCGCCGGGCGCGACCTGGAAGGCGTAGTGCGGATGGCCGATCGTGGGCGCGGGCTGGCCGGCGTGCTGCAAGAAGAGATCGACGCGCGTCGCGCCGCCCAGATAGACCGACAGATGATGCGCGCCCTCGCCGCCGTTGGGCGCCGGCGGCCGGCCGAAGCGCGCGAACGTCGCGTCATCGACGGTCATCATCAGGGTGGCGCCTAAAAGGTCGCAGTAGAAGCGGCGGGCTTCGGCGAGGTCGGTGACGGCGATGGTGACGTGATCGACGCCGCGCAGATGCGGCCGGCCGAGGCCTGCGAGCACGCGGCGCAGGCGGACGAGGCGGATGCGGGCATTGAAGGCAAGACCGATCAGGCGATTGCGCAGGGCGGACATGGTGGCCTCATGTTTCATGTGGGCAAATGATTAACCTCAGTTAATCAATGGCCGGCTCGGCGTCAAGGAGGCTAAGCTCCCCACCCGACCGAAGGAGGAGCACATGATCGACCTGCATTACTGGCCCACGCCCAACGGCAAGAAGGTCACCATCCTGCTGGAAGAGCTGGGCATGCCCTACAAGATCGTGCCGGTGAACATCGGCCGCGGCGACCAGTTCACGGCGGAGTTCCTGGAGATGAACCCCAACCATCGCATGCCGGTGATGGTCGACCACGAGCCGAAGGACGGCGGCAAGCCGCTGGTCGTGTTCGAATCGGGCGCCATCATGATGTACCTCGCGGAGAAGGCCGGGAAGTTTTATCCGCAGGACGTGCGCACTCGCTACGACGTGAACCAATGGGTGATCTGGCAGATGGCCAACCAGGGGCCGAAGACCGGCGAGTGCGGCCACTTCCGCCGTGTCGACCAGAAGGAGCACGGCGACCAGACCTACGCCATCCGCCGCTTCACCGACGAGGCCAACCGGCTGTACGGCGTCTTAAACAACCGGCTCTACAAGCACCAATACCTCGCGGGCGACCAGTACACGATCGCCGACATGATCTGCTATCCGTGGACCTTGAACTGGAAGTTCCAGGGCCAGGACATCGAGGAGTTCAAGCACTTCAAGCGCTGGTTCGAGGAGCTGGGCGCGCGTCCGGCAGTGCAGAAGGGCATGGCGGCCGGCAGCGAGCTCTCGGTCGACAACACCAAGCTGCCGCCCGAGGAGCAGGCGCGCATCCGCAAGATGCTGTACAACCAGCGGGCGCGGCCGGTGCCGGCTTAGCAAGCGGCGACTCGCTCACACACCGCTGTCATCTCGAGCGCGTGAGGGAAGGGTCTTCCAACAAGTGTGCCCCTCCCTCGCTGCAAGGGACGACAGCACGGAGATTTTGCTTTCAGCGAAGTGGCAGAGGCGCGAAGAGAACCCTGCTCGTGCAAGGCGAGCTCTGCTTCGGCCGGTTTGCCAACGATGCATTCTCGTGCGCGGCGCAGGCCTCATGACGACCGAAATGGACCCAGCCAACTTCAGGGACGACCCGTTGTCCTATTTGGAGAATAGGGAGCTGAGCGGAATCACCTTTGTGAGGGACTACGTCCAACTTCATTTCGACTCCGCCTTCATCAACGCGTTCGTCTGGCCAACGATCACGACGGGCGATAAGGCATTCAAGAAGCAAACTCCAGGATACCGCGATGTCCTGTGCGATCAGATTGGCCAGCATGTAGTAGCCGCGGTAGCGATGCCAGACACCAGTATATCGGTGCACTTTCAGGCAAGTGTCCTGGAAATATCTCTTCGTGACAAAGATCGGATCGGCCCCGAATCGGCGACGTTCCAGGATGGATCAGGCAAGCTTTGGAGCGTGTGGTAGACGACTTGGCTACGGGCTGTGCCAATCCTCGAGCCCGAGCCCCCCGATTCGATCGAATTCTCGTGCGTTGTGCGTGACGATTCTCAATCCCCGCCGCAGGGCGCAGGCGGCAAGAAGCAAGTCATAGGCGCCGATCGGCGTGCCTTGGCTATTCAAGTTCGCGCGCAATTGCGCCGCCACACGGGCGTCCTCGCGCTCAAAGGGCAAGACCGAGATCGTATTCAGAAGCAGCCGCATGGCTTCCCGTACACGCGGCGCCAAATTCGGATTGCGCGCCAGTCCGTACTCGACCTCCAGCTCGGTGATCACCGAAATGGCCAATTGCGGTGGCGCTTCCCGCCGGAGCCGCTCGAGCACGGCTCGTTCGCCGCGAGCGAAATCGCTCAGCACATTGGTGTCGAGGAGGAATTTCACGAAAACGCGTCTTCGCGCGGCACCAGCAACTCTGCACGATAAGTTTCGAAAGCAGGCATGTCGGGCTCGCCTTGCCATTCCAGGATCTGCGACGGCCAGCCGGGACTGCCGAGCGTTTTCTTGTCGAGCCATTCGCGCAGCGCCTTGCGGATCAGCCCACTGCGCGTCTCTCCGAGCTTTCTGGCCGTTCGATCCAGTTCCTTGGCGGTCTGATCGTCGAGGTATATGTTGAAATTCATGTGACCAACCCGAAGCCATATAACTTGATAGAGGTTATATATGGGAGCCACTCGCTGCAAGGCCTGAAGGCGCCGGCACTCCGCAAGTCAAAACCGCCGTGTGTCGCTGAACGCCTCCCGCGCCACGTTGAGGAACGCCGACACCACGCCGGTCGCCCGGCTGCAGCGGTAGGAGACGCCGAGCTCGATGCGCAGCAGTGGCGCGTCGAGGGGCACGAAGGCGACGCCGCGGCGGGGCAGCACTGCACGACGCGCGGCGTGAAGCCCGCTTCGGTGCAGAACGAGTTCAGCATGAAGTGCGACGATGGCGCGGTGCGCCGATCGGGCATCAGCCAGTCCTCGTCGGCGAGGGCGGCGATCGGGATGGTCGCTTGACGCGGGGGCGTGGCTTTGCGGCAGGGCGACGACCACCGGTTCGGATGCTCGGAGACGCCGTCGCCCTTCATGCCGATCGGCGGGGTCGAATAGCCGGCATGCACGCGGCCCTGCTCGATCGCTTCCGCCTGGTCGACCTCGCTCAGGGTCATCAGGGTCAGATGGACCGCGGGGTAGCGCTGCTGGAAGACGGTGACGACCTTGGGCAACACGTTACGCCGCGCCAGCGTTTCCGCCGTCGCGGAGGTTGGAGAGGGGTTGCACGACCTTTCGATGCCCTTCTCCTCGCCTCTCCGCCTATCGGGAGGGCCCCGCAGGGGGAAAGGAATTCGAAGGCGGTCCGGCGAGAAAGAAAAAACGCGCCGCTTGCGGGCGGCGCGTCTTTGGCTTCGAAGAGAGGCGGACGCGAAGTGTCCGCGCTCCGGGGTCAGCGGATGATGGTGGCGTCGATCGCGGTCTGCTGGCTGAACACGACGGTAGCCTCCTCGCCGACCTTGAGCGTGCCCATCGCCGCCTTGCCGTTGGCCGTGACGATCGGCGGCATCTGGATCACCTCGCCCGGGTTGGGCGCCGGCTCGTCGGTCTGGTTGCCGGTGGCGTTGATCAGGTAGATCGTGTTGGATGGCGGGTCGAGCTTGGTGACCATGCCCTCCATCATCCACAGGGCGATCGGCTGGCGCATGCCCGGAATGCCCTCGAGCTTGGCACCCTGGGCGACCATCTGGCGGGCCTGGGCAGTCGCCTGCGGCGACTTCTTGGCGATCAGGAAGTCCATGTAGTCGTACCAGTGGGTGTCGACGATCTGGCCCGGCTTCAGCTGTGGATAGTTGGCCACGAGGTCGGCGGCCTTCATCTTCACGCGGCCGAGATCCTGCCAGATGATCACGAAGCTGCGCTTGTCGGGATGCATGCTGTTGATCGTGCCCCGCTTGAAGTTCTGCAGCGAGTTCGGAACCGTAAGCTCCTGGGCGGCCGCAAAGCGCGGCAGCGCCGGCACGGCCGCCAGCGAAACCGCCGCTCCACCGAGCAGCTTGAAAGCCATACGACGATTGCTCTGCAACATGAGGTCCCCCTCTCTAAACGAACGGCCCGGAAGTGGGCCTGCCTGTCAGCGTCTCTCCAGTAGTCCCATCAACCTACCGGCCCGTCCCCGGCGGCGATTGATGGAGATCAAGGTTGCGCTAGTTGCGAGATAAAGGAAAGAGTCTTCTCCTTCCGTGCTAATCACCACTGAAGGTCCCGATCGCAATCCGGCACCGCAGTTGCGACCGACTCTGAGGTAGAACCACTGCCATCGTTGCATTGCCCCGCGTCCAAGATCGTCAGACCGGGCCACAGGTCTCTGGAAAGTGGGCGATATTCACGCTCGACGTCTCGGCCGCGCAGACCGGCCGGCAGGCCTGCCGGCGGTCCGCTTCGCGCCGATGCTCGGCCTAGCCTACTTCCTTAAGGCCGTAGCGCGGCTGTCGACAGTTCGGGATGACCAAGCCCGGAGGCGGTCCTCAGAGGTGATTGCAATCGTTGTGAAACGTGGGGCAGATGGCCGGCAAGGAGCTGTTGCAGAAACCGGAGGGCGGAGGGCATCGTAGACAGCGGGGAGCATACGGGCGGGCATGCTGACATTGCGTTACCGGCTGACGGCGAAGCCGGATGTCGACGACTTCGCCGACCGCGACTATCGCCGCCAGCTCGCGGTGCTGATCGAGGACAAGGCGATGGCGGCACTCGAGGGCCTGGTGCGCGCGTCGGTGGCGCAGTCCGACCTTTTGGGCGACCCGGTCGAGCTCGCCTTCGACTTCCGCGGCAGCGACAGCGCGGCAGCGGCGGCCCGACTAAAACCGTTTGTCGAGGGGATCGAGGCGCTGGCGCGCTCGCAGAAGCGCCTGAACCGCCTGCACCGCTCGGCGGTCATCCGCCCGATCGAGGAGTTCGCCGAGGCGACCGGGACCGCCGACCTGCCGTGGCGGGTGGCGTTCGACCAGGTCCGCAAGCTCGCCAGCCGCGATACGCTCGGGCCATTGTTCCTCGAGATCGACGCCCGCATGAGCAGCGAGGCCGACGGCACCATCGTGTTCGCCTTCTCGGGATACCGCTTCCAGAACAACTCGGCCTGGGTCGACCGCTTCACGCACTTGATGCGGCCGGTCCCGGCGTAAGCGCTACGGCCGCCTGCCATCGCGAGCGGAGCGGCTGTCATCCCGAGCGAGGCGAGAGATCCTTAGGGCAACAGGAAAGATCCCTCGCTGCGCTCGGGATGACAGGGACTGCGCTCGGGATGACAAGGACTGCGCTTGGAGCTCGCCCGGGACTACGTCGACAGCAGCTTGTGGCCCGAGGCGCTGGTGAAATTGACGCCGACCACGAGGTCGTTGTAGTCGTGGTCGCCGTTGTTCAGCCTGTCCTCCCAGCCGAAGGTGTTCAGGCCGTAGCTGGCGACGTGCGACAT
>JAFAKN010000716.1 GCA_019235415.1 Alphaproteobacteria bacterium
ATGCCCCGCATCCCGGCGTTGCTCGTCGCCACGGCGCGGCCGCAGTTCGCGGCTGCCTGGGAGAACGAACCGCAGGTCACCGTGCTGCGCCTCGACCGCCTGCCGACCGCCGAGGTGCGGCGGCTCGTGCACAGTATCGCCGGCACGGAAGGGTTGCCGGCGACGGTCGTCGACCGGATCGTCGCCCGCTCCGACGGCGTGCCCCTGTTCGCGCAGGAGCTGACGCGCGGCATCCTGGCCAGCGGCCGCCGCCAGCAAGGCGCGTTGACCATCCCCTCGACCTTGACCGAGTCGCTGCTGGCGCGCCTCGACCAGCTGGAGAACGGCCGCGAGACGGCGCAGATCGCCGCCGTGATCGGACGCGAATTCTCGATCGATCTCCTGCTCGCCGTGTCGCCGGAGGAGCCGCCTGCGGTGCGCGAAGCGGTCCGGCGCCTCGTCGAGGCCGGCATCTTCGTGCGTCGCCACAGCGCGTTCGGCGAGGCGGCGGGCTTCAACCACATGCTGGTGCGCGACGCCGCCTACGAATTGCTGCTGCGGCGCGATCGCGTGCGCCTGCACGAGAAGGTGGCTCGCACGCTCGAGCAATCGTTTCCCGAGATCACGGCCGCGATGCCGCATCTCTTGGCCCAGCACTTCGCCGAGGCCGGCAACGTGCCGAAGGCCATCGACTATCTCGAGCGCGCCGGCGCCGACGCGGCGGCCCGGTCGGCGCCCGTCGAGGCCGTGGCGCACTTCGAACGGGCCATCGAGCTGCTGGCGAGCCAGCCCGCCGGCCCCGAGCGCGACGAGCGCGGTCTCGGTCTGCGCCTGGGCCTCGTGGCGCCGCTGATCGCCGCCCGCGGCCACAGCTCGGCCGACGTCGCCAAGGCGGTCGAGGAAGCCCTCGACCTGCAGCGGCGCCTCGAATCGAAGCGCTCGATCGTGCCGGCCTTGATGCTGAAATGGCTGGCCCAGCTTGGCGCCGGGGACATCGAGGCGCTCTACGGCACCGCTCGGCAGATCCGCCAGAGCGCCGAGCAGGCAGGTCCGGTCGACCGTCTGCTCGCCCACCGGACCTTGGGTTCGACCCTGATGTTCCGCGGCGAGCTCGGCGCCGCCGTCGCCGAGTTCAGCGCCTTTCTCGACCTCTACGATCCGGCGCAGCACGACGGCGAACTGGCCAGGACCGGCGCCACCAATCATGCCGGCGTCGCCATGCTCTGCCTCGCCGAATGCTTTACCCTGATGGGCGAACGCAACCAGAGCGCCAAATGGCGCGAGGCGATGTTCGCCTACGCCAAGGAGCGCAGCCACGCGCCGAGCCTGTGCCAGGTCCTGTCCTTCGGCGGCTGCTGGCTTGCGGCACTGCTGGGCAACGTCGACGAGCTGGTGCGCTATGCGGCGGAGCTGCGCAGCCTGGTCGCCCGGCACGATCTCGGACCATGGCGGGCGCACGTCGATCTGCTGTCCGGCCTGGGCGACATCCAGCGCGGGGCGCTCGAGCAGGGTTTCGTCGCGGCGAAACGCGGCATCGAGGCGCTCGTGGCGAGCAATGCGTTCCTGCTCAGCACCTGGGTGGTCATGTTCGCCGAGGCCTGCGAGCGCCACGGCCGCATCGCCGATGCCCGCCGCATGCTGTCGATCGCCGAGACGCGCATCGCTGCCGGGGAGCGCTGGCTCGAGGCGGAATATTTCCGCCTGCGGGCCCGAGTGAAGCGGGCCTGCGGCGAGCCGGCCTCCGAGGTGACGTCGGATCTGGAAGCGGCGCTCGCCGTGGCCGGCCGGCAGAGCGCCGGCTTGCTGAGCGAGCGGGCGAGCGCCGATCTCCGTTCATCGGGCTGAGGCGACAGCCTCAGCGGCTGCGGCGCGACAGCTCGCAGCGCGAGACTTGCGTTCAAAGGGGCGAGGCGGTCAACGCTTGCGAGGCCCTCCCGCCTTGGCTTTTATGGCGCCGCCCATGCATCCCTACCTCCACGCCCGCACGTCGCCGGACAAGCCCGCCTACATCATGGCCGGCAGCGGCGAGACGGTGACCTACCGCCAGCTCGACGCGCAATCCAACCGCATCGCGCAGCTTTTCCGCTCGCTTGGCCTCGAGGCGGGCGACCATATCGCCTTCTTCCTTGAGAACAATCCGCGCTTCTTCGAGATCTGCTGGGGCGCCCAGCGCTCGGGCCTGGTCTACACCGCAATCAGCTCGCGGCTTACTGCCACCGAGGTCGACTACATCGTGGGCGACTGCGGCGCCAAGGTGTTCATCACCTCGCGCCACCTTGCCGGTCCGGCGGCCGAGCTCGCCGCGATGCTGCAGGGCGTCGCGCACCGCTACATGATCGACGGCGCCATCGCTGGCTACCAATCCTGGGAGGAGACCGTCGCCCGCTTTCCCGCGACGCCGATCGCCGACCAGACCGCCGGCCACGACATGCTTTATTCGTCCGGCACGACGGGCCGGCCCAAGGGCGTGCTGCCGGTGGTCGAGCCGCAGCCGATCGACTACGACAATCCGCTGCTCGCCATCACGCGCAAGGCCTACGGCATGGACGAGAACACCGTCTATCTCTCGCCCGCGCCGCTCTATCACGCAGCGCCGCTGCGCTTCAACATGACGGTCATGAAGCTCGGCGGCACGTCGATCCTCATGGAGCATTTCGACGCCGAGGAATTTTTGCGCCTGGTCGGCCAGTACAAGGTCACGCACACCCAGCTGGTCCCGACCATGTTCGTGCGCTTCCTCAAGCTGCCCGACGAGGTGCGGCTCAGATACGACGTCTCGTCGCTCAGGTGCGCGATCCACGCCGCCGCCCCCTGCCCCATCCCCGTCAAGGAAAAGATGATCGAGTGGTGGGGGCCGATCGTCTGGGAGTATTACGGCGGCACCGAGGGCAACGGCCTCACGATGTGCAGCTCAGCCGAATGGCTGGCGCACAAGGGCACCGTCGGACGCGCCGTCGTCGGCACGCTAAAGATCTGCGACGAGGAGGGCAACGAGCTGCCTGCCGGGCAGCCGGGCACCGTCTACTTCGCCGACGGCCGCGCCTTCGCGTACCACAACGACCCGCAGAAGACCGCGGAATCGCGCCACGCCAAGGGCTGGACGACCCTGGGCGACGTGGGCTTCGTCGACACCGAGGGCTTCCTGCACCTCACCGACCGCAAGGCCTTCATGATCATCTCGGGCGGCGTGAACATCTATCCGCAGGAAGCCGAGAACCTTTTGATCAACCATCCCAAGGTGATGGATTGCGCCGTGTTCGGCGTGCCCAATGCCGACTTCGGCGAGGAGGTGAAGGCCGTGGTCCAGCCGCGCAACATGGCCGACGCCGGCCCCGCGCTGGGCGAGGAGCTGATGGCCTACTGCCGCCGGCATCTCTCGCCGATCAAATGCCCGCGCAGCGTCGACTTCGAGGCCGAGCTGCCGCGCCATCCGACCGGCAAGCTCTACAAGCGCCTGTTGCGCGACCGCTACTGGCAGGGCCGCGAGAGCCGCATCGTCTGAGCCTGGTTCTTCTCGCGCCCTGCTTGTTGCGGGCGTCACCGCACGGCCGCATGGATCGCCGGCAGGCCGCCGCCATCGCCCCAGGCGACCACATAGAAGGCCCGGGATTTCAGCGTCTTGTCGAGCAGACTCGGATTGCGCCAGATTTCATCGACATTGTTGAGAAGCGCATGCCAGGGAAAGCTCCGTGGTCCGTCGAGGTCCACCATGCGAGTGAAACAGTCGTTGATGTTCGGATGCTCGGTGGTGGTGATTTTTCCGGGGAACGGTGTGCTTCGGTCCCGGATCCCGAGCGCAAAGCGCGACCCGGAGCCGGCCCAATCGAAGGCGAGCACGGTCGAGGTCCCTTCGTTCTGGACCGACATCGACGCCCGGGACACCCGCGGCCCGCGTTGGTGCCGCACCTCGAGGCTGCGTTTGGCGGGGCCGCCGGGTCCTTCGGCGCAGAAGGTCAAGGTGCAATCACCCAGCGGCCTGAACCGCAGCTTGAAACGGCTGCCCGGTTCCGGCATGGGCGTCGGCTCACCGATGTTGGGATCGAACCGGCCGTCGCGCCGCGCGCTCCACACCACCACCGGGTCCATTCCGGTCTGCTCGATGCGCACGGCCGTGGCGTAGGCGAAGCGGCAGGCCACCTCGACGTCCCAGTAGCCGATCGCCGGCAGTTCCAGCGCGTCGCGCCAGCCCTCGTCCTCGCGCCAGACATGACCGTCCGGCGGCGACGACGGCCTGACGACGAACTCCAGGACATCCACCGCGTTGACGGCGACCGTCTTGGTCGCGACGGCGCTGCCGCCATGGCCTTCGCCGTGCAGAGTGTAGGTGGTGCTGCGCTGCGGCTTCAGCGTGACCTTTCCGTCCGCATGCAAGGTCGCGTCCGTTACCAGGAGTCGGCTGGCTGAGGATTCGCCCGGCGTGAAGAGCTCGAGGCAATTGACGAAGTCGGCGGACCATTCGAGCGTCGCATCGTCTCCGAAGGCGAGCATGTTGTCGGGCCCTTTCAACGAGACCCTGGCGCGTTCCACGATGGTCTTGACGACCGACGTCAGCGTGAGCGGCTTGGGCGTGCCGACCACGGCCGTCAGGGTGAAGCCCGCGGTGTCGCTGATGGGGGGCGATGGCGTCGATCCCTTGGCATTCTTGAGATCGTAGAAAACGCGACCGTCCATGGCGATGGTGAGCGAGGTGATCGGCCACTGTCCGTTGATCGCCCAGTCCAGGGTCGCCTTGCCGCCGGAAGCGACGGCGGGCGTCGCCGTGAAGCTGAGCTCGGGGCGCCTCACGCTGACGGTGGCCACCTCGCGCAGGACCATGCCGTCGCGAAACAGCGACAGGGTATAGGTCGTCGTCTCGGTCAGCTCGGAGCCTTTGAGCGGGATCTCGATGAAGTCGCTGTCGCAGCGGAAAGCGCGCCCCTCCGGCCCGTCCGAACTGCTCCAGCGGATCGTGTCGGGGCCTTTCGCAAAAGTGATCTCCAGGCGCTCCGCACCGATCGTGGTCCACGACAGTGCCGTGCCGATGCCGTAATCCACCTCGCTGTCGCGGGCTTTGAACGAAAGGATCTGGGGCTCCGGTTCGGTCTTGAACAGGACTGTCGAGAAGTACCCGGGGTCGTAGTCGCCAACGCCGCTGTAGAGCACATAGACGCGGGTGGGATAGGCGCCGTTCGGCGGCGACAGCGGCGAGCGGATGCCCGAGACGGTGAGCACCAGCGAGTCGCCGCCATCCATCAAGGTCGTGTTGCCGGCCTTGGGTTTCAGCTCCCAATAGAGCTCCTGATTGTATTTCTTGATCTCCCATGGCGCATCGAGCGGCAGGTTGATCTCGATGTCGGCGGCAAGGTCGGCATAGGTCAGCGTGCGCAGCGCGTCGGCGGCGATCAATTGCTCGTCGCCTTCGGGACGCGGCAACGTCGGGAAGACGATCTTGAACACCGGCTGGCCCGCTGGTCCGTCGGCCGGCAGCAGCGGATCCTCCCGCTGGAAGTTCGTCAGCGCCAGCGTGAAGCTGTTCGTGATCGGCTCCGGCGTGCGGTTCCAGGTGAGGATCTTGCTCGGTTGCGCGAAGCAGCCCAGCACCTCCTTCAGGTTCTTGCGTGGCTGCTCGATGTTCGGGGCCAGGATCAGGCTCGCGGTGCGAGTCTTCTCCGCCGCGATCCGACCGAGGTCGGCGGCGTCCCGAAGGTTGAGACAGGTGGCTGCGATCGAGTACGGCCCGGTCTCGCTGTCGGCGCCCACCGAGCCTGGCGCGATGGCCATGGCGATGCGTGCGCCCTTGCCCCAGCGGAGGTCGGCCGTGGGGCGTAGCCGCCAGACATACGGCGCGGCGGTTTTGTCGAGCTCGGCCGTCAAGCCGTCGGCGGTGATTGCCAGGCTCTCCACCTCGTGGCTGTTCAGCAGGCCATCGAAGTCGAGGTCGACTTCCGCGGCGCTGTCGCCTCCCGCCTTCAGCATCAGGTCGCCATCGCTGGTGTTGACCAAGGCGGCGGTAATGGCATTGCGTTTCTGGTCGACACCCTTGACGAGGATATCGCCCGCGGCGGACGCGATCACGAAGGCAAACATGGGTCTGAACGCGGTCATCGGGAGGCTCCTCTGGCGGGCGGTGAATTGGCAGGTTGCGTATTGGCGGACGGTGCGCTGGGCAGCGCTTGATCGGGCGCAACCGGTGCGAGCTGCAGCCAGCCTTCGATCACGCGCAGCGGCGAATAACCGAACAACGCCTTGTCTCCGGCGCCGGCCGCTTCCGGACTGGCGCGCCAACCTTGCGGGCCGGCCTGCAGCCATCGCCAGTCGAAGCCGGGGACCGCCGGCAGGGGCAGGGTGGGACCGCCGGCCGGCGCGAGCACCGGATTGCAGGGAAACGAGACCTGCATTCGTGCAAGTGGCTGAGCGTAGCAGCTCGCCGGCAGCTCGATCGACTTGACCGGCAGCACGCCGCTGCTCGCATGCACCGCGGTGTGAGGGTCCATCAGGAGGGTGAGCACCTGCTGCCCGGCCGACAGGCTTACGCTCACCGGGCCGGCGGCAGCGGGCGCCACTCCGTTGGCGTCGGCGTCCGCGGCCAGGGCGAAGAACCGGCCGTAGTCCTGTGATCCGTTCGATCCGGTCTTGAAATAACCGACGAGGCCGTCGCGGATCTGCCGCAGGTCGCCGAGCTTCACCTCGAAGCGGACGTCGGCCAGCCCGCGCGTCGCCCGCGCGCCGCTGTCGAGCTCCCGACGCAGCGAGCGCCAGCCGGTCGCGAAGGCCGGTCCGCCCCGCACCTCGAGCGAGAGAGCGGCGCGGACCAGGGCGAGCGGTCGTCCCACCAGCACCGCCAAGCTGAGGTCGGGGTTGGCACCATCGGGCACGATCGTCTCCAGCGCCCGGTCGACGGCATGCAGCAGGCGCTCGAAGTGTCGGCCTCCGTCAGGATGAGCGAGGATACCTTTGAGAAAGTCAGCGAGGTGACGGTCCGCGACCCCCTCGTCGATCGAGTGCAGTGTTTCCTCGAGACGGTCGGTCTCGCCTGCCGGCTGGCCAGGAGCCGGCGCCGGGCTCCACAGGACACGTGTCCCGCCGCCGACCAGGCGCAGCGAGCCGAGCGTTGCGCCGTCGGCAGCGTAGACCATCAAGCCGGCATCGAGATTGTCGACCAGCAGCCAGCCGCATACCGGCGTGCCGGCGGAATGCGCGCCCGCCTCTGCCCCGTCCTCCTGGGCGCTCAACAAGCGAAAATTCAGGCGCGCCGGCTGCACGATCCGGGGCGGCAGGTGCACAAAACCGCCGGCACCCATCCCCGGGCCCTCGACACGTAGAGCGTTCGAGCGACTGAGCCTGGCTTTGGACAGATCGATTGGCCGAATCTGCCCAAAGACATCGACCAGCGACAACGCGTTCAGCTTGAGAAAGCCGCCGCGGATGGGATGGAACGCTTCCAGCGGCAAGGGGCCGGTCTCCGTGTTGCCGGCCACGGCCGCCCGCACCGAGCCCGGCAGACGCGACCGCCGGTCGAACGGATCCACCACGTCCAACTGCAGGGCTTGGCGCTTGGTGAGGAGCGCCTCGTTGAAGCCGCTCAGCACCTGGGAGAGCATCGGCGTGTTGGCCAACGCCTCGACGGTCGCGGTCAGCGCCGCATCGGGTGCACCTTGCGCGAGATCCCCCAAAGCTTGGCCGAGCTTCAGGAAGGCGTTCTGCGCGAGCAGCGAGACGCCTTCGATGAGCTGGGCTCGGACCGGCGCCGCGCCGCGATGGACGAGGTCGATCCGGTCCGCATCGAGGGCGTATTGCGCGACGACGGTGTCCGGCGCGAAGTCCGCCCCGTCGCCATTCGGGGCGACCGCGGAGTGGTATTCGACCTGCCACTTCAGAAAGAGCGGCAGCCAGGGATTGCCCTGCCACGCCGTCAGGCCTGGCGCCGCTGGCGGCGTCCCGATAAGCGTGAAATCTTTCGGTGCACCATCCTTCTGCGTGGCATCGAGGAGCGTAGCCTCGCCGATCAGCGCTGCGATCTCGTCGGCATAGGGCAGCGCCGCCAGCGGCAATTGCGGAGCACGATCGACGGCACGCACGATAGGCCGGCCGGCATCACGCGGTTTCAGCCCCGTCGTCACCGTATCGACCAGCCGGCACGGCAGGCCGTCCTTGGTCTCGGTGCGGGCATTGTCGCCGCCGTAGCGAAGCGGCGGCCGCGCATCTTCGCCAGCCAGCAGGATGACCGGCTCGGCCGGCGACCAGAAGCGTACGCCGGGGCCCTTGCGAAGCACCAGGCGGCCCTTGCACTCGGACTTCACCGCAGCGTCGAGTTCGGCCACGGCCCGCGCCAGCCGGCCTCCCGCCGTGCCCTCGGGCGCCGGCGCGGCGAGATCGGCGGCTCGCGCCGCGATGTCGTCGCAGCGGGTTTCGAGGGCATCACGCAGGTCGTTGATCAGGGCGTCGCGCGCGTCCAGCTCGGCAAGCTCCGGCGCCGAGCCTTTGAGGGCCTCGTCGGCTTCGCCGTGCAGGAGGCTCACGTAGCGGACCCAGTCGAGGAACAGGGCCCGCCTCAGGCTGTCGAGCTCGTCCGAGGACCGGTCGTAGGTTTGCTGCAGCGTGTTCAGTTCGGCGAGCTTGCTGCCCAGCGCATCACTGAGCTCGACCGGCGGCTCCATCGTCGCTTCGGTTGCGACGGGCGGCGCGCCGTCCGCTGGCCCGATGCTCCATTGCACGCCGCCCGGCGTGGCGGCGAAGGCGCCGGTATGGATGGCCTCTTCCAGCTCGGCGAGATGATCAGGACCGCGCCATGCCGCCAGCATGCCCAATTGCGCGGCATTCAGCAGGAACTCTGCATCCCGGTCGTCGATCAGCTCGCGACGATTGGCCAGCAGCGCGGAGATGCACTCCATATTGCTGTCACCGATGGCGATCTCGAGCGGAGCACCGGCCGTCGCTGTGCCGCCGCCTGCCGGATCCCACTGTACGTTCTGAAGCAAGCCGCTGCACAGCGTATGGTCCGGCAGGCCATCGCCGAACCGCCAGCGCAGGCGGTTGTCGTCGCCCGCAACATCGCCGCCGCGCAGTGGATCCAGCGCGAGTTCGCTGAACCAGCCGACCACCAGATAGCTCAGCGTGTCGCGAGCCGGATCGAAGTCCGCAAGGTCGTCGACGCTGTCGTGAAAGCCGAACACGTTGCGGCAGTTGGGATAGTAGGCGGCAAAGGTCGGCTCCCCGTA
>JAFAKN010000081.1 GCA_019235415.1 Alphaproteobacteria bacterium
GCCGTCGATCCGACCTTCTGGAAGAACGTCGGCGAGGCCGGCAAGTATCTCGTCACCGAGATCGTCGGCCTGCCCAAGAACGCCTGGAACGAGACCACCAAGTCGTTCGTGGCGGCCTTCAAGAAGAAGTACAACCACACGCCCTCGCCACAGGCGATCGAGAACTACGACGCCATGCTGGTGCTGGCCGACGCCATCAAGCGGGCCAACTCGACCGACGGCAAGGCGATCATCGCCGCGTTGGAGAAGACCGACATGGTGGCGGGCCGCGGCCGCTACACCTTCTCGACCAGCAAGAGCCCCGAGTGGGCCTATCACCAGTTCATGGACGCGCCCGTGGCGCTCATCCAGTACGACAAGGTCGACCAGGACGCCGAGGACGCCCCGATCGTCTGGCCGCGCGACATCGCCGACGTCAAGTACATGTACCTGAAGCCGGAGAAGTGATCCTCCGCGTGGCAGTGCGCTCGCAATCGCAATTGCTGTCATCCCGAGCGCAGCGAGGGACCTTTCCTGGGACCTTAAAGGCCCCTCGCTGCGCTCGGGGTGACAGCTGAGATGACCTGGGATTACGTCTTCATCCAGGTCGCCAACGGGGCGGTGATCGGCATCATCTATGCCCTGATCGCCGTCGGCGTGACCTTGATCTTCTCGATCCTGAAGATCGTCAACTTCGCCCACGGCGATCTCTACATGCTGGGTGGCTACTGCGCCTACTACGTCATCACCCTGCTGGGTGTGCCGCCGCTCGGCGCCATGTTCGTGTCGATGGCGGTGATCTTCGCACTGGCGATCATCCTCGAGCGCCTGCTGCTGACGCCGCTCTACGACGATGCCACCGAGCGAAAGGACGAGTACGGCCTGATCGTGACCTTCGGCCTCGCCTTCTTCCTGCGCAACGTCGCCGTGATGGTCTTCGGCCCCTTTCCGCTGAAGCCGCCCTCGTTCATCCCTGGTGTCCAGCGGCTGGGCGGCCTGGTGATCACCAACGATCGCCTGTTCGCGGGCGGCGTCGGCATCGTGCTGATCGGGGCCCTGCTGTGGTTCATGCACCGCACGATCTGGGGACAGGCGCTCGACGCCGTCAGCCAGTCGCGCGAATCGGCGGCCATCGTCGGCATCAATGCGCGACGGTTCAACTCGGTGGCGTTCGGCATCGGCGCGGCGCTCGCCGCCGCCGCCGGCGCGCTGATCGCCCCGATCTTCTCGCTGGCGCCCGACATGGGCGTGCTGCCCAACATCCATGCCTTCGTGATCGTGATCCTGGGCGGCATGGGCTCGGTCGGCGGCAGCATTTTGGCCGGCCTCCTGCTGGGCGAGGCCGAGAACCTGTTCACGGCATTCTTCCCGGACCCGACACGCGCGCTGGCCTACACCAACGCCTTCGGCCTTTTAGTCCTGATGGTCGTCCTGGTCTTCCGCCCGCAAGGCCTCTTCGGCCGCCGCCACCTGAGAATGGAATAAGGTGTGATGACCGTCATCCCGACCGAAGCGAAGCGGAGTGGAGGGACCTGTCATGTGGCATTGGCCACAAAGAGAGGTCCCTCCACTGCGCCTCGCTGCGCGAGGCTCCGGTCGGGATGACGATTGGCATGAGGGGCCTTCACGTCTATATCCTGCTCGCCGCCGCAGCGCTCGCGCTCGTCTTCGCCGACCGGCTGAGCTCGTACTGGATGCATGTCGCCATCATTGCGATGTTTTACGGCATCCTGGCCTCGAGCTGGTCGCTGCTGGCCGGCTATGTCGGGCTGTTCTCGCTCGGCCACATGGCATTTGCCTCGATCGGCGGCTACACCTCGGGCCTCCTGGTGCAGTGGTACGGCATCCCGATCCCCTTGGGCATGCTGGCGGGAATCGCGGTGTGCTGCGCGTTGGGGGGCGTCATCGGCTGGGTGTGCCTGCGCATGAGCGGCCCCTATCTCGCGATCTTCACTCTGGGCTTCGCCGAGATCGTGCGCATCATCTTCGCCACCGAGGACGACATCACCTCCGGCATGGCCGGCCTGCATGTCGAGCGGCTGTTCGATACGCCGTCGCGGCTGCCCTACTTCTACGCCGCCTTCGCGCTGCTGGCGGTCTCGCTGCTGCTGATGGGTCTCATCGTGCGCTCTCGCTGGGGGCTGTTCCTGCGCGCCATCCGCGAGGACGAGCAGGCCGCGTCTGCGTCGGGCGTTGCCGTCGCACGCTTCCGCATCCTGATCTTCGCCATCGCCAGCGGCTTCGCGGGCCTGGCCGGCGGCTTCTACGGCCATTACATCGGCATCCTGACGCCGAGCCTGGGCGGCCTCGACTTCATGGCGGTGCTGGTCGTGATGACGGTCCTGGGCGGCATGGAGCGGCTGCCGACCGCGGTCGGCGGCGCCTTCGCGGTCGAATTCCTGCTGGAAATCCTGCGCGGCTACGGCCAGTGGCGGCTGCCATTGTTCGGCCTGCTGCTGTTGCTGACCATGCGCTTCGCGCGCAACGGCCTGCTCGCGCCGTTGTGGCTGCAGTTCGTGCGCCTGGGCGAATCGCCGGCGGTCACGGCCACGGCGGCGCAGGACGTGCCGCAGAAGGAGCCCGGACTGTGAGCGCGGCAGCCGAGCTTCTGCGTGGCGCCGGCCTGGTCAAGCGCTTCGGCGGCATCGTTGCCAACGATGCGGTCGATTTCGCCGTCGGGGAGGGCGATCTCGTCGGCCTGATCGGCCCCAACGGCTCGGGCAAGACCACGCTGATAAACGTATTGACCGGCCATCTCGCGCCGGACGGCGGGCAGGTCGTCCTGCGCGGCCGGCCCATGCGCGGCGCGGCGGCGCACGTCTATGCCGCGATGGGCGTGGCGCGCACCTTCCAGCTGACGCAGCTCTTCGCCCGCATGACGGTGCTCGAGAACCTTTTGGTGCCGGGCCTGACGCGGCCCGGCTCGACGTGGCAGGCGGTGGCGCGGCGCGCCCGCACAACGCTCGAGTTCCTGAACCTCGCGCACCTCGAGCAGCTGCACGCCAAAAACCTCTCGGGCGGCCAGCAGAAGCTTTTAGAGCTCGGGCGCTGCCTGATGCTGGAGCCCGCGATCCTGTTCCTTGACGAGCCGTTCGCCGGCGTCCATCCGCATCTGCGCGACGGGCTGATCAAGCGCATCCAGGAGCTGCACAGCGCCGGCCGTACCTTCGTCGTCGTCGACCACGACATGGAATCCATCCTGCGCGTCTCGCAGCGACTCGTCGTCATGGCCCGCGGCCGCAAGATCGCCGACGGCCCGCCGGCCGAGGTCCGCGAGGACCAGGCCGTGCTCGCTGCCTACGCGGGGCTCTGACATGGCGACGGCGTCGGCAGCCCCCGCCCCCTCCCCGTGGCTTGTCGCCCGCGACCTGGTGGCGGGCTACTTGCCAGGCATCGACATCCTGCGCGGCGTGTCGGTCGAAGCGGCGCGCGGCCAGGTGCGCTGTGTGCTGGGCCCCAACGGGACGGGCAAGTCCACCCTGCTGAAGGCGCTGTTCGGCTTCCTCGACTTGCGGCAGGGCGAGATCCGGCTGGGCGGAGAGGCCGCGTCCGCCACTTCGCCGCACAAGCTCGGGCCGCCCAGGCTCGAGCCACACGAGATGGGACGACAGGGCGTCGCCTACCTGCCGCAGCGGCCCAGCCTCTTTCCCCATCTCAGCGTCGAGGTGAACCTGCGCCTGGGCGCGTGGCGCTACCGCGGCGACCGCAAGCGCGTGGAGGAGCTGGTGGCGCGCGCCTGCGAGCAATTCCCGGTGCTGGCGGAACGGCGCCGTCAGGCCGCCGGCACCTTGAGCGGCGGCCAGCAGCGCCAGCTCGAGATCGCCCGCAGCCTGATGCAGGACCCGGTCCTGTTCCTGATCGACGAGCCGACCGCCGGCATCGAGCCGCGCGTGACCGGCATGATCTACGACTTGATCAAAAGCCTGGCCGCCGACGGCAAGGCGATCCTGCTGGTCGACCAGAACATCAAGCGCGCGCTCGAGATCGCCGACTACGTCTACGTCATGCGCACCGGCACGGTCCTGTCGCAAGGCTCGCGCGCGGAGTTCGGCGGCGACACCGAAGCCCTGGTCGCCCGCTGGCTCTACGCCAGCGGCGATACGCGACAGGAGTAGTTCAAAACCAGCCGTCATCCCGACCGGAGCCTCGCGAAGCGAGGCGTAGTGGAGGGACCTTTCTTGGTGTCGCCAGGAAAAGAAAGGTCCCTCGACTGCGCTTCGCTCCGCTCGGGATGACGGCTGGATAAGGCACTATCGCAGCCGCCTCATGAACACGATGCGGTCCGGCGGAAAGCCCATGTCGATCTCGTCCCACGCCCGCACGATGACCGGCGCGGCGAAGCCAAGGTCGCGGATCCGGACGACCAGCGCATCCTGGTCGGCCGGGTCCGGTCGGTTACGGAAGAAGTCCCTCACGCTCAGGATCACCCCCGCCGCACGTTGCATCGCCTGGAAAATCTCGCGCTCCAGCTGGTCATCGATGCGGGTGCTGATCGTGGGAAACGCCAGCAGCGTCCCCTCGTCGACGTACGCGTCGGCGCACCTGGGGAACCAGTCATGGACTGGCGTCATGCGCTCAAGCAACGTCCGATCGACTCGGTCGGCGAGCCGCCGGCGCAAGCGCTGCATCATGTCGACGTGGTCGGCCAGCCATTCGATGCCGAAGGTCGGCAGTCCGTGCAGCGCCAGCAGCATCGATTCCTGGCCGATGCCGGCGCCGACCTCGACGAAGCGCATGGCGAAGGGACACTGTTCGACGACGAAGCGCGCGATCGCCCTGTCGTAGGGCGCCAGCCCCATGGTGGCGCTGAGCGCCCTGTTCTTGGCGGCGAGAAACTTCAGGCGATACCAAGGGTAAAGGGCGTTGCCCTTCGCGGCGTGCTCCTCCTCGAGGAACGCGGCGATCTCGCGGTCTGCCCGGCTCTCGAGGTCCGTGTCGTACATCTCACGCTACGGCGGGATAGTATAGGCGCGTCGCGGCCGAACCAGGTATGCCGCGGACTGATTACGAGGGAAAGGTCCTCACGCCGGCCCCGCCGCCCGATGCCCCCCATCGACGAGGCCGAGGTGCGTCGCGGATGCTTCGGCCGCCTCGCGCCCCAGTCTGCGCCCCATGCGCCATCCGATCGCATTGCCAGCGCCGCGCAACCATCACCGAACCAGATGGCTATCATGCAGGCGACACCTCGCGGTCCGCTTCACACCGGGTCAGAATCCGTGACTGTTTTTTTTACCTTCACAAGTTGATGCTAGAAGATTCTCTTGCCGAGTGCTGTGCTTGGCAGCGGAGGCTCAGGGCGGATTGCCCCTGGATGAAGGGATGAAGAAGGGAGTGACACCCGACAAGTGTCGCAGACCGCTGACTATTCTTCACTGGAGCCGATACGGAGGGAGAAGATGAGCATCAGGGAACCCGTCGCGAACAAGGGCGGGCAGGTTTCGGACCAAGCAGGCTCCATCTTCCTGAAGGATGTGGCGCAGCTCTTGAATGTCGGCGATCTCGATGCGAGTTCCGCCCTGTATCTGACGCTTGAAAGCGGCCTGCCTGTGACCGTGAGCCTCGAGACCGAGGGTGAGCGCGAGTCCGCGCTCCTCTATGCGGAGATCGGCAAGCTCCCAACGGATGCCTTCCTGCGTGAGATGGCGCAAGCCAATTTCCTCGGGGCGGGCACAGACAATGCCATCCTTGCCTTGCGCCCAGACCAACCGACTGTGTGCTTATTCAAACGCATAGCGCTCGCCAGCTGCAACCCGCAGGATTTCCTGCCTGTTCTCGACGCTTTTTGCCAGGTGGCGACGCGCTGGCAGCTGCACCTGCAGACTGCGTCGCGCTAACCGAACACTCGTGCTGGATCATCAAAGAGAGGTGAAAGATGGGCGGCCTCCTTTCCACGAAGTTCGCTCCCAACTCGAACGTCGCAATCGTCAAAGCCGACGGTCACGACGGGACCACCTTCAAGGCCCAGGAAAAAGTTTCCGCCGGCGGCTTACCCGGCCTGTTTGGAGCGAAGGTTCACGCCAAGTCGACGCTCGCCCAGCAAAAGGAGGTTTTTTCTGAGCTTAAGCGCGAGCTCCGGGAAAAATACCTCGGCACAGGAGATTTCACCCAACACGATGCTGCGGCCGACAAGCTGAATAGCGACATCCGCGCCGCCGAAAAAAAGAAATCCTTTTTCTCCAAGCCGCAATCGTACCGCGGCTCGGACAGCGTGTCGGTGGGGACCGACGTGGCGAAACTCGCGACCATCAAACGACTTGAAACCGAGATCGACCAGTTGGCCTCTGGGAAGAACGCTCATCTCACCCCCACCATGCTAGCTGCCCTCAAAAGCAAGGCCGAGGTTCAGTTTGCATCGATCGGCATGGACGCGATCAAGGGCTATCGGTCTCAATCCGAAGGCGGCGGGGTCTCTGCATCACAGAACTTCAATCCGCTGAAGGACTACAAGAGCCTGCTGCGAAGCGACAATGCGTCGGCCAAGGTCGTGCGCCTCACCGGCGAGGGAGAAGCGTCGCGGATCGAGCTCGCGGGTTCGAAGACGGCTTCTGTGGAGGGCACCGCGGAAAAGACCCTCGCACACTGCGTGGCCTCTCTCAAACAAGCTTACTTTCGCGCGGGCCCGGACGCGCCGACGATCAGCAGCAAGGAGGTCGCTTTCGACCGGCAAGTCGCCAAGTATGTGGAGCGCGGCATGCTCGACAACGCGACCGGCAAGCTTCGTGAATTGACCAAGGGCGATTTTCAGAAGCTCGAGAAGCTTGCCTACGACGGCAGGTCGACGGTCGGCCGCGTCGAGCGTCCTTTCAATGACATCATCGGCAAAACGGCGGGGACGGCAAATTCGCGCTACTCCGACCTCACGCTGGACAAAGATCACGGAGCCATACACCTCGTCAATGACGGCAACCCGCATTCCGTCATGTTCATCGAGACGTTCGACCCGGAGGCGAACAAGTGGAATCTCGCGAAGCTTGACTTTGGCTATAGCCTCTCCGAGCGCTCCGAGCGCAGCCTCATGGACAAATTCAGCGGAGACAAGCTTCTACCCGGGAAAGTCATGCTCTCAGAGGGCTCAGTGACCCTCGCTCAAGCGGGTGAGCAGCAAAAATCCCATCAGCCATCGCAGACGACCAATCCAGGCGTTATTTCAGAGGCCGATCTCAAAATCGGCAGGAACGTCCCGTCCAAGTTGCTTGGCTTCATCAACCTTGGCGCAAGAATGGACGACATCACAAGCATCAGAATTCCCATTTCCGAGCTCAACAAGATGCTCGAGACCGCCAAGCTCCAGCATGATCAGAGCAATGATGGGCTTCAGGGCAATACGGCTCTCTACCACCTCAAGGGACAGTCTCTGTCTGGGGCGGATTTGACAAGGCATCCTGCGGGCTATGAGGAACAACAGGCCGAGGACACGTTAGAGCTGGCTCGTTCGGAGGCGCTCTTGGCTGAAATTGGGAACGCCCCAGATGCGACCCCCTCCGAGCTCCTGCGGTCTCTCCGCAACAGCAAACTTCTCACGATCCTGCCGGCAGATGTCGCGACTCTTGACAAGAGGGGAGAAGCGCTTGCCGACAAGCGTTCCCGCGGCGGGAAGGAATGGGATGCAATCGAAACCAATGTAAAAGTTCGCTCGAAGGCGGCCGAAAAGAGG
>JAFAKN010000209.1 GCA_019235415.1 Alphaproteobacteria bacterium
GTGCGCCGGTAGCGATGCGACCAGTCCAGCCCTGTGCGGGTGAGTAGCTTGAGGTCGCTGCCGTCGATCCGCGCGTGCATGCGGTAGCCGTCGTACTTGATCTCGTGGACCCAATCGTTGCCGGCAGGCGCCTCGTCGACAGAGCGCGTCAGTTGCGGCTTGATCCATTTCGGCGGCCCGAGGGCGATTCCCACGCCGAAAACTTCAGCACATCGCGCCTCACCAGAGAAGTGTCCCAGCAGAGAAGCGTCCCGGCGCGCCTTGGCTTAAGCTGTTCCCGAACGCGACGGCCGTCGCCCTGGCCGAAGAGAAATGACCAACCGCACAATCCACAGAAAAGCGTGCGTGCAAAATCTGCAACCCAGCCACACGCTCGCCATCTTCTTCCGATCGTGCCTTGAGACGGTAGCAAGGGCGGGGTAAAAATTTTTCTGCGTTCGACTTGCAGGAAGAGGGGCGGAGTTCTCTCGCGAATGTGACAAGGGCCACAGAGTGCAACCCGGCCCTATTGCAAGGTTAAATTGGGGGGTATTCAAGCTGCATCCGCTGACGCGATCCTCGAGGGCAGCGCGGCCGATTGCTCCGCTGCTGGAGTAGCTTTTGGTCACGACCGCTCACTCTTCCGGCCCGGCACCAGGCGCGCCGCTCACCTTTCCCGGGCGGGCGATCGGCTTCGGCCGCCAGATGGTGCTCGCCAACGGCTCCGGCGGCCTCCTTCTGGCCGCGCTTGCCCTGCTGGTCAGCCTGGCCTGCAGCATCGTCGCCGGGCTCACCCTGTACAAATCGCTGGAGCAGAAGCAGATCTTCGACAGCCGCGAGCGCGAGCTGCGCGTGATGGCGTTCCGCAACGCCAACAGCCGCCTGATGCACACCATCGACGGGCTCACCTCGGGCTACCAGGTGCGCAGGCCCGGCCAGTATCCCCTGCGCGACGCCTGGCGCGGCTTCCTCGCCACGCTCGACGAAGCCTGCCGGACGCTCGACACCTCCGTCCCCAACAGCGACGCCTTGCGCGAGACCTGTGCCGACCTCGCCGGCTTTCGCAGCGTCGTCGAACCCGAGATCCTGGCCTTCGATCCGCCCGACCGCTTCATGAGCCCGCCGGTGTGGCGCCGCCTGCAGGAGCTGCGCGACAGCGTCGGCGCGTTCGCCGATTACGTCGTGGCCCGCACGGACGCGTTAGAGGACGAGCTCGCCGCGCGCTACGCCTTCGCCCTGAAAGTGCTCGTGGGCAGCGCCGCCGGCTTCGCGCTCGCCTCGGCCGTGCTGCTCTATCTCCTCGGCCGCTCCTCCGTGCGCTACTACGCGCAGTGGCAGGAGGCGGCGCTGGAGCATGCGCGGCTCGATTCGCTGGTGCAGTCGAGCGGCGCGCCCATCCTGCTGGTCGATCGCCATCTGCGCATGCTTCTAGGCAACCGCGAGTTCCACCGGCTCGGGCTGCACATGGGCGTCGAGGCGGTCAACCCGTTCAATCTCGATCTCGAGCTTTTGGCCCGCTGGCGGTCGGGCCCGGTCACCGCCGAGCTGCGCCAGCCGGTGCTCTACGCCAGCGACCTGATCGATCCCACCGGCCGGCGGCGGCTGCTCAACATCACCGCCACGCCGCTCTTGGGGCCGGGCGACTGGCTGAAGGGCATCGTCTTCGTGGCGGTCGACGATACCGATCGCTGGCAGGCGCAGCAGGCGCTGGTGCAGCGCGCGCGCTACGACCGGCTGACCGGCCTCTCCAACCGCAGCTACTTCATCGAGCAGGCCAAGGTCGCGATCGAGACGGCGGTGCGCGCCGGCCAGGGCTTCGCCCTGCTGTGCCTCGACATCGACGACTTCAAGGACATCAACGGCACCATGGGCTACGCGATCGGTGACCGGCTGCTGGAAACGGCGGCCCAGCGCCTGCGCGGCTGCCTGGCCAAGGCCGATCTCGCCTCGCGCTTCGGCGCCGACGAGTTCACGCTGCTGCGGATCGGCGTGCGCGACGAGGCCGAGGCCGAGGCCTTCGCCCGCCATGTGCTCGAGACGCTGGCCCAGCCCTACGACATCGACGACACGCGGGTGCGCGGCACGTTCAGCATGGGCGTCTCGGTGCACGGTCCCGATCAGCTCGAGGGTGGGCCAGTCGGCGGTGGGCCGGTCGGCGCCGACATCGCCGTCGCCCAGGCCGACATGGCGCTGAACCGCGCCAAGGCCGCCGGCCGCAACGGCTACGCCCTGTTCACGCCGGCGATGGACCGCGAGGTGCGCTCGCGCGTGCGGCTGGTGCACGAGATCCGCGACGGGCTGGCGGGCGGCGAGTTCTTCCTGGTCTACCAGCCGCGCCTTTCGATCGACGGCGACCGCGTGCT
>JAFAKN010000461.1 GCA_019235415.1 Alphaproteobacteria bacterium
CGAGGCCCTGGCGCAGGGCGCGGAGGTACGTGGCGACGATCGGCATGACGTAGGCGTTGATCACCGTCGTCGAGGTGCGCTCGTACTCCTTGATTTCGGGCAGCACCTCGAACGAGACGCTGAGCGGCAGGCCCGGCGCCTTGCGCGTGACGATCTCCTTCAGCATGGCCTCGTGCGCCGGATTGGCGAAGGAGTTCAGCAGGCAGATGGCGATCGCTTCGACCTTCTCGGCGAGCAGGGCATCGACGGCGCGTTCGGCGTCGGCCGGATCGAGCGCGCGCTCGACCTGGCCGCGATGGTCGACGCGCTCGTCGACCACCTTGCGCAGGTAGCGCTCGACCAGCGGCGGCGGCTTGGTCCAGCCGAGGTCGTAGAGCTTGGGCATCCGGAGCGTGCGGATCTCGAGCACGTCGCGGAAGCCCTTGGTCGTGATCAGCCCGACGCGCGCGCCCTTGTGCTCGAGGATGGCGTTGGAGGCGACCGTCGTGCCGTGGCGGATCTCCTCGATGTCGCCGCCGGCGAGGCCGGACTCGGCGAACACTTCTGCCAGGCCGTCGACGATCGCCTGGGCGTAGTTGCCGACGCTCGAAGAGATCTTCTTGGTGTGCACGGTGCCGTCGGCGCCGAGCAGCACGATGTCCGTGAAGGTGCCGCCGATGTCGACACCGGCCCGCCAGGTCTGAGGCATGACCTTACTCCGCGGCGCGCCGCAGCGGCTCGGGATCGTGCCATTGCACCTTGGGCACCGCGCTCCAGCCGCGCACCTGGCGGATGGCCTCGCGCTGGCGCGCCGTAGCGGCGGCATCGACCGTCCACGTGCGCGCGTCGATCACCACGCCGTAGTCGGCGACTGCCTTCTGCGGCGACAGAAGCTCGTTGCGCACGTCGCGCAGCACGGCGGCCGGATCACGCTCCAGCGGATCGCCCCAGCCGCCGGCGCCGGCCAGCACGTGGCGGAACACGTCGCCCTTGGTGATGGTCATGGTGAGCTTGGACGGCAGCAGGCGGTTCTCGCCCTCGGGGTTGAGATGGTTCTCCGACGGCGCACCCGGGCTGCCGCCGTAGAGGCCGAACGGCCGATGATCGCGCCGGTCGGAGCGCACCTGGAGCATGCCCTCGCCCTCGAGGAAGCGATAGTCGCGCTTGAACGGCACGCCACCGCGATACTTGCCGGCACCGGCGCGATCGGCGACGAACTCGTAGGCCAGCAGTTGGATCGGCTGCTCGGCCTCGGTGACCTCGATCGAGTGCGAGGCCATGTTGGCAAACATGTGCGAGTTGCCGTCGAGCCCGTCGGCGAACGGCCGCGCGCCCCAGGCGCCGCAGGTGAAGTCGACATAGACGAACGGCTTGCGGTCGGCGTCGTAGCCGCCGATCGAGATTCCGGTGTTGCCGCCATCGCCGGCCGCCTTGACCCGGTCGGGCAGCATCATGGCGAGCGCGCCGAACATGCAGTCGACCATGCGAAAGCCGGTCAGGCCGCGCGCCGCGCAGGCGGCCGGCAGCACGCCGTTGCCGACCGTGCCGGGCGGGCAGATCACCTCGATGGCGCGGAACACGCCCTCGTTGTTGGGGATGCCGGGCGGCAGGACCGAGCGCACGCCGCAATAGGAGGCGGCCTTGGTGAAGCTAAGCGTGTTGTTGATCGCGCCCTTGACCTGCGGGTTGGTGCCGGTCCAATCGACCACCATGTGGCCGCCCTGCTTGCGGATGGTGACGAAGAGGCGAATCGGCTTGCCGTAGTCGACGCCGTCGTCGTCGATCCAGTCCTCGAAGCTCCATTCGCCGTCGGGCAAATCGGCCAACGCCGCGCGCGTCAGGCGCTCGGAATAGTCGATCACCTCCCTCAGAAAGAGCTTGGTCTGCGCCGGGCCATAGCGCGCCACGAGTTCGGCGAACTGCGTCTCGCCGATGTGGCAGGCGGCCAGCTGGGCGCGCAGGTCGCCGAACAGCTGGACCGGCAGGCGCACGTTCTTCTCCAGGAACGTCATGATGGTCTTGTTGAGCCTACCCGCCTCGTAGAGTTTGAGCGGCGCAATGCGCAGGCCCTCGGCGTAAATTTCCGTCGAATCGGAGGCGTTGGACCCCGCGACGCGGCCGCCGACGTCGATGTGATGGCAGACCGTGCAGGCGAAGGCGAGCCGCTCGCCCTCATGATAGAGCGGCTTGAAGACGAAGATGTCGGGCAGGTGCATGCCGCCGTCGAACGGGTCGTTCATGATGAACACGTCGCCTTCGACCATGTCGTCGCGATAGTGGCGCATGATGGAGTCGAGCGCGGTCGGCACCGAGCCGAGGTGGCCGGGCAAGGTGAGGCCCTGGGCCGCGAGCTTGCCGTCGGCGTCGGCGAAGCCCGTCGAATAGTCCATGTTGTCCTTGAGGACGCCGGAGTAGGTGGTGCGGAACACCGTCAGCGCCATCTCGTCGGCGATCGAGAAGATGGCGTTCTTGAACAGTTCGAGGGCGATCGGGTCTACGGGATTGGACACTGTCGGAATACTCCGCGGCACGTGGACATTGATGCAGGGGCCGCGTCAATCTAACCCGGATTCGGGTTGACGGTGGGCCTCCGGATCCCTATTTTCCGCCCGCTTTCGGAATTCCCCGGCTCGGCCGGGGCTTTTTGTTGAGAAGTGCCATGAAGATCCGCCATTCGCTCAAGTCGGTGAAGACGCGCCACAAGGACTGCCGCATCGTACGCCGCAAGGGCCGCGTCTACGTCATCAACAAGACCAACCCGCGCTTCAAGGCGCGCCAGGGCTAGCGCGCGCTCGCCTGCACCCATTCAGGCGGCGGAGGCCATCGGCTTCCGCCGCTTTTTCATTTGGCGTATGGATCGGGCATGCAGATGCCGCCGCTCGATCCCGCCATCCTGGCCCGCCGCGCCGAGATCATGGGCGCGCTGCGCGCCATCGTGCCGGGCGAAGGGGTCGTAGACGATCTCGAGGGCATGCGGCCCTACGAGTGCGACGGGCTCTCGGCCTACCGCCAGCTGCCGCTGGTCGTCGTGCTGCCCGATACGGTCGCGCAGGTCGCGGCCATCCTGCGCTACTGCCAGGAACACAAGGTCAAGGTCGTGCCGCGCGGCGGCGGGACGTCGCTGTCGGGCGGCTCGATGCCGGTGGGCGACGGCGTCCTTTTGGCCATGGGCAAGTTCAACCGGGTGCTCGAGGTCGACTACGCCAACCGCTGCGCGCGCGTGCAGCCCGGCGTCACCAACCTCGGCATCACCAAGGCGGTCGAGCACGAGGGCTTTTACTATGCGCCCGACCCCAGCTCGCAGATCGCCTGCTCGATCGGCGGCAACGTCGCGGAGAACTCGGGCGGCGTGCACTGCCTGAAATACGGCCTCACCACCAACAACCTGCTCGGCCTCGAGCTGGTGCTCATGAACGGCGAGGTGGTGCGGCTGGGCGGCAAGCATCTCGATTCCGGCGGCTACGACCTTTTAGGCCTGATGACCGGCTCCGAAGGCCTTTTGGGCGTCGTCACAGAGGTCACCGTCAGGCTGCTGCGCAAGCCGTCGACCGCGCG
>JAFAKN010000471.1 GCA_019235415.1 Alphaproteobacteria bacterium
AGCCGGTGCCGCTCGCCATGTTCGCCATGACCGCCACCGCATTTTTGTGGGCCTGGGCGGCGTCGGGCGTGCTGATCGAGCTGGCCGGCATCCTGCTCCCGCGGGCTTTCGGCTGGAGCGATCTCATCGACGCTGCGCTCGGCCGCACGCTTTTTTCGGTCACGCTGCACGCCATCGTCTATTTCTGGCTGATGCCGGCTTACATCGCCTTCTACACGCTGGTGCCGCAGGCGGCGGGCGGCCGGCTGTACAGCGACACGATGGGCCGCCTGACCTTCATCATGTTCCTGATCTTCTCGTTGCCCGTCGGTATGCACCACCTGTTCGCCGACCCCGAGCATGGATCGGGCTTCAAGTTCGTGCAGTCGTTCCTGACGTTCCTGGTGGCGCTGCCGACGCTGCTGACGGTGTTCTCGATCTGCGCCAGCCTCGAGATCGCCGGCCGCGTGCGCGGAGGCCGCGGCCTGCTCGGCTGGATCCCGGCGCTGCCGTGGAAAGAGCCGATGGTGTTGGCCCTAGGCCTGTCGCTGGTCATGCTGGGCTTCGGCGGTTTCGGCGGCCTCATCAACATGAGTTATGCCATGAACTCGATGATCCACAACACGGCCTGGGTCACGGCGCACTTCCATCTGATCTTTGGCGGAGCCGTTGTGATCATGTACTTCGCCATCGCCTACGAAATGTGGCCGCGCATCACGGCCAAGCCGCTGCGGTCCAAGGGCTTGGCCCGCCTGCAGCTGTGGGCGTGGTTCTGGGGTATGCTGATCACCACGATCCCCTGGCACGTCGCAGGCCTGATGGGCCAGCCCCGCCGCGTCGCTACGTTCGACTACACCGATCCGCTGCTCGCGCCGATGGCGCCGCTGGTGGTTTGTTCGGCGATTGGTGGCGGAATTCTTCTCGCCTCTGCGCTGCTGTTGATCTTCATCCTGGTCCGATCACATTTCGGGGCGCAGAGGGTGGAGGAGCCGCTGGGTTACGCGCTTGCCGTCAATCCGCCGGCGTGGGTGCCGCCGTCCCTCAACGGGTTCGGCCTCTGGAACGCGATCGTCGCGGTCCTGATGGTCGTCGCCTACGGCTATCCTATCGGGCAGTTCTTCTTCCTCAAGCAACATTCGGTGCCGGCCGTCGACGTCACGCTGGAGTCGCCCGGACGGGGAGGGCGCTGATGGCGCGCGACCAGGGTCCCTTCAAGCTCACCAACCCGTGGCCCAAAATCGGCTGGTGGTCGGCCGCCGCGCTGCTCGCCGTCTCGTCGATCCTGGGCTTCCTGGTGCTGGCGCGCGTGCAACAGAACGGCCCCGACCTCGGAACCTGGGACGCGATTTGCCGCGCCCTGGGCATCACCTCGGACAGCGCGCCAGCGTTCGCTGCCCAACCTCCGTTGCGTACGCCGACGCGCATCGCCTGGACGCCGCAGACGCTGGCGCAGGTCGCGGCCGGTGACGCCAACGCCGGTGCCTTTGTGGCGCTCAATTGCGGTGCCTGTCACGGCGAGGATGGTGTCAGCAAGTCGTCGCTTATTCCAACGCTTGCGGGTCTGGATCGTACGGTCATCTTCAAGCAGCTCGACGACTACCGCTCCGGCAAACGGCTGTGGGGCGTCATGAGCGCGATTGCCACCGCCCTCAGTGCCGAGGACAGCGCCAATGTCGCGGCCTGGTTCGCCAGCCGCACGGGAGGCCTGCTTCCCGTTCGCAACGAAGGCCTGCCCGAGAACGGGCGCAGCCTGCGCCAGACGGATCCTGCCCTTCGGCTGGTGTTCGCCGGCGAGCCGACGCGGGGCATTCCACCGTGTGGCGCTTGCCACGGGCCTGGCGATCAGAAACTCGGCGCGCCGTCGCTGAACGGCCAGCACGCCTCCTACATCCAGCGCCAGTTGACCGCTTTTGCCCAGGGTGCGCGACAGAACGACATCAATGCGCAGATGCGGACCATTGCCGCGAAACTGACATCCGAGGAGATCCAGGCTGTCGCTGCCTACTATGCCGCGAAGCGTGAGCAGCGACCGCAAGAAAGCGGTGCTAAAGCGGCACAGAAGTGAGGACTCGGCAAAGAGGAATACGATGCGGAAATCCATCATATCCGCCGCGGGTTTCGCGGTGCTTCTGTCAGTTGCGAGCGCGGCAAACGCGCAGCTTTCTGAAAAGAAGGTGCTAACTCTCGCGGCCGCCCGGAAGATGGTGGCTGCCGCCCACGCTGAAGCCGAGCGCATCGGCTGCCGCGGCGTCATCGCCGTCGTCGATGACGGCGGCTGGCCCATCCTGATCGAGCGCATGGACAATCCCTCCATGCTGGCCAGCGTCGAGCTCGCGCCAGGGAAGGCCCGCTCGGCGGCCCTCTTCAAGAAGCCGACCCAGGAACTGGAAGACGCGATCAATGGCGGCCGACCTGCTGCCATCACCGCGCCTGGCTTCGTCGAAATGCAGGGCGGCCTGCCGGTTGTCGTCGACGGCCAGGTCATTGGCGGTATCGGGGTCAGCGTCGACACCAAGGAGCACGACGCCCAGATCGCAAAGGTAGGACTGGCGGCCCTCTCACCGTAGGGATCCATGAACAGGGCTCTCGTTTGCTGCCTTGCAGCGCTCGTCGCTGTCGGCAGCACCGCCCGCGCCGAGGATACGCCGTCCCCCGCCGCGCAGTTTGTCGCCGATTGGTCCAAGAGGGTCGAGGACTCGCGAAACAGCCAACCGCAGTGGCTGCCGCCGCTCAACACCCTCTCGCCGCTGATCACCCAGCTTCTGCGCGAGGACATCTACTACCAGTGGGCCGCCAACGGCTCCCAGACCCTCAACGTCGGCGCCAACAAGGGCCTGTTTCTGGTGCCGGCCAAGACGATCGAGGTCGATATCGGCGTCCCGACCTTCGAGCAACGCTACGACGTGCAGCCGGCTTACGGGTTGTTGGACTGGCAGTTCCTGCAGATCAAGCAACGGCTTCTCAGCGCCAACAAGGAGGAGGGCAACTACATCGCCACTGCGGCCTTCGCCGCCCAGGTGCCGACCGGAGCCAAAGCCTTCACCAACGGCGCGGTCGTCCTAACGCCGTCTCTGGCGGGCGGCATCGGCTTCGGCGACCTCAACGTTCAGGCGGCGACCAGCTTCGCCATACCGACGACCAACGGGGCCACGCTCGGGACCTCGTGGGCGACCAATGTCACCTTCCAATATCAGCTGGCGGGCATCTTTTGGCCGGAGTTCGAAGTCAACTGGACCCATTGGCTGGGCGGCACGCAGCGCGATGGCAAGGATCAGCTTTTTTTCACTGTGGGCACGCTCCTGGGACCGCTTGCGCTAACGCGGGCGACGGCTGTCGTGTTCGGCGTCGGCTACCAGTTCGCAATCGCGCCGGCACCGCAGTTCGAGCCGGTGCTGACGCCCGCCTATCAGAATGCGATCGTCATCTCGGCGCGCCTTGTGTTCTGACACGAATCCGCGACCCTGAGTGCGTGCGGGAACGAGAAGCCGAGGCGCTCGTCGACATCGGGTCCCGGACGGTGCAATCAGGCGGCACATAGTTGCGGTTCCGCTGCTGAGCGACTTCGTCACGCGCAGGGAAAGCGCTCAGCACCCCGTGCCATTACTGAATCGTGATTTCGGACCGCCGTTCCTTCAGGAGCGTGCCGAGCGTGGCGCTCATGATGCCGGCGCCGATCAACACGACATCGGGAGTTTGTGAAAGAACGGCCGTCATGGGATCACTTCTTTGCAGGGATGAACTGCAGATCGGCGCTCTGGTCGTAGACGACATAGGCGCGACGCCACGGCTCGTCGCCGATGAGCCGCCATTTGTGGCCGGTACCGGTATTGTCTTGGGCGAGCAGGACGTCGCCGGGCCGGATGGTGAAGGTCGCCCCCGACTTCACCTCGAATTCGAGTATGCCGGAGAGCGTGATGACGAACCGCGGGATCGGGTCCTGATGCCACTCATAGGACCCGCCCGACCGGGTTTCCTGGAAGGACAGCTGGACAGCCGGGACCGGTTTGCCTACCGCGTCGCCACGGGACCCTGCAGCCAAGTCGATATGGCCTTCCTCGAACAGCGAGTTGCCATCGTCACCGGTCCACATCCGTACACATCTAATCATTGTCTCTCTCCTTAATGGTGATCGCTATTCGGGCGCCCGACGGCTTGCGACGGATCGCCAAGATTGCGGTGGACGGCAGCGAGGGCGGAGAAGCCGTGGGCCGCGAACCATGCCCGTGGCGGCGAGTTCGACGATGAAATCGATCTGGCTACTGCGCGCGACCACGGTGGGCTCAAAGCTAAACGCACTGTGCACTACTGTTGATCCAGCACCCACTTGCGGGCGCTACCGGCAGGTCGTCCATACCCGTATCGGGACGGGTCGGGGTCGTACTCGCAGCGCAGCCGGATAGAGCGATGCAGAAGCAGATCACCAAGACGATCGCCCCGAACTCCCGAGTTCCAATCGCAGTGGCTAGTGGACGTGCTGATTCCGTCGTTCCCAGTCCCCTCATGTCTCACATCTCCAAGAAGGTCGGCCTTTCGGCCGCACTATCCCGATTTCTGAGCCGTGCTCCATCGAGCGCAGGTCGCGTGGGCTTCGACCTTGGTTTGATCGCGTTGAACCAAGGCTTAGCCGCGATCCCACTTTCCCGTGCCGTGCGTGCTGGACACGAGGTCGAGCCAAGCCTTCGCCGCGGGGGAGAGATAGGCGCCACGCCGCCAGATCATGGCGATGTGCCAGTCCGTGTCTGCTTCGAGCAGGCGCACACGGCTGACGGAGCGGTGCTTGCGTTGCTCCGCGATCATCCGCGGCAGGAAGGCGACGCCCATGCCCGTTGCGGCGAGTTCGACGATGAAATCGATTTGGCTACTGCGCGCTACCACGGTGGGCTCAAAGCCGCACCGCCTGCAGGCATCCAGGATCACGCGGTTGAGTGCGAATCCGCTCTCGAACAGGATGAAGGGCAAATCGCGCAAGGCGGGCAGGCCGAGCGATCGCCGGCGCGAAAGCGGCTGGTCCGCTGCCAACAGGACCGTCAGCGGCTCCCGCCTGACCTCCTGCCATTCGAAGCCCTCCGAGACGGGGAGCAGGGAAGCCGCAAGCTCGATTTCCCCCGACAGCAGGACCTCCTCGAGCCGTTCGCTGCCGTACTCGACCAGCCGGACGTCGATGCCTGGAAAACGCCGGCGATAGGCTGCAAACAGCGGCGCAAACAGCGTGTCGCTGCCCACCGGCGGCAGGCCGAGCCTCAGGCTGCCGCGCTTCAGGCCGCGCAGTTCGCCGAGTTCGCTGAGCAGATCGTCGCGCTCGGCGAGGACGCGCAAAGCCCGCCGATAGACGACCTCGCCCGCAGCAGTGAGCCGGCTGCGATGGCCGAGCCTGTCCAGCAGCGGCATGCCGATCTCGTCTTCCAGTTGCTTTACCGCCTTACTGACCGTCGATTGGGTCGCGAACACGACCTTGGCAGCCTGCGAGAACCCACCTTGGCGCACGACTTCGACGAAAGAACGAAGTGTTCTGAGTTCCATGTCGCCATTCCAATATCGAATGATTTGTAGTCAATCAATTCATTATCCGCATCATGCCTTTTGGCGTACAGGCGTTCTGCGGAACCACTGTCATGCTTTCACGACCAATCCATATCGGCCGACCACAGCTGGAGCGGAGCCTGTTGCTGCAGATTGCACTGCTGGTCGGCTTCTGGCTGGCCGGCGAAGGCACGGTCCGTCTCATCGGATTGCCGCTTCCCGGAGGCTTCATCGGCCTATTGGCCGCGCTGCTGCTGTTGGCGGGCGGGCGCCTGAGCATCGCATGCCTGCACCGGGGCTCCCGGTGGTTCGTTGCCCACATGGCCCTGTTTTTCGTCCCGGTCACCCTGGCGGTGATCGATCATCGCGAACTGGTGAGCGTGCTGGGTTTGAAAGTCCTGCTCGTTATCGTTGCCGGCACTGCCACCGTCATGAGCGTCACCGGACTGGTTGTCGAACTGTGCTGTCGGAGGAAGGCCGAGCCATGACGCATTTGCGCTCTCTGTGGCAGGAGCCGGCGATGGTCGCGCTGCTCTGGTCCGCCGCCACGATCGGCGCCTATGTCGGCTCGCGAGCCTTGCTGCGTCGCTGGCCGCGTGTTGGGGTTCCGCCGCTCGCGATGGCCGCGCTGGTTCTTATCGTGGCGGCGCTCGTCGTCCATACCAGCTACCGAGAGTATATCAAGGCGACGGGTTGGCTCGTGACCCTGCTCGGCCCGGCGACAGTCGCTTTCGCCGTCCCGATCTACGAGCAGCGTGCGCTGATCCGCCGGCGCTGGCGCATCCTTGCCCTCGGCATGCTGGCGGGCAGCTCGACTTCGATGATCTCTGCCTGGGCGCTGGCAACCGTTCTCGGAATCGACGAGGAAGTGCGGTTGAGCCTCTTGCCGCGCTCGATGAGCACGCCCTTTGCCGCCGCCGTCTCGGGCACAATCGGCGGCGACGCAGACCTCACGACGCTCTTTGTGATCGTGACGGGCCTGATTGGCATGGCGCTCGCCGA
>JAFAKN010000502.1 GCA_019235415.1 Alphaproteobacteria bacterium
TCACGATCGCCAGCATGATGCCCAGCGAGTTGAACAGGATCTCTCGTTCGGCGCCGGCGATCGGTCCCTTGGGAGCGAGCACGCCTTCGGAGCAACCGCTCAATATCGCGATGGTGAGCGTGGCGGCAGCGATCAGGAGGCCGATCAGGATCCGGTATCGACTATCGGACCTTGGTTCGGTAGCGCTCGATGCGGCCGGCGGCGAAGCGGAAGGTCGAATAACCATTGCCGATTCTTGCCCCAATACCCGTGACGCTTGTTGTCAATTCGCATGACGTTATCGTTTCGCAACACTCTGCCGGCAGCTTGTCTTCTCGGTTTGCACGACAGGATCTGCCGTTCGGCGACGGCGATCGGACTTTGGCGTGGATCCGTGATAAGTATGAATTTACTTTACTCGTAGCAGTGTTAAAATTGAGTGATCGAAAGGAGCATTCATGTGCTTCAGGCAACTTGCGTCGACGGCCCGGTGCGTCATATGGCGATCGCTCGCCCGCGTCTCGAGGAGGCCAAGATGGCGCTGAGCGACGCCATTTGCGCCGCCATCGATCTGGCCTTCCTCGAGCAGGGGCTTGCTGCCGCGGCAACGCGCGATGGTTTCGAGCGCGCCATTTCCCGGCAGACCGACCGATTGTACGGACGGCGCGCGCCTGCGTGGCAAACGCCGGCCTCGCCGGCGACACCATCGACACGATCTTCCTCACCGGCGGCTCGAGTCGGGTGCCGGCGGTGCGGGCCGCCATTGTGCGCGCCGCACCGGCAGCCCGCATCGCGACGGGCTCGGATTTCCTGTCCGTCGCCCTGGGGTTGACGTATATGGCGGGACTCATGGCTTGAGCCGGCATCATCATCGAGGCCGGCGACCGCCGCCGCGGTGCAGGACCTAATCCCAGTCTAGTGGCCGTTGAGGTCGATCCAGACCTCGATGGATCCGGGCGACGGCTTGCTTGCGAAATCGAACAACTCGCGCACCTGCAATGGCTTGTTTCCGTTGAAGGCGCCGAGCGAGTCGGCGACGAGCTTCGCCATCGGCAGGTCCTCCTGCCAGAAGACGCGCACCTCCGCGGTCTTCGCCGCGCTGGCCACCTGTTGCGGCGGCGGCACCTGGAAGCTGAGCGCAAGCAGCCGCTTCTCCACGGCGTCCACCTGGTTGGCTGACCCGGCGTACTGCACGAAGACGCGCGTGCAGTACTGTCGCGGCGCCGTGACCGACGCGAAATACTGGTCCGTCGCAGAGCCGCTTGACTTGTGTGCTTCGGGCTTGCCGTCAAGGACGAGCGAGGCTCCGCCGGGCACCAGGCCGATCTGCGGCGCCATCACGTAGCCCGACAACGGCATGCTCTTGCGCAGCCGCACAAACGCGTTGTCCCTAAGCGTGATCTTGTCCCCCGGCTTCAGGTCGGCGAGCGGTCCGCTGTTCGTGATCGTCCTTTCGGTCTCGCTGCCGAGCCAGAGAACACCTTGGCAGGTGCTGCCTTCGGTCGGCGCCGGCCGAACCACATCCTGTGGGACGGCAATCGCCGCCACGGTGTTCTCGGACGACGTCACGCCTGTGGGTCCCCGCGCCGGCGCGAGCCTCAGCCGGCTGAGCTCTTGCGGTTGCGCATCTCCCAGATGCTGAAGCAGTCCCTTGAGAGGTTTCAGAGGGTCATCTCCGCCACTGTTCAGAGCCTCGACGGCGCGGCGCGCTTCGTCGCGTGTCTGCTGGCTCTCGCGGTAGCGCAAGATGGCCAGTCTGTCGTTTGTCACTTTCAGATCCTCAGTGAGGCGCTTGAGATCCGCGTTCGTGTTCGAAAGCTCCCGATTCACCTCGTAGAGGCGCCACGCCAGCACAGCGAGAAGGACTGCGAAGAGCCCCACGGTGATGAACGACCTCTTCCAGCGTCGGCTCTTCTCCAGCGCTTCGGTAGCCTTGGCGCTTGCTTCGGCTGCTCGCGCACTTGCCTCAGCGGCATCGCTGGCATCGATCAGGGCACGAATTTCAGGATCGTCGTCCTTGTAGCTCCTTGCTTCTTCCAATGCGCTGCCGGTCAGCAGGTACCCCGCGCTGCGGTTGTCGGTCTGCCACTGCCGCGCGAGGGCGGCGATGCGAATGACGGAACGGGCGCGCGCGGTAGCGGCAACGTCGTCCGGTGAAAGCGGCGCCGCAAGCATCGACGTCGCGGCGCCTAGGTTCGTTGCGCCGCCACCGGCGTACGGCGCGAGCGACGGCGGCGGCTGGTTGCGGCCCAGGATGCCTTTGCCAATGGCGTCAGCCGTCCAGAAATAGAAGATCTTGCGCAGTGCATCGCGGTCGCGACCCGGCGGCACGTCGCGGCCGGCAGCCGCAAGTTGACGGAGGAACTCTTCACACTGCTCGCGCGGCAGCGGATGGGCAAGGTTCTCCTTCAAGAGGTCCTGGTGGCGCTTGACCAGCTGCTCTAGGCCGACGGGATCAGTGATGTCGGATAGGCTCATAGCTCTGGTTAGTGAACACAGAAGAAGGGAAGACGCTCGGTCAACGCCTGCAACGGCGGACGCAGCGGCAGGAGAGTGGAGAACACCGACTTCAACGTCTGATCGACGGCCAGAAAGTCCAGCCGCGCCTTCTGCCGGAACTCGACGAAGGCCACCACCAGAAGGCGAAGGCACTCCTCGGTCGAGGGGCCCGGCGGCGCGGCAACGCTGGGCGTCGGCAGCGCCCTCTCGTAGAGCACCAGCGCGGCGTTCACGCCGGCGTCGATGGCTGGCGTGCCGTCCGTTGGAGAGTCGACCAGCGTCAGCAGGTTGCGCCTGACGGCGGTCCATTCTGGCGAGAAGTCCGCCAGGAACCGCGGGCCCGGATGACTGAGGAATTGGGCAGCGGCGCGGATGTGGACTTCGGTAGCCTGCCAGAGCGCATGCTCCAGGATGTGCGCCCGCATGCTATCGCTCAGGCGGTCGAGCGCGTCGATAGCCGACCTGGCTGGCTCGCTCACCTGAGCGTTGCAATCGGCGGCCGCTTCGAGCAGGGCGCGCAACTGCTTGATAGGAAGATCGCGCGACAACTCGAACATGGCCTGGTCGAGATGGGGCGGCTCAGCGACGAGCAGGGCGCGCAGCTGGGCGAGGCCGAAGTCGCGGTTGTCGGCATCGCTTGAGGTCAGGCGCTTATTCGCATCGACCGCGGTGTCCGTGCACCGCTGGCAGACGTCGGCGATGGCCAGCGGAACCCGCGGCTTCTGCTCGATGGCCGCCTGCCGCACCGAGTCGACGGTCGCCGTGAGCAGCGACAGGGGAAGAGTCGCGTCGACGTTCATTTCTCCCGGATCGAGCCACTCGGCACCCTTGACCTGGAGGACGTGGAGGCTGTCATGAACGATCTTGATGGCTTCGAACTGATCCAGGGACTGGATGATCTCGCCTATCCTGTCCTTCAGGAAGGCAGTGTCAGCAGGTTTGCCGTCGAATAGCGCTTTGCCTTGCCAGAGCTGACACACCTTGGCGACAACGCAGGTTCCCGAGCTCGCATTGAAGGGAAAATCCGCCAACCCTTTGAGGGCGGCAATGATCGGCGCGGTCTCCGGTGCGATGTCGTTGGCCGGCCGCGCGAGCGAGCGGACCTGCCCCAGGATCGCCCATCTGAACGTTTCCTGCCCCCATTTGTGCTCGACGACGCGCGACAGGAACGGAAGGAGGGTGCCTTCCTTGTCGACCTCCTTGAGGCAGTAAGAGGCTACGTCGAGCCTGGAGCCATTCGGGTTCGCAGGAAGGAAGGTCGAGGGCTCCCCGCGCCCCGGGTACCGCTCCAGCACCGTGCCGAAATCGGCAACCTCGAAGACGCGGGCGATCGCCTGCTCCAGCCTGGTGAACTGCTCGGGGCTGAGGGAGAGACCCATGGCGAGTCTCACGGACCCAACAGCGCGCTGTGACCGCGGCTGGTAATGCTGGCGTAGATCTGCCGGATCGGGATGCCCTGGTTGAAGGTGGGCGGCGGCCGCCCAGGATCGCCCAGATGGTGGAGCGCGACCAAATCGAAATCCATGGTGAAGCAGGGCGAGCCCGAGGAGCCTGCGTCGGTATTGGCGCGGTAGCGCAGCCGCAGCCCGTCGTGCTTGTAGCCCTCTACCGCCTTGGTATCGATCGTGAAGCGTACGGGGTCGCCTTTGGGATGCTGCACGATGATCAAGGCCTGGTCGACTTGGACAGGCGGCCCCACCATGGCGACCACGCCCCGCGGCGACCCGGGAACGTCTGCCAGCTGCAGCAGGGCATAGTCGAGCTCGTCCGGTTTTGGGGGCGGGTTGTCCGGAGCGGCCGTCCGCTCGGCTGGGCTGCAGGGGCTTTCATCGACCACCTTGAGCACGGCGACCTCGAAGCCCGCTTCCAGCGAGCCGTTCGACAGGCGGCGGTAGTCGAAGCGGCACTTGAGCGAAGGCTCTGCGGCCGCCTTGCGCGCCTCCTCGACGACGTGCCGGTTGGTCAGCACCGCCGTTCGCCCGACGAGGAAGCCGGTCCCGAGCGGCTGCCCGGGGATCTCGACGCGGCACACCTGGCGGCGGACGGCCTCGAGCTTGTCCAGCCACACGCTGACGTCGGGCGCCTGCAGGGCCGGCGAGATGTTCTTCTGCAGGCCCGGCGCAGCGCCGGCGGGCAGCGGCTGGTTCGCGCCGGCCACTTGCAGCCGGAAATCCACCGGGGCTTGAGCGCTCAGCCCGGCGACGTCTGGATAAAGTTGCACAATGGCGCCGCGAACGTCGGCTTTGAAAGGACGCTCGCGATAGACGACTGTTAAGAAGCGCTCGGTGGTGCCCTGCTGCTCGAAGACCTTCAGCAGCTTGAAGATCATTATCCGCAGCGGATCATCGGTGTGTGCGCCAAGATAGTCGGCGAACAGATCGTCGCCGGTGGCGAGATAGACCATGCGCTTGAGATCGTTGAGCTCCAGCGTTCTGGTCAGCAGCTTGGCTAGGCCGTCGAGGGCTTGCGGCGACAGGCCGCCTGCAGGGGCGGGTGCGTCGTTCATGGTAGGAACTGGATCGCCTGAAGATCGAGTAGCGGCGGCCGCGCCTCGGCGTCACCAAGGCCTTCTCGCGTACCCGCCAGCGGATCCACGCTGCCAAGGTTGCCGAACCTGATGCCGCTGCGCCTTTCGATGGAGCGGATCGATACCTGCGTCGCGAGGTTGAGCTGCGGCGAGGTGAAGGCTCCGAACACGAACTCCTCCGCCGGCGGCAGGCTCTGCTCCTGGCTGATCTGGTAGCCGGTGGCGCACAGCTGGCCGGTCTCGTCGTGCACGAAAGCGATGATTTTCCAGAATGCGCGCGGGATGCGCACGCCGTACAGGGTAGGATCGTCGTCGGCGAAATAGGGGCCGGTGAAAACCGACACCTTCATGCCGTCGTCGCGCGCGTGGTCGAGGGCGTAGTCCTCCAAGGCGAGCCAGATCGGCGAGTTGAACGCCTGCATCTGGGGAGTGGTGTTGGTGACGTGCATCGAATCTTCGTTGCCGCGCTGGGCGGTGCGCGCATCGCCCCAGCCGGGATCCTCGCGACGCGTCATGTGTCCACGGCTGAACTTGGGTGGGCTGCCGTAGCACTCGTTCATGATCTGCTGAGTGCGTGGGATGCGTGGGTCCCATTTCCAGGCCACGCGCGCGCTCTTGCGCGACTGCCCACCGTCGATGTTGACGGCGCTGAAGAAGCACATGCGCCGGCTGCGGCACATCACCACCGAATAGTGCTCGTAGCGCAGCTCGGTCCCGGTCTTGCCGTCGAGCTTGAACTCGAGCATGTCATCGCGGTCGTGCATGACCTCCGGCAGGGAGACGACGAATTTCTTCGTCTTGCCGAGAAACGCCGGAACGTAGCCCTCTCGGTCGCGATAGTCGGCGACAACGCCCTCCTCGCCCACGACGTCGCCGCCTTCGCCGCCGATCCATCGAGCGACCGGCGATGTTGCGACTGGCGTGGCCATGGCTGTGCCACCATCGCCGAGCGTGACGGTGACGGTGAGGGGAATGGCGAAGCTCGCCATCCGGCGGTCTTGCAGGGCCGGCTGTGCCGGCGGTCTCGCGGCCGGCCTGCCGATCTCGCGCTGCGGGGTCCTTGGCGCCGGTGGCCTCGGCGCGGCAACTGCGACCGACGTCGAGCGCCCCGCCCGGACGTCGTCGAGCAGGCGCTTCACGATGTCCGACCGGACGGCGTAGTTGCTCGCGAGGAAGCTGCCGCTGAAGTGCAGGCCGAGCGCCTGGCCGCTGTCGAGGTCGACCACGGCGGAGCCGGAGTTGCCGCCCAGCGTCGTGCAGGTGTGCAGCAGCTGGGTGTCCTCGACCCTGGTCACGCCGCCCGGCGCTAGGCGCTTCTTGTTGTAGATCCTGTCGAAAATCTGCTCCATCAGGTCCGGCTCGGGAATGCGACTGTCATAGGCCGGGTAGCCGATGGTGGCGACGTTCTGCGTCTCGATCGGCGCGCTGGCCAAGGCGATCGGCTGGGCGAGCTTGGCGTCGCCCCGCGGCTCGACCTCGAAGAAGGCGACATCCGCGCCTGGCGCATCGACGATGTGCAGGGGGCGGAGGAGCTGGAAGATCAGCGTCTTGGCGCTGTCGACCTCTTGCAGGAAATCGATGTCGGCGTCGATCTTGCCGGCGACCCCCAGCTTGAAGTCGAAGCCTTGCCCCTGACGCGCGGCGAATTCCGCCGCCACGTGGCGGTTGGTGACGATAATGTTGTCGGCGACCAGCCAGCCGGTGCCGACCCAGTCCAAGGGGGCGCCTTTGAGATTGATCCGGCCGACGGCGCGGATGGCCGCGTCGAGGAACGATTTGGCCTTGGTCAGGCGGTCGCGCCAAATGGCGCTGTCCTCGGCGTCGGCGAAGGCCAGCTGAGTGTCGTTGTCGCGGATCGCCAGGACGGGCCGGGTCCGGCGCAGGATTATGCTTTCGAGGCCGATCTGGTCGACCGTAGAGCTGGGGCCCGACATCGATTCCAGGGCGAGCGACGGCGTACGGTCGCGGCTTTCCTCGGCAAGCCGTGGGTCGCTGCGATGGATCAGGTCGTTCAACGCGCGAAGCCGCGCAAGCCTCGTTTCGAGCTGGCTCTCGGATAACCTCCGAATCTCGTCAGGCATGCACGCCCCCTCTTGCTCCCCGCCATATTCTAGCGCAATTTCATCGGATATTGCAACCGTACGTAGGTGCCGTCCGTCTCACGGCCGGTTCGAAATATACCTAAGGAGTACTTGATATTTGGGCAACTCCATGCTAAAGTCCGACGATCACATGAAAGGATGGTGTTGGTGTCCATCAGCCAATCCGAGGCCACACTTGTGGGTCGGACAGCCCGGGCCAGGCACGCGTCGAAGCCAGTCGATGCCCCGCGTGTGTGACAATCCAGCCAGCGTTGGAACATCAATCGGGTGCTGCTCCCAGGATCGCTGTCGGAAATGCCGCAAACCCCCGGAAACCGTCCAAGTGCCTGATGAGGCACGATTTTCGAGCGACCGGGAAAGCCAAGGTCGTCGCGCCGGAAACTACCGGAAACCCCCCGGGGCACAAGCCAATGCCCGGATCAGCTTTGCAGCCCCAGCCGTTCGCCGCGATAGGCGCCGCTCATGACGCGCTCCCACCAGCTGCGGTTGTAGAGGTACCATCGTACCGTCGCGCGCAGGCCATCCTCGAAGCGATACTTCGGCCGCCAGCCGAGCTCGCGCGCAATCTTGCCGGCGTCGATGGCGTAGCGCTGGTCGTGGCCCGGCCGGTCGGTCACGAATTCGATCAGCTTGGCGTGCGGTTGGTTGACGGTGTTGGGCAGCAGCTCGTCGAGATGGGCGCAGATGGCGCGCACCACGTCGATGTTCCGCCGCTCGTTGTCGCCGCCGACATTGTAGGTCTGGCCAGGCTCGCCCTTCTGCAGCACCAGGGTCAGCGCCTCGGCATGGTCCTCGACGTGCAGCCAGTCGCGCACGTTCTCGCCCTTGCCATAGACAGGCAAGCTCTCGCCGCGCAGGGCGCGGATGATGGCGAGCGGGATCAGCTTCTCGGGGAAGTGGTAGGGCCCGTAGTTGTTGGAGCAGTTGGTGGCAAGCGTCGGCAGGCCCCAGGTGTGATGCCAGGCGCGCACCAGGTGGTCTGCGCCGGCCTTGCTCGCGGCATAGGGCGAGTTGGGCTCGTATCGCGACTCCTCGGTGAACTTGCCGGTCGGCCCCAGGGAGCCGAACACCTCGTCGGTCGAGATGTGCTGGAAGCGGAACCGGCCGCGCGCCGGCTCGTCGAGCGCGCGCCAGTAGGCGAGCGCCGCCTCGAGGAGCTCGTAGGTGCCGACGAGGTTGGTCTTGATGAACGGCGAGGCGCCGTCGATCGAGCGGTCGACATGGCTCTCGGCCGCCAGATGCAGCACGGCGTCGGGGCGGAAGCTGGCGAAGATTTCGGCCAGCGCCGCGCGGTTGCAGATGTCGACCTTGAAGTGCTGATGGCGCGGATGGTGGCGCGCCTCGGCCAGCGATTCGAGGTTGCCCGCATAGGTCAGCTTGTCGACGTTGGCCACCGTCCAGTCGGTGTCGCGGATGATGTGCCGCACCACCGCCGAGCCGATGAACCCCGCCCCGCCCGTGACCAGGACCTTCATTTCAGTATTCCTCCCCGCGCGCAGCGGGGGGAGGTGCCCCGAAGGGGCGGAGGGGTCAGAAGTTGGGGATACATCGCACCCGGCGAAGCCATGAGCATGACCCCTCCGGCCCTTCGGGCCACCTCCCCACGAAGTGGGGAGGAACGCACCTAATGATGCAAAATCTGCCCGAGGAACAGCTTGGTCCGCTCGTTGCGCGGATTGGCGAAGAATTCCTCCGGCTCGTTCTGCTCGACGATCTCGCCGCGGTCCATGAAGATCACCCGGTCGGCCACGGCGCGGGCGAAGCCCATCTCGTGCGTCACGCACAGCATGGTCATGCCCTCGCGGGCGAGCTCGATCATGACGTCGAGCACTTCCTTCACCATCTCCGGGTCGAGGGCCGAGGTCGGCTCGTCGAACAGCATGATCTTGGGCCGCATGCAGAGCGCGCGGGCGATCGCCACGCGCTGTTGCTGGCCGCCCGACAGCTGGCCGGGATACTTCTGCGCCTGCTCGGGGATGCGCACCCGCTTCAGCAGGCCCATCGCGACCTCCTCGGCGTCCTTCTTGGGCATCTTCTTCACCCAGATCGGCGCCAAGGTCAGGTTCTCCAGGATGGTGAGGTGCGGGAAGAGGTTGAACGACTGGAACACCATGCCGACCTCGCGCCGGATGGCATCGATGTTCTTGACGTCGTTGGAAAGCTCCACGCCGTCGACCATGATCCGGCCGGCCTGGTGCTCCTCGAGCCGGTTGATGCAGCGGATCAAGGTCGACTTGCCGGAGCCCGAAGGGCCGCAGATCACGATCTTCTCGCCGAGCTTGACGTCGAGGTTGATGTCGGAAAGCACGTGGAACTGGCCGAACCACTTGTTGACGCTGGTAAGCGTGATCACCGACGGCGCATTGTCGAGGTTATGGGCTCTACTGGGGGCTCCATTGGGGGCTGCAGCACTGGTGGCCATGAGGCGGTTCTCCTCGCGCTAGCGGCGCGTTCCCTTGTTGAGCTCGACCTCGAGGTACTTGCTGTAGCGCGACATCGAGAAGCAGAAGCAGAAATAGACGAAGGCGGCGAACAGGTAGACCTCGCCCGGGAAGCCCGCCCAGCTGGGATCGACCAGCGCCTGGTTGGCGCTGTTGAGGAAGTCGAAGATGCCGATGATCAGCACCAGCGAGGTGTCCTTGAAGAAGCCGATGAAGGTGTTGATCAAGGGCGGGATCACCACGCGCAGCGCCTGCGGCAGGACGATGAGCGCGGTCTTCTGCACGTAGTTCAGCCCCAGCGCATCGGCCGCTTCGAACTGGCCCTTGGGCAGCGATTGCAGGCCGCCCCTGATGATCTCGGCGATGTAGGCGCCGGCGAACAGGATGACGGCCACCTGGGCGCGCAGGAACTTGTCGATGGTGACGCCCGACGGCAGGAACAGGGGCAGCATGACCGAGGCCATGATCAGGAGGCTGATCAGCGGCACGCCGCGGATCAGCTCGATGAAGCCCACGCAGAGGCCCTTGATCAGCGGCAGGCTGGAGCGCCGGCCCAATGCCAGCAGGATGCCGTAGGGGAAGGCGAACACCAGCCCGTAGGTCGCCAGGATCAGGGTCACCGGCAGGCCGCCCCACAGGCTGGTCTCGACGTAGCTGAAGGGTGCGATAGGGATGCTCCAGGCCGGCAGCACGCCCACGATGCGCAGCACCAGCCACACCGCGCCGACCGCGGCGAGCGCGCGGTAGCCGTTCAGCTCTCCCGCCTGGGCGATGCCCTTGCGCAGCGAGAGGCCGCCCAAACCCACCACCAGCGCCACGAAGGCGATCAGGCTGAACGAAATGTGGATCTGGCCGAACATCAGCAGGAAGGTGACGAACGAGCCCAGGCCCCAGATCACCGCCAGCCGCCAGTTCCACATCCGTCGATCGGCCGACGCGATCAGCATGGCGAGCATGGCCACGATGGCGAACAAGGGCCGCCATTGCTGGTCGAACGGATAGGTGCCGAAGAAGATCAGGCGGAACTTCTCGCGGATCAGCGCCCAGCAGGCGCCCTGGCCGCGGCATTCGCTGCCGGTCGAGGCCGAGAAGTTGGCGGTGAACACCGCCCAGTCGAGGAACGACGACAGGACCCAGGCCATCGCCACGATCAGGACGACGGTCGTGACGCCGTTGCCCCAGCTCGAGAACAGATGCTTGCGGATCCAGCCCAGGGCGCCGGTATCGTTGACCGGCGGGGCGAGCGGGCGGCGTTCGCCGAGGGGCATGTCGGCCATGGCTCAGCGCTCCCGCAGGGCAATGCGTTTGTTGTACCAGTTCATGAACGCCGAGATCGACAGGCTGACCGACAGGTAGGCCGCCATGATGATCAACACGTTCTCGATCGCCTGGCCGGTCTGGTTGATGGTGACGTTGACCGAGGCCACGAGGTCGGGATAGCCGATGGCGATGGCGAGCGAGCTGTTCTTGGTGATGTTGAGGTACTGGCTGGTCATCGGCGGCACGATCACCCGCAGCGCCTGCGGCAGCAGCACCAGCCGCATCGCCTGGCCGCGCGACAGGCCGAGCGCCATGGCGGCTTCACTCTGGCCCTTGTGCAGGGCAAGGATGCCCGAGCGGACGATCTCGGCCACGAACGCCGAGGTGTAGAGCACGAGGCCGGCGAGCAGGGCGGTGAACTCGGGCTGGATCACGCTGCCGCCGTCGAAGTTGAAGCCCTTGAGCTCGGGCCAGCTCATGTGGATTGGCGCGCCGCCCAGCAGCCAGACCACGAGCGGCAGGCCGATCGCCAGGCCGATGCCGGCCGAGCCGCTGGGGAACGGCTGGCCGGTGGCGTCCTGGCGTCGCCTGGCCCAGCGATGCAGGACGACGGCGCCCGCGACGCCGATCAGGAAGGCCAGCCCCATCCACGGCCACACCGGATCGGCCAGCGGCACCGGGTAGTAGACGCCGCGGTTGCTGAGGTACACCGAGTGCCAGAAAAGGCTGATCGCCTGGCGCGGCCCGGGAAAGGCTTCGCTGATCATCTTGTAGAACAGGAACAGCCAGAGCAGCAGCGGCACGTTGCGGAACGCCTCGACGTACCATTCGCAGATCCTGGCCAGCAGCCAGTTGTTGGAAAGCCGCCCGATGCCCAGCAGGGTGCCCAGCACGGTGGCCATGATGATGCCGAGCACCGACACCTTCAGCGTGTTCAAGAGGCCGACCAGGATGGCGCGGGCATAGGTGTCGGCCGGCGAGTAGGGAATCATCGAATCGCCGATCTCGAAGCCCGCCTCGCGGCCGAGATAGTGGTAGCCCGAGGCGATCTTCTGGCGCTCGAGGTTGGTGATGGTGTTGGTGACGAGGTACCAGGCCAGGAGCCCGACCAGCCCGACCACGACGATCTGGAACACCCAGCCGCGCACGACCGGGTCGTTCCAGGGTGCCACTTTCGGGCGCGACGCAGTGCCCAGTGTCCCGACTGCCATACGCTAGCTCCCCTGCGCAGCGCCGCCGCCTCGCACGACGCCGGTCGTTTGTCTTGCC
>JAFAKN010000571.1 GCA_019235415.1 Alphaproteobacteria bacterium
GTTGGTGAACGAGACCCGGGCCCGCGGTTTCAACTACGGCAACCTGCGCGTCTGGAGCTCGGTGGCGGCCATCCTGGGCACCGTGCAGTGCGGCTTCGCCGTCGATCGCAACGGCCCTGCCTGGGTCCTCTACGTCGCCTTGTCCGGCATCGTCCTGCTCGTGCCATTCGGCCTGCTGCTGCCCAAGGCCGAGGCCCGTCACAAGGACGAGGGCCGCCACGCGCCGTTTGGCCTGCTCGATCTGCTGACCTCGCGGCCGTTCCTGCTGTTCATGGTGGCGACCGGCTTCTGCCAGGCAAGCCATGCCGTGCTCTACAGCTTCGGCACCCTGACCTGGCGCGCCGCCGGGCTCAGCGACCTGACCATCAGCTTCCTGTGGGGCGGAAGCGTCGCGGTCGAGATCCTGCTGATGCTGGTGAGCGGCCGGCTGATCCAGCGGTTGGGCGTCTGTCGCATGATCGTCTTCGCGCTCGGCTGCGCCATGGTGCGCTGGCTCGGGATGGCCTTCACGACGGCGCTGCCGGCGCTGGTCGTCCTGCAGGCGCTGCATGCCGGCAGCTTCGCCGCCTGCCATCTCGGCGCCATGGCCTTCATCCAGCGCGCCCTGCCGCCCAGCGGCGTGTCGCTGGGCCAGAGCGTCTACTACGCCATCGGCACCGGCGCGACGCAGGCCGTGATCTTCCAGATCGCGGGCCTGCTCTACGCGGCGCACGGCCAGCGGGCGTTCCTCGGCATGTTCGTGGTGGCGGCGATCGGCATGGCGGCGATTGCAACGCTGGCGCGGTTTTGGAAAGGAGACATGGTTGTTGGCCAGCCGGCGTGAGTTGGCGACCCGATCACACCAGCGCGTTGCGGGCGATCAGCTTCTTGTAGAACGAGGCACTGAGCTTGGGCGTGCGCTTCTGCGTCTTGTAGTCGACGTAATGCAGGCCGAAGCGGATCGAGTAGCCCTCGCTCCATTCGAAATTGTCCAAAAGGCTCCACAGAAAGTAGCCGCGCACCGGCACGCCCTCGGCGGCGGCGCGGCGCAGCTGGTCGAGGTACTCGCGCAGGAACATCACGCGGTCGAGATCGTCCACACCGCCTTCCTCATTGGGCACGTCGGCGGCCGAGGCGCCGTTCTCGGTGATGTATATCTCCTTGACGTTCCATAGCTTGGAAACCTGCCGCGGCGCCCAATAGAGCGTCCGCGCGCCGATCGTCAGCCAGGGCGACTGCATGTGCGGATAGGACGACGGCAAGGGAATCGTGGTGTAGCCGGGCGGCTTGTCGCTCGCCCGCACGAAGGCGCCAGGCGCATAGACGTTGAGGCCGACATAGTCGACCGGCGTCGAGATCGTCTTCAGGTCCTCGGCCGTGAAGTGCGGAGCATCGGCGCCGGCCTGGTTCAGGTAGTTGTCCGTGTAGCGGCCCTCGAGCATCACCGTGAGGTAGGGCGCGTTCATCTCCCGCGTCGCGAGGTGGGCGGCAGCGATGTTCTTCTTGCTCTCGATGGCGGGCAGCGCGGTGGTGATGTTCTCTGCCATACCGACGCGCGTGTTGCGGCGGCCGTTGGCCCGCACCGCCAGCACGCCCAGACCGTGCGCCAGCACCGCGTGGTGGCGTGCCTGGTTGAGCCGGCCCGGCGACAGGCTGAGGCCCGGCGCGAAGACGCCGTTGCCGTAGCCGAGATCGACGAAGCTGCGGATTTCGTTCAGGGTGAAGTAGTCGCTTACCCGATCGGCGAGCCGGCCGGCGACGAAGCCCGCGTAATCGGCGAAGGCCTTGGCCGTGTCGCGGTGCTCCCAGCCGCCGCGGTCCTGCAGTGCCTGCGGCAGGTCCCAGTGATAGAGCGTGGCGAAGGGCTTTATGCCGTTGGCTAAAAGCTCGTCGACCAGCCGGTCGTAGAAGGCTAAGCCCTTGGGATTGGGCGTGCCGCGTCCCTCGGGAAACACCCGCGGCCAGGCGATCGAGAAGCGATAGGTCGACACGCCCAGCGCCGTCATCAGGGCCACGTCTTGCTTGTAGAGGTGGTAGTGATCGTCGGCGACGTCGCCGTTGGAGCCGTCGCGGATCTTGCCAGGCAGCTTGCAGAAGGTGTCCCAGATGGAGGCGCCACGCCCGTCCTCGTCGACGGCGCCTTCGATCTGATAGGCCGACGTCGCCGTTCCCCAGCGGAAGCCTTCGGGAAACTGCGCACTGGAGGGATTGGTCAGCATGTCCCGCGCCTCCTTCGAAGCGGTCAAGGACAGCGCGCCGACGCCCAAGGCCGTCACTGCCAAACCGCGGCGGGTAATGCGGGCCGACTTCATTGGGCGCCGCGGCAGGAAATGTGCGTCATCGTACCGAACACTAGCAACGCGCGCGCCAAGCGTCAGGCACAACCGGTTGTTCTTAGCCTTATCGTCGCTGCTATCGCGGCGGCCGGGGGAGTAGGCACCCGCTCGCCGGGGGGCGGCGCTGTACCTGGAGATAATGAACCAGGTGCTGCGGAGATGAAGCAGCAGGCCGTGGACTGGCTGCGTCGCTAGCCCTCTCAAGTCTTGACGCCTGCTGCGGACCTAACGCGATCGCCCGCGCGCCGTCACCGGCCAGATGTCGACCAGCGTGTCGCCCTTCACCACATGGTAGCTCTCGTACATGTTGACCGTGGGATCGCAGTGCGGCGGCACCAGGATCACTTGCTCGCCGTGCGCCGGCGCCGGCTGGCCTTCCGGCGGGACCACCGCCAGGTGCTCGTCGCCCATGAAGCGCGTGGTCGAGCCGTCGGGCGCGCCCTTGAGGATCGGCGGCGGGCCCTTCTCGGTGGCCATCGCCTTCAGGCCGGCGTCGACGGTCGCGAGGCCCGGCGTGTTGGCGCTGACCACGCGCGCGTCGATCTGCAGCGCCTGCTCGAAGGTCGGCCGATCGAGCCCGCGCAGGTCGCAGACGTTGTAGTCGTGGTCCATAAAGATGTAGGAACCGACCTGCAGCTCGGTGAACACGCCGAGCTTGCCGTCGATGTAGTGCGTGCCGGTGCCCGACCCGGTGACGATGCCGGGTTTTAGCCCCGCCGTCTCGAGCTTGGCCAGGATGCCCTTGAGGTATTCCGTGCGCTCCTCGATCGCGGCCTTGCGCTCGGCGAAGTCCACGATGTGCTGATGGCGCCCGCAATAGAACTGCACGCCGGCGTATTTGAGCGACTTCTGCTGCGTCACCTTGCGCACCAGCTCGACCACGCCGTCGGGCGACGCCACGCCGGTGCGATGCATGCCGGGATCGATGTCGACGATCACCGTGAGCGGCTTGCCGGCGTTGCCCGCCGCGGCGGCCAGCGCCTCGACATTGGCCGGGTGATCGACCACGACCATCAGGTCGCTCACCTTGCCGTTCAGCTCGATCAGCCGGTCGATGGCCTGTGGCGTCACCACCGGCGAGGTGATGTGCAGGCTTTCGATGCCTGAATCGGCCAGCGCCTCGGCCTCGCCGAGCTTGGCGCAGCACACGCCGAGCGCACCCGATGCGATCTGACGGCGTGCGATGTCGGCCGATTTGTGCGTCTTGGAATGCGGCCGGAGCTTGACGTTGTGCGCCGCTGCGAAGGCCGCCATCTCGGCGATGTTGCGGTCGAGCATGTCGAGGTCGAGCACCAAGGCCGGCGTGTTCAGCGAGCGGCGCGAGCCTTGCTGACCGATCAGATGACGATGGAGTCGTTCGGCTTCGCTTTTGGCGGCTTCGCTTTTGGCGGCTTCACTTTTGGCGACTTCGCTCATGGCTTCTGCTCTCCGCTGGCGAGGTTGCGCACCACCATGGCCTCGCCGGTCGTGCCGCGGTTGACGCCGGCGGTGCGCAGGAAGGGATTGTCCTTGCCGGTGCCCCAGATCGCGATGCCCTGGGCCAAAAGGCCACCGTCGACCTTGATGGTCTCGCCGGTGATGAAGCGCGCGCCGTCGGAGCACAGGAACGCCGCGACGTCGGCGATGACCTCGGGCTCGCCGCGATCCGGCCAGGGCTGATGGCGAAACTGCTTCTCGAACTTTTCCGGCCGGCCGCGATGGACCAGCGGCGTGGAGATCACGCCGGGTGCGATGCCGACCACGCGGATGCGGTCGAACGCGAGCTCGGTGGCGACGTTCTCGATCAGGCTGATGACCGCGGCCTTGGCCGCCGAGTAGGCGTGGCTGCCGCCGCCGCCCACCATGCCGGCGATCGAGGCGGTCACCAGGATCACGCCACCGCCGCCATGCTTCTTCATGGCGATCGACGCGTGCTTCATGCCGAGGAACACCGACCGCGTCAGCACGTCGAAGGTGTAGTCCCAATCCTCGACGCTTGTCTCGGCGATTGGCCCGAAGGCGCCGCCGACGCCGGCGTTGAGGTAGACGACGTCGAGCCGGCCGAAGCGCTTCTCGGCCTCGGCGACAAGGTTTGCGACATCGGCTTCGTGCGCAACGTCGCAACGCACGAAAGCGATGTCTTCGGCGTGCCCTTGCTCCTCGGCGACGGCCAGCGTCTCCGCCCCGTTCTTGTCGTTGAGGTCGGCCACCACCACCTTCGCGCCGTCGGCCAGGAAGCGCATCACCGTGGCGCGTCCCATGCCGCTCGCGCCGCCGGTGACGATGGCGACCTTGCCTCTCAAGTCAGTCATGCCGTTTCGCCCTCCGATAGCATGGTGCTGTTGCGCCTGCCGTCGGGCAAGCCTAGCGTTTCGCAACGATTATCAGGAGCGCCCCGGCATGAAGTTCGGCCTGTTCTACGAGATTTCCGTGCCGCGTCCGTGGACGCGGGAGACCGAGCGCACCGTCTACAACAACTGCCTCGAGCAGGTGAAGCTGGCCGACGAGCTTGGCTTCGAGCACGTGTGGGCCGTCGAGCACCATTTCCTCGAGGAATATTCGCACTGCTCGGCGCCCGAGCTGTTTCTGACCGCCTGCGCCATGGTCACCAAGCGCATCCAGGTCGGGCACGGCATCGTGGTGTGCGTGCCGGAGTTCAACCATCCGATCAAGATCGCCGAACGCACCGCGACGCTCGACCTGTTGTCGGGCGGCCGCCTGCACGTCGGCACGGGACGCTCGGCGACCTGGACCGAGCTCGGCGGTTTCCGCGCCAACCCCGACGTCACCAAGAAGAGCTGGGACGAGTTCGTGCGCTGCCTGCCCAAGATGTGGACCCAGGAGACCTTCGCCTATCAGGGCGAGTTCTGGTCGATGCCCGAGCGCACCATCCTGCCCAAACCCTACCAAAAGCCGCATCCACCGATGTGGGTCGCCGTCACCAGCCCCGGAACCGAGATCGACGCCGCCGACCGCGGCATGGGCAGCCTCGGCCTAAGCTTCGCGGGCTTCGAGGAGCAGGAGCGCAAGATCAAGGAGTACCGCCGGCGCATAAAGTCGTGCGAGCCGGTCGGCGATTTCGTGAACGAGCAGGTCGCGACCACCAACTTCCTGTTCTGCCACGAGGACAATAATCACGGTGTCGAGACCGGCAAGCGGCTCGGCAACACCTTCAACTATCTCGCCACGCAGCTGATCTCCACGCGCGAAGTTTTCTCCTCTCCCTCCTACCAGTCGCTCGGCCTTCTGCCGGCGCTACGGCGCGCCGCCACCGGGCCCGACGCCAACGAGCAGCAGACCGAGGGCACGTGCTACGGCGATCCGGCACGCATCATCCGCGCCTGCAAGAAGTGGGAATCGCTCGGCGTCGACTGCGTCAACTTCATCCTCAACGCCAACGAGGTGGTGCCGCAGGAGCAAGTGATGGCGAGCCTGCGGCTGTTTG
>JAFAKN010000030.1 GCA_019235415.1 Alphaproteobacteria bacterium
TCGATCCCAAGTACAAGGGCAAGACGGCCCTGGTCGACTACGCCGCCGTCGGCGTGATCGACGTCGCCATGGCGCTCGAGGCACGCGGCGACTTCAAGTACGGCAACAAGGGCAACATGACCAAGGAGGAGATCGACAAGACCATCAAGATCATGATCGATCTCAAGAAGGGCGGGCACTTCCGTTCGTTCTGGAGCACCTTCGACCAGTCGGTGAACCTGATGGCCTCGGGCGAGGTGGTGATCCAGTCGATGTGGTCGCCGGCCGTGACCGCGGTGCGCTCGCGCGGCATCGACTGCTACTACTCGCCGCTCAAGGAAGGCTATCGCGGCTGGTTCGTCGGGCTGGCGCCGATGGCGCATCTCAGCGGGCTGAAGCTCGATTGCGCCATGGAGTACATCAACTGGTACAATTCCGGCTGGCAGGGCGGCTTCATCGCCAAGCAGGGCTACTATTCGGCGGTGCCGTCGACGGCCAGGAAGTTCCTGACGCCGGAGGAATGGGACTACTGGTACGAGGGCAAGCCGGCCGCGGTCGACATCAAGGATCCCTACGGCACCATCATGGAGAAGAAGGGCGTGAGCCGCGACGGCGGCGCGATCTGGGACCGCATGGGCAACATCGCTTGCTGGAACACAGTGATGGACGAGGACCGCTACCTGACCAAGCGCTGGAACGAGTTCATCTCGTCCTGACCCGGGGGCTTTTGCCGCCATGGCCATGACCGATCAGGCGGCGGACGCAGCGCTCGCGCCCGCCGCGCCCGCCCACGAGCACGAAGCGATCGAACCGGCGGGCGAGCGCGCCTCGTGGCTGCAAGTCTCGCCCCTGGTGCTGGTACTGCTGCTGTTCTTCGGCCTGCCCATGGTGGTGGTGTTCGTCGTCAGTTTCTTTGACTTCGAGCGCACCTCGATCGTTCCCGCCTTCATCCTCGACAACTACATCGACCTTTTCCGGTCGGAGGTGACGCTCAGGCTCTATGCCAGCTCGCTGAAATTCGCCGCCATCGTCTGGCTGGTGACGCTCGTGCTGGGCTTCAACATCGCCTACTTCCTGGTGTTCCACGTCGATAGCCTGCTGGTGAAGATCGGGCTGTTCCTGCTCTGCACCGTGCCGTTCCTCACCTCCAACATCATCCGCATGATCTCGTGGATCCCATTCCTGGGGCGCAACGGCATCTTCAACCAGGCTCTGATGGGGGCGGGCATCACCAGCCAGCCGCTCGAGTTCCTGCTGTTCTCCGACTTCGCGGTGGTGGTGGCCTATGTCCACCTGTTCACCTTGTTCATGGTGGTGCCGATCTTCAATTCCATGGCGCGCATCGACCCCAGCCTGCTCGAGGCGGCGCGCGATGCCGGCGCCGGCCGCTTCCGCGTCGTCTACGAGATCGTCCTGCCGCTCAGCCGCACCGGGATCGCGCTCGGCTCGATCTTCGTGGTCACGCTGGTGATGGGCGATTCCTTCATCGTGCGCACCATGAGCGGCGGCCAGAGCGCCTCGGTCGTCTCGGCGCTGCAGAACGAGGTGGCGGCGCTGCAGTATCCGCCGGCGGCGGCCAGCGCCGTGATCATGGTCGTCATCGTCACCCTGATGGTGGCCGGCATCCTGCGGCTGGTCGACGTCCGCAAGGAGCTGGCGCGATGAGGCCTTCTGTCGTCCCGAGCGAAGCCGCCCGAAGGGCGGCGCAGTCGAGGAACCTTCTCTCTACGATCAGCGGATTGTCGTCGAGAGTAGGTCTCTCCACGCGGCCCCTTCGGGGCCTTGGTCGAGACGACGGGGAAGGGAGGCACCATGCGCTCGGCTGACGGCTCTCGACCCTGGACCTTCTACTTCTTCGCCGGCCTGTTCACGCTGTTCGTGCTGTTCCTCTACGGCCCGATGACGGTGATCTACATCCTGTCGTTCCAGGGCCCGCAGGGCGGCATGACCTTCCCGATGAACGGCTTCTCGTTCGAATGGTTCGACTCGCTGTTCGAGCAGAAGCGCGTCGGCGACATCGCCGGGTCGTTCGTGCGCTCGATCGAGCTCGCCGTCGTCGTGGCGGTCATCACCGTGGTGCTGTCGGTGCTGGCGGGCCTCGCCTTCCGTCGGCGCTTCCGCGGCTCGGCCTTCGCCTTCTATCTGGCGATCGCCAGCCTGATCATGCCCGGGCTGTTCGTCGGGCTGGGTATCGCGCTCACCTTCCAGATGATCGGCTGGGAGACCAGCTGGTACTCGTCCGGACTCGGCGCGCAGCTGACCTGGACGCTGCCGTTCGGCCTCTTGATCATGTTCGCCGTGCTCGGCCGCTTCGATCGCTCGTACGAGGAGGCGGCGACCGACCTCGGCGCCACCAGCTGGCAGCGCGTGCGCGAGGTCACGCTGCCGATCCTGCTGCCCGGCATCATCGGCGTGGCGCTGTTCGGCTTCACGTTGAGCTATGACGAGCTGGCGCGCACGGCGCTGGCGGCGGGAGCCAAGAACACCCTGCCGCTGGAGATCGTGGCGATGACCACGACCATCACCTCGCCGGCGCTGTACGCGGTCGGCGCGGTGACGACCGCGGTCTCCTTCGTGGTGATCATCACCGCGCTCGGCTCCATCGCCCTCGTCCAGCGCCGCCGCGCACAGAAGATTGGAGGAGTGGAGTAATGGCCGAGGCAAAAGGCGGCGGCGAGGTCGCGATCGTGGGCGTGACCAAGCGGTTCGGCCCCACGGTCGCGGTCGAGAGCCTCGACCTCGTCGTGCCGCACGGCTCGTATTGCTGCCTGCTGGGACCCAGCGGCTGCGGCAAGACCACCATCCTGCGCATGATCGCCGGCCACGAGACCCCGACCAGCGGCGACATCCGGATCGGCGGCACGTCGGTGCTCGGCCTGCCGCAGGTGCAGCGCGGCACGGCGATGATGTTCCAGAGCTACGCGTTGTTCCCGCATCGCAGCGTGCTCGACAACGTGGCCTTCGCGCTAAAAATGCGCGGCGCCGGCACCGCCGAGCGCCACGCCAAGGCGCGCGAGCTTTTGGCCAAGGTCCAGCTCGACAAGTTCGCCGACCGCCTGCCGGCCCAGCTCTCGGGCGGCCAGCAGCAGCGCGTGGCGCTGGCCCGGGCGTTGATCACCAATCCCCGCGTCCTGCTGCTCGACGAGCCGTTGTCGGCGCTCGACGAATACCTGCGGCTGCGCATGCGCGGCGAGCTGCGCCGCGTGCAGAAGGAGCTCGGCATCACCTTCATCCACGTCACCCACACCCAGCTCGAGGCCATCGCCGTGGCCGACACCGTCGTGGTCATGGCGCAGGGCCACATCGAGCAGGCGGCCAGCGCGCGCGACATCTACGTCGCGCCGCGCAATGCCTACGTGGCGCGCTTCATCGGCGGCCAGAACGTGCTGGGCGGCGCCGTCGAGAGCGTGCTCGACGGCACCGCAGCGGTCACCGCCGACAACGGCAGCCGCTTCGCCTTCCAGGTCGGCGACGGCCGGCCGCCGCGCGGCGCGCGTCTCTACGGCTCGATCCGCCGCGACCGCATCGCGATCGAGAAGCTTCTGCCCGGCGCCAAGCCGCCCAGCGGCCTCAACACGGTGGTGGGCGAGGTGCACACCATCGAGAACCAGGGCTCCTACGTGAAGGTGACGCTCGACCTCGCGGGCGAGACCGAGGAGTTCGTGGCCAACGTGGCGGACGACAAGTTCTTCGCCAATGCGCTCGAGATCGGCGACCGCGTGGTCGCCCGCTGGTCGGCTTCCGACGTCAAGCTGCTCGATGCCGGCCCGCTGGCGCACGACCCCGCCGCGGCGGGCGCGGCGATGGCCGGGGGGCGGTGACGCGAGCGTCCTGACCCGGTCGAGTTCCATAGCTCGGTTCCGCATGCAAAGATCGCAATGCGGGTGGCTCTAGCCCGCCCTTTCCGCGACAACCCGGTGGAGTTTCGAGGCGAAGATGAAGGACCATTTTCATTTGGCCTGGTTCCTGTCGCAGGGCTATGGCCCGAAGACGTGGCGCTCGCAGTGGTCGGGCAGCGCCAGCGATCTCGCGCGCTGGATGATGCCGGATCTCTTCATCGACCTCGCCAAGGGGCTCGACCGCTGCTGCTTCGACTACATGATCATCGAGGATTCCTCGATGGTGCCCTATACCTACAAGGGCTCCCACGACGTCTATCTGAAGTACGCAGCCAGCACCCCCAAGCTCGATCCCGCCGTGCTGGTCTCCTATCTGGCCCCGGCGACCAGGACCCTGGGGCTGGTGCCGACGTTCTCGACCAGTGAATACCCGCCCTATCTGATGGCCCGGCTGGTCAATACGCTCGATCACGTGACCGAGGGCCGGATCGGCTGGAACTGCGTCACCAGCAGCAACGACGGCGCGGCGGAGAACTATGGCCGCGACAAGCACCTGCCGCACGACGAACGCTACGACGTGGCCGACGAGTTCGCCGACGTGGTGACCCGGCTCTGGGAAGCCTGGGAGCCCGACGCGGTGGTGCTCGACCGGACGCGGCCGCTGTTCGCCGACGGCAGCAAGGTCCATGCGATCGATCACGACGGCAAGTACTTCAAGGTTCGCGGGCCGCTGAACGCGCCGCGCTCGCCGCAGGGCCGGGTGCCGATCTGCCAGGCCGGCGGATCGCCGCGCGGCCAGGCATTTGCCGCGCGCTGGGCCGACACCATCATCACCAACGCGCTCACCGTCGAGGCCATGAAGACGTTTCGCGAGGACGTGCGGCGTCGCGCCGCCGGCTACGGCCGGGACCCCGACAGCATCAAGGTGCTGTTCCTCGCCTATCCGATCGTCGACACCACCATGCAGGCGGCGTTGGAGCGCAAGCGGCTCATGGTGGAGGAGGATGGACGCCATCTCGACATGAACCTCTCGGGCCTGTCTCGACTGACCAATATCGACTTCTCGAAATTCGACCTCGACGAGCCGCTGCCGCCGGGCCTTACCACGAACGGCCATCAGTCGTCGCTCGCCAACTGGATCGGCAAGACGCCACGCGCGCTCGCCACCGCCACGAGCAACCGCCAGGGCATCGAGCTGGTCGGCACCCCCGACAGCGTCGCCGGCCGCATGCAGGAGATCATCCAGGAGGTCGGCGGCGATGGCTTCCTGTTCTTCAACACCTATTTCGACCGCCGCTACGTCATGGAAATATGCGACGGCTTGGTGCCCGAGCTGCAGCGCCGCGGCTTGGTGCGCAAGGCCTACGCGCACAAGCACCTGCGCGACAACCTGCTCGAATTCTAGGGACCCGCAACGAATTGGCTCCCGGGCAGCCGCGTCAGGGCAAGGCGCCGACCGATCGGCTGAACAGCGTGAGCGGCCAAGCGGCCAGGATGCGGACGAACATCGCGGGCGGATAGCCGGGATGGCTGCGCACGCCGTCCTCGGCCTTTTCTTGCGACCGCCTGAACCGGGTGCAGATCCGCATTTCCACCGGCGGCGCTTCGGCCCCGAAGCTGGCGCGGAACGCCGATACCCAGGGCCGCTTGTCGTCGAACGCCAAATACATCGGCGTCGCGCAGCAGCCGGCGATCATCCGCCGCGTCTTCGAGGCGGCGGTGAGCCTCATTGCCTGGAGGCGGTCCGCGCCCCTCGTGCAGGCGATGCGGTCCCGGCGGAACAGCATGAATTCCGTGCCGCCGT
>JAFAKN010000122.1 GCA_019235415.1 Alphaproteobacteria bacterium
ACGGCGCGTTGGTGCTGAGGTCGATATAGGTCTGCTCGGCGTTGATGTTGGCCAGGATCCCGCCGTCGCCCAGCGCCACGGCCTCGACGTCCTTTGGCATCGGCAGCGAGGTCATCACGATGTCGGCGGCCTTGGTCGCCTCGGCGACCGACTTGGCCGCGCTGGCGCCGAGATCGGTGCAGGTCTTCACCGCCGCCGGATTGAGGTCGAACACGGTCACCTGATGGTTGCTGCGCTTTACGATGTTGCGGCACATCGGACCGCCCATGTTGCCGACGCCTATGAATCCGACCTTCACGATGTCCTCCTTTTGTCATCCCGAGCGTAAGCGAGGGATCCTTAGGGCAACAGGAAAGATCCCTTCGCTTATGCTCGGGATGACAGAAACTGCGCTCGTGATGACGGCTCCTACCGTACCCGCAGCACCAGCTTGCCCTTGAAATGGCGGCCCTCGCTGACGCGCAACGCCTCGCTGGCACGAGCGAGGTCGAACAGCGTGACGTGCGGGGCACGAACCGCCCCCGAGCGGTAGAGCTCGGCAATTCGTTCCAGATGGGGCCGATCGCGGCCGACCGCCGGCCGCAGCGCCGTGATATCGCTGCGCTCGGGCTTGGGCGCCTGGGCGCCGGAGGCGATGAAGGCGGCGCGTCCCCCCGGCTTGAGAACGGCGAACGACTTCAGGGCGACATCGCCGCCCACGGTCTCGAACACCGCATCGCAGTCGCGCACCGCCTTGGTGAAGTCGGTGGTGGTGTAGTCGATCACCTCGTCGGCGCCGAGCGCGCGCACGAAGTCCACGTTCTTGCTGCTGGCCGTGGTGATGACCCGGGCGCCGATATGCTTGGCAAGCTGGATGGCGAAGCTCGCCACGCCGCCGGCGCCGCCCTGGATCAGGATCGTTTCGCCACGCTTGAGCTTCAGCGTATCCTCGACCGAGCACAGCGCGGTGAGGCCGGTGAGCGCGAGTGCGGCGGCGTTGACGTGGGTGAGCTCCGCCGGCTTCCTGGCGATGATCGCCGCGCCGACGGCAATCTTCTCGCAGTAAGTGCCGTCGCGGCCTCCTTCGAGCACACCGAACACCTCCTCGCCGATGTGCAGGTCCTGCACGCCCGATCCCAGGGCGCTGACCACGCCGGAGAAATCACGGCCCAGGATCACCGGGAAGGTGGCCTGCTTGTAGTCGCCCGCGGCGACCTTCGGGTCGGCGCCGTTGACGCTCGCCGCCACGGTGTCGACGACGACCTGGCCCGGTCCGGGGGCGGGATCCGGCAGATCGCCGTACTTCAGAACCTCGGGCCCGCCGAAGCGGTCGATGTAGGCAGCCTTCATGGTGTCGTCCTCAGTCGGGGCGGGATCGCAGGAGACGGCCGGGCAGGGCGCCGGTCGACTCGCCATGGCGATAGACGATCGCGCCCGACACGAGGGTGGCGTCGATCCCGTCGGTGCGCTGGACCAGCCGCTTGCCGCCGGCCGGCAGGTCGTAGACGACCTCGGGCCGACGCAGGCGGAGCTGGTCATAGTCCAGTACGTTGATGTCGGCCTTGAGCCCGACCTCGAGCCGGCCGCGATCGGCCAGCCCGATCGCGGCGGCGTTGTCGGCGGCCAGCCGCTTGATGGCCCACGCCACCGGGAACAGCTCGCCGCGCCTGCGGTCGCGAGTCCAGTGGGTGAGCGTGTAGCTCGTGGCGGTGGAGTCGCACATGATGCCGACATGGGCGCCACCGTCGCCCAACCCGAGCAGGGAATGAGGGGCGGCGATCATCTCGCGCACGACGTCGAGATTGCCGCCGGCGTAGTTGGTGACCGGCAGGTAGAGGATGTTCCTGCCGTCGCCCTCGATCAGAAGATCGTAAGCGACCTCCTCGGCCGAGCGACCCTCGCGCGCGGCGCGGGCGGCGATGCTGTTGTCCGCGTCGGGCTCGTAGTCGGGCGGATCGCCCAGGGGATACATGCGATCCCAGTTCTCCACCCGTCGGCCACGCCGGCTGCCCTCGTAGGCTTCGCCCAGAATGCGGGCGCGCACCTCGGGCTTGCGCAGCTCAGCAAGCCGCTCGTGGAACGGCAGATGAGCGATGCGCTTGTAGCTCGACCGCCCGATGAAGGGGTTTTGCGACAGCTCGAGACCCAAGAGGACGCTGGTCGGGCGCGAGCGCACCTGGGCGGTCATGCGCAGGCCCTCGGCGTTCGCCGCATCGATATGGCCCATGATCTTGCGCCAGCCTTCGGGCCGGGCATCGGACTGCGTGAGCGTTATGGTGACGGGACGGCCCGATTCGCCCGCCAGGCGCCGGAATAGCCCGATCTCGCGCTCCTGGTCCTCGAAGTCCGAGACGAACTGCATCCAGCCCGTGCCGCACTGCCGCATCACGCGCGCGATGGCGGTGAGCTCCGCCTCCTCGGCGCGCAAGGTCGGGATGTGGCGACCGTCGGCGGCACGATGGTTGAGCGTGCGCGAGGTCGAGAAGCCGAAGGCGCCGGCGCGCAGGCCTTCGGCGGCAAGCTCGGCCATGCGGGTGCAATCCAGCTCGGTGGCAGGCTCGCGGTTGGCGCCACGCTCGCCCATCACGTAGACGCGCAGCGCCGCGTGCGGCACCTGCGTTGCGACGTCCGCGTCGTAGACGCGCGCCGAAAGGGCATCGAGGTAGTCGGGGAAGCTGCGCCAGGTCCAGGGCAATCCCTCGCTCAGGACGACCTCGGGGATGTCCTCGACCCCCTCCATCAGGTTGATCAGGAGGTCGTGCTGGTCGTCGCGGCAAGGCGCAAAGCCGACGCCGCAATTGCCCAGCAGCACGGTCGTGACGCCGTTCCAGGACGAGGGCGAAAGGCGATCGCTCCAGGTCACCTGGGCGTCGTAGTGGGTGTGTACGTCGACGAAGCCCGGCGTGACGAGCTTGCCGCGTGCGTCGATTTCATCATGTCCCTTGGGGATGGCGGCGCCGATGGCCGTGATGCGGCCGTCGCCGATGGCGAGGTCGGCCTCGTAGGGATCGTCGCCGGAGCCGTCGACGATCGTGCCGTTGCGAATGACGAGGCTGGGAGAGGACATGCGGGGGCTCCGAAGCGCGTGCGCGGCATTCTAGCCCATGTGTCGGCCAATGCGCAGGCCCTCGCTCGGCGCCCTATCGGGACGCGGAAACAGGTGCGTGGCATTTGCCTCCCCAGCTTCGCTGACAGCGGAGCTGGTGAGGTGTCGCCGTCTTACCGCGACGAAGGCGTCATGACTCTCATGAATCACGCCCCCTCCGCCTGCCTGCGCGAAGCCGAACCGGCTTCGCTTCGGCGAAGGCAGGTCCGCGATGACGCGGACGCCTCCCCAACTTCGTTGGGGAGGCGAATGAGAGCGGCGCGCTCCCAGCGATGAAGTTTTCGCTACTTCTTGCGGCTCATGTTCCAGAACACCGTCGCGGGCGCCACCATCATGCCCTCGATGTCGGCGCGCAGGGCGATCGGCTGATAGAACTCGCCGAGATTGATATGGGTCGGATGGTCGACCCAGTACTTCTGCAGCTCGATCGCGATCTGCTTCTGCTTGGCAGGATCGGATTCCTTGGAGAATTGGTCGCGCAGCTTCTCGATGGTCTCGTCGCATGGCCAGCCGAACAGCGCCTTGTCGCACGAGGCGTTGAAGAAGGCGGCGCTCACCGGGTTCAGGATGTCGGCCGATCCCCAGCCCGTGATGAAGGCGCTCCAGCCGCCCTTGTCGGGCGGATCCTTCTTGGTGCGGCGCGCGACCAAC
>JAFAKN010000477.1 GCA_019235415.1 Alphaproteobacteria bacterium
TCGGGCATGGCGCCGATCAAGTCCGTGGTCGAGCGCGCGCTGCAGAAGGCGTTGCCGCAGCACATCTATTTCTATTTTGGCGTGCGCACGCGCCGCGACCTCTACCTGCACGACCATTTTGCCGCGCTCGCCCAGTCTCATCCCAACCTGCACTTCACGCCAGTGCTGAGCGAGGGCAATGGCGAGGCGTTGCGGCACGGGATGGTGCACGAGGCGGTGGCGGCCGACTTCGACGAGTTCGACGGCTGCAAGGCCTATCTCGCCGGGCCGCCGGTCATGGTCGAGGCGGCGACGCGATTGTTCGAGCAGCGCGGCATGCGGCGCATCGATATCCACGCCGATGCGTTCTACACCGCGGCCGAGATGGCCCAAGCAGGCAAGAAAACGGGAGCGGAACTATGACGGGAACATTGGAGGGGCGCGTCGCCATCGTCACCGGCGCCGGCCGCGGCATCGGCCGCGCCATCGCCGAAGCGCTAGTCGCGCAAGGCGCCAGCGTGATCGTGGCCGACAACGGCGCCTCGATCGGCGGCGACGGCGGCGATCCCCAAGTCGCGCACGAGACGGCAACGGCGCTGGGCAAGAAGGCGCTGCCCTTCGCCGAGAGCGTCGCGTCGCCCGGTGTCGCCAAGCATCTCGTCGAGCTCGCCGTGAAACAGCTGGGCGGCATCGACATCGTGGTCAACAATGCCGCCATCTTGCGTGACGCCTTCGTCTTCCGCGCTGATCCGCGCGACTGGGACGCGGTGATCCGCAACAACCTCTCGGCGCCGTTCTACCTGATCAATGCCGCATCGGCCGTCATGCGCGAGCAAGGCAAGGCCGGCCGTGGCGGAAGCGGCGGCTACGACTGGGGACGCATCATCAACATCGTCTCGTCGGCCGGCCTCTACGGCAATCTCGGCCAAGCCGCCTACGCCAGCGCCAAGGCGGGCTTGTTCGGCCTGACGCGCGTCACAGCGATGGATTTGGCGCGGGCACAAATCACCGCGAATGCCGTGGCGCCCTTCGCGCGTACCCGGGTCACCGACATCATCCAGCCGGCCAACGAGGCGCAGAAGACTTATAAGGAGCGCGCGCTGAAGATCGGCGCGCACCACGTCGCGCATCTGGTGACGGCGCTCTGTTCGCCGGCGGCCAAAGGCATCACCGGCCAGCTGCTGGGCGTGCGCGGGCGCGAGGTGTTCCTGTTCGGCCAGCCGCGGCCGATCGCCAAGCTTGAAGCCGGCGCGCCGGAGGGCCTCGCGCAGGAGCTTGCCCAGAAGTTCGGCGACAGGTTCACCGACCTCACGACCGATCTCGAAGCCTTCAATACCGAACCCGTGGTCTGAGGGAGACCGCCATGAGCGAGCCCATCGTCGTCAAGACCGTCGAAGAGCTGAAGGACGCGCCCGAGGAATACCGCGATGCCGTCTCCAAGCTGGTGATCAGCCACGCCATCAACGAGCTCTACGGTGCGCAGGTGTTCGACGAGCCGGCCATCGGCTACGCCCCCAACCCCTACGCCAAGTGGCTGACCTGCCGCGTGGCGATGGAGGAATATGGCCATCACGTGCGCTTCAAGCAGCTCGGCCTGCAGATCGGCATCCCCGAGGAACGCATGATGCCGGGCGGCAGCAAGCGGCCGCTGTCGATCTTCGAGTTTCCGCTCAAGACCTGGGAGGAGTTCGTCGCCATCAAGCTTTTGGCCGATCTCGCCGAGATCCTGCAGGTCGAGGACCTGCTGCACTGCACGTTCCATCCGCTCAGGAACCTCGCGCGCGCCACCATGCCCGAGGAGCGCTTCCACGCCCAGTTCGGCGAGGATTTCTCGGCCGAGCTGGTCAAGACGCCGGAAGGCAAGGCGCGGCTGCAGGCGGCAGTGGACGAGTACTTCCCCTACCTGCCCTCGTTCTTCGGCGGCTCGAAGTCGAGGAACAACGAGATCTTCCGCAAGTGGCACATCAAGCAGCGCACCAACGACGAGATGCGCCAGGACTTCATGAAGCGCGCCACCGAGGTCGCCGCCAAGTACGGCCTGACCTTGCCGGGGGTGCGGCAGGCGGCGTGAGCCGCTAGTCCATGGGTTTGAAGCCCGACGCCTTGACGGTCGCAGCCCACTGATCGAGGTCGGCCTTGATCAACTGCGCGAACTCCTCAGGCGTGCAGCCGCGCGGCTCGAACGCCTGCTTCTCGAGGCCATCCCTGAAGGCTTCGTTCGCCAGCACCTTGTGCACTGCCTTGTTCAAGCCGGCGACAATGGCAGTGGCCGTGCCGACCGGAACGAACAGGCCGAACCATTCCACGCCCTCCAGCGCCGGATACCCCGCCTCGCGCGCCGTGGGCACTTCCGGAAGAACAGGCGAGCGGCGGGCAGCCGTCGTCGCCAGCGCCTTCAGTCGCCCGGCCTGGATGTGCGGCAGGACGTTCGACACGACGCTGACAGCGGCGGCGATCTGGCCGGCAAGCAGATCCTGAACGACCGGGGGGCCGCCCTTGTAGGGCACGTGCGTCAGCTCGATACCCGCGGCACGCGCGAAGTTGACCGCCATGAAGTGCGGCCGCGTCCCCTCGCCGGGCGATCCACACGTCGCAAGCTTGGGATTTGCCCGACACCATGCCACGAAGTCGGCGACGGACTTGACGTCGGGCGCGACCAGGGGACCAGTGACCAGGAGGAACTGCACGATGCAAACGGTCGACACCGGCGCGAAGTCCCTCAGGGCGTCGTATCCCAGCTTGGCATAGACGTGCGGGAACAGCGCGACCTGATCGCCGGGCGTGAGGACCATCAACGAGCCATCGCTGTCGCCACCTTTCAGCGCCTCCAGGGGCAGCCGGCCGCCGGCGCCGGGACGGTTGTCGACGATCGTCGATGGCGCATAGTCCTTGAGATGCTCGGCGAGCAGGCGAGCGACGAAGTCCGGCGAGGCGCCGGCGGGAAAACCGACCATGAGGCGCGCATTGCGGCTGATCAGGTTGGCACGGCCTGGC
>JAFAKN010000534.1 GCA_019235415.1 Alphaproteobacteria bacterium
GCGCCTTCCAGCCGCGTGTCGTCGGTGTAGCGGCCGCCGCCTGTCAGCAGCCGCGGATCCTCGAGCCTGCGAACCGATTGTCCGATGCCGAACTTCGCCATGAAACCCTCCGTTGAGGAGACGTTAGCAAGCGGGAGCGAAGCGCGGCTAGTGGCTTCGCTTGAGGGTGAATTTGCCGGGTTCGGGGGCCTGTGGCAGGCTTTCGCACGCTGCATGACGGACAGTGGGCCCCAGCCGCCGGAATTGTGCCTTCATCAACCGCCTGGGGCTGGCGCCCGCAACAACGAGCGCGTCCTGCTGGACGATACCGCGCTGTCGGCGCCTCTGTTCGAACGAGCGCGGGACTACCTGCCGCCGGCACTGCACGGATCGTCAGTGTATGGTTGGTCGCTCTGTGGCTTCAACGAGCGTTGGCGGTTCTACCGATACATGCCGCGTCAACAGTTCGACTGGCATGTCGACGGCATCGTGCGCCTGGCGCCGGACAAGCAGAGCGCTCTGACATTCATGATCTACCTGAATGACGATTTCGAGGGCGGCAGCACCGATTTCGACGCCGATGCCGGGCCGCTATCGGTCCGGCCAACAACGGGCGCGGCACTCGTGTTTCCGCACAAGGTCCGCCATCGCGGCGCACCGGTGGTCTCCGGCATGAAATACGTCCTGCGCTCGGACGTGATGTATCAGGCGCCCGCGAAGCAGTGACCGTGACACTTCCCTTTCGCAGGCTCCAGTGGAGCGCGCGAACAAGAGTTTAGCCTCCCCATCGCGGACCCCGCGAAGGGGAGGGGAACTCACGCCTTCGGTGAGATCGAGACGACCAGCAGCTCGTGGTTGACCACGGTGACGTTGTCGCCGGGCTTGACGCGCGGCAGCTGCTCGCGGTCGGCCGGCGTCGACACCGAGTAGGTGCGGATCTGGCCGCCCGCCGGATTGACCAGCGCGATCGTGCCGGCCGACGGATCGACCGCCGTCACCCACCACGTCTGGATGGCGTCGTCGTCCATCACGGCGGCGCCGCTCTTGCCGATCGATGCTGCCGCCATCGCGCCGACGTTCTGGTTGGCCGGCACCTTGGCGTTGGGGCCGGCGAGCACGAAGGTCAGCCGATCCTCGAAGCCCACGGAAACCATGTCGCCCACGCGCGCGGCGTTGAAGTTGGCGAGGCTGGGGCTCACCTTGCGCGTCGCCGTGGCGCCGTTGGCGAAGCTGAAGGTGACGGTGCGGGCATTGGGGTCCACCGCGGCGATGCGCGCCTCCGCCGAATAGGTGGTGACCGACTGGATGCCGACGATCGGCTGGCTCGGGCTCTGCGCCAATACTGGCAGCGCCAATACAGGCATCGCCGCCAGCGATGTCGTCGCGGCCGCCAACAATACGAGCCTGCGATTGAACATGTGTACCTCCTCCATTGAAGAACGCGCCGGACGCTAGCACGGCATTTGATGCGGGTGCCATGGCAGGTGCGTTACGGCAAGATTGAAAATCGTCGAGGTCTGTCGGCGCAGCGCATCTTGCAGTATAGGCAAGTAACTTGCTATTAGAGCAAGGCTCCGACGGGAGGTCCCATTGGACAAGGTTGCCCAGGTCACCTTGGCGATCGGCCACAAGCTCAGGACGGCGCGGCTCGGCGCCGGGCTGACCTTGGCCGAGGTGGCGGCGCGGGCCGGCGTGTCGGAGGGCTTCCTGTCCAAGCTCGAGCGCGGCGAGGTGGCGGCGTCGATCGCCAACCTGATCCAGCTGGTCGACGTCCTGGGTCTGGGATTGGGCGAGCTGTTCGGGACGATGGCCGGCGCGCCGGCCAGGACGCGTGTCGCGGTCTACCGCGGCGGCGAGGCGGCGCTGAGCGACGTCGCCGCCACCGGCTATCGCTGGCGCGTGCTGGGCGGCGGCGCGCCGCTCGATCGCCTGGAAGTCTTCCATTTGGTGTTCCCGCGCAAGAGCCGCATGGAGACCATGGTGTCCCATCCCGGGCAGGAGCACTGCCACGTGCTGTCGGGCGAGGTGCTGTTCCATGTCGGCCGCGCGCAGTACCGGCTGAAGGCCGGCGACGGCATCTTCATCGATTCCGAGCAGCCGCACCGCGCCGAGAATGCCGGCCGCGGCCGCGCCCACGTGCTGATGGCGGCGGCCAAGCCGGCCGAGGCATCGGCCGTCGCCGACTGGTGGCGGCTTTCGCCATCGACCGTCGAACCCCACGAGCGACAATAGACAACGGCAATAGAGGAAAGTCATGACCAAGCACGTCCCCGATACCGCCGACGCCAACGCGACGCTCGGCACCGGCCGCGAAGCCTCGCGGCGCGACCATCTGCCTTTCGAGATCCGCCATCTCGACGAGGTCGACTGGGAGACCATCCGCTGGCCCGGCGAAACCGGCAAGATGCTGTTCCATCCGCGGCCCGAGCGGCCGACCGAGCCCAACGCCGGCGTCCTGCGGCTCGAGCCGGGCGCGCATCATCCCGAGCATTATCACGGCTTTGCCCAGGTCTGGTTCGTGCTCTCGGGCGAGTTCACGATCGGCGGGCGCCTCTGCGGCCCAGGCACCATGCTCTACCATCCCGACCCGCATTTCGAAGGCGAGTTCCACACCGCCACCGGCGGCGACATCCTGATCGTGCAGTATCCCGGTCCGACGACCGGCGAGCGGCCGATCTACGCCGGCCGCTTCAACATGACCGAGCGCCGCGCGATCGGCGAGGAGCGGGTCGACCTGTAGCGAAGCAAGCTCCCATTTCTTCTCCTCTCCCCCACTAGGGGGAGAGGTCGGGAGAGGGGGTTACAGGAGCTTTCGATGCCCCCTCTCCTAGCCTCTCCCCCTAGCGGGGGAGAGGAAAAAGAGAGGGGGTTAGCGCCGCGCGCTGCGCGCCTTGGCGATGTTGCGGCGCGCGGCGGCGCGCTGGCGCGGCGTGCGGCGCGTCGTCGACTTGGCGTTCTTGCCGCCCATCGAGCGGCTGCTCTCGCGCTTGCCGCGGGCGCCGACGCGGGCCTTGCCCTCGCTCTCCTGCTGCGCGGTGCGGCCGGTCGCTTCCTTGCGCTTGGAGCGCGCCAGGTTGCGCTTGTTCGCGCCCTTGCTTTCGTACTTGGAGGCGCCGGCCTCCTTGAGCGCGATCGCGACGGCCTGCCGCGGGTTCTTCACCTTGCCCGCCTTGCCGCGCGGTCCGCTCTTCAGCTCGCCGTGCTTGTACTCGTGCATGACGCGGCCCATCGTCTTGCGCTGGGACATCGAAGTCTTGGCCATGAGTTGGATTCCTTTTGATGTGCCCCTTGCCTGCGAACGATCACGAGGCGATTAGGTTGCGTTTCATGACCTCCGCCTACCTCGCAGCCGACGGTTTCATCGACCAGCTGCGACAAGAGTTGAGCCGTGCGCGCGTCGTCATCAATCGAGAGCACGAGCGCCTGCTGATCTGCGATGGCGCGGCGATCGACTCGGCGTGGGCGGCCAACGTGTGGCACGACTGCGTCGAGCTGCCGGTGCCGTCGATCGGCGCCGCCGCACAAGCGCTGCGCGCCATCCAGCGCAATTGGGCGATGTACGCGCCGACCCATCATCGCCGTGCCAACCTGATCCACGAGCGGCTGCCGCATGTCTCGGCCAAGCCGATCGTCTTCCCCGCTGCCGCGCCCAGCGCGCCGCTCGGCTCCTGGACCTTGCTGGCGCCGGACCGCCTGTTCGCCGCGTCGCGCTGCAGCTCGCCCTTTGCCAATGGCGAGGTGACGTTCGTCGAGGACAAGTCGGGGCCGCCCAACCGCGCGTACCTCAAGCTGTGGGAAGCGCTGGTGCGGCTCGGCCGCTGGCCGCAGGCCGGCGAACGCTGCCTCGACCTCGGCGCCTCGCCCGGCGGCTGGACGTGGGCTTTGGCCAAGCTCGGCGCCGACGTGCTGGCGGTCGACAAGGCGCCGATCGATCCCGAGGTCGCGGCGATGCCCGGCGTGACGTGGCGCGGCGCAAGCGCCTTCGCGCTCGAGCCGAAAAGCATCGGCCGCGTCGACTGGCTGTGCTGCGACATCGTCTGCTATCCTGCGCGGCTCTGGCGACTGGTCGAGAAATGGCGGGCGTCGAGCCTCGTCGGCACGTTCGTCTGCACGGTCAAGTTCCAGGGCGCCACCGACCACGACACCGCCGCCGCCTTCGCCGCGATCCCCGGCGCCAAGCTCGTCCACCTGCACCACAACAGGCACGAGCTCACGTTCATGTGGAGCGCTAAGGCTGTCATCCCGAGCGCAGCGAGGGATCTTTAAGACCGCACGAAAGGTCCCTCGCTGCGCTCGGGATGACGGAGTGGAAGTGGCGCGCTCTTTGCCATGGGACTACTGTCCCGCGAAGGGGAACTGGGAGACAGACAATGTTGAAATCGACGGGCGTCGCCCTCGCGCTTGCCCTGCTCGCCGCATCGGCAATGGCTGAGACCAAGCCGCTGGTCGTGGCGGGCTACGGCGGGTCGTGGGAGCAGCAGCTGCGCAAGGACGTCTTCCCGGCGTTCGAGCAGAAGCACGGGGTGAAGATCGAGTATGTCGCCGGCAACTCGACCGACACGCTGGCCAAGCTGCAGGCGCAGAAGGCCAACCAGGCGATCGATGTGGCGATCGTCGACGACGGGCCGATGTACCAGGCGATCCAGCTCGGCTTCTGCGGCAAGGTCGAGGGGCTCGACAAGAGCGAGCTCTATCCCGCCGCCCTGTTCAAGGACGACAAGGCGGTCGCGGTCGGCCTGACCGGCACCGGCCTGATGATCAACACCAAGACCTTCAAGGACAAGGGCTGGGCCGCGCCGACCTCATGGAACGACCTGAAAGATCCCAAGTTCAAGAAGCTTCTGGTGATCCCGCCGATCAACAACACCTACGGCCTCTACACGCTCATGATGTTCGCCCGCCTGAACGGCGGCGGCGAGAAGAACATCGAGCCGGGCTTCAAGGTGATGAAGGAGGCGATCAATCCCAACGTGCTGGTCTACGAGCCCTCGCCGGGCAAGATGACCGAGCTGTTCCAGTCCAACCAGGGCCAGATCGCCGTATGGGGTACCGGCCGCGTGCAGGCCTTCGCCAACACGGGCTTCCCGGTCGACTTTATCTATCCCAAGGAAGGCGCGCCGATCCTGCTCGCCTCGGCCTGCCCGGTCGCCAAGGGCTCGCCGCATCCCCTGACCCAGGAGTTCATAAAGCTCCTGGTATCGGCGCCGGTGCAGGCGGCGCTCGCCAAGGAGCTGGGCAATGGCCCGGTCAACACCAAGGTCGACGTCAACCTGCCCGAGCTGCGCATGGCGCCGGTCGGCGAGCGCGCCAAGCTCGTGATCCAGCCCGACTGGGACGCCATCAACGCCCAGCGCGAGGATTGGACCAAGCGCTGGAACCGCGAGGTCGAGCGCTAAGACGTTCGCGGCATGAGCTTTCTCGCCCTCGAGAGCCTGACCAAACGCTTCGGCTCGCATCCGGCGGTGGACGGGCTATCCCTCGCAGTCGAGCAGGGCGAGTTCGTCTCGCTGTTGGGTCCGTCGGGTTGCGGCAAGACCACGACCTTGCAGATGATCGCGGGCTTCGTCGAGCCGACGTCGGGCGCCATTCGCCTCGCCGGCCGCGATCTTCTAGCGGTGAAACCGGCACGCCGCGGCCTGGGCATCGTGTTCCAGAGCTATGCGCTCTTCCCGCACATGACGGTGGGCGAGAACGTGTCGTTCGGGCTGGAGATGCAGGGCGTCGCCTCGGGCGAACGGGCGCGACGGGTCGCCGAGACCCTGGAGCTCGTCGGACTGCGCGCGCTCGCGGGCCGCTTTCCGCGCCAGCTGTCGGGCGGCCAGCAGCAGCGCGTGGCGCTCGCCCGCGCGCTGGTGATCCAACCGCAGATCCTGCTGCTCGACGAGCCGCTCAGCAATCTCGACGCCAAGCTGCGCGAGGAGATGCAGATCGAGCTGCGCCAGATTCAGCGCCGCGTCGGCACGACGACCATCCTGGTGACTCACGACCAGGCCGAGGCGATGGCGCTCAGCGACCGGCTGGTGGTGATGAACCACGGCCGGGTCGAGCAGATCGCCCCGCCGCACGAGGCCTACGAGCGGCCGGCGACCGCCTTCGTCGCCAGCTTTTTAGGCAAGACCAACCTTTTAGACGGCGCCAGCGTGCGCCCCGAGAAGATCCAGTTCGCCGGCAGGGGCCTCGCCGGCCGCGTCCGTGCCCGGGTGTTCCAGGGCAACCACTGGCTCTACCAGGTCGAGACCGGAAGCGGCTTGGTAACGGTGATCCGCCAGAACACCGGTGAGCCGATGCCCGCCGAGGGCGAGGCGGTGTGCCTGGCTTGGAATTCTTCTCCTCCCCAAGCGAAGCTTGGGGAGGTGTCTGCGCAGCAGACGGAGGGGTCATGACTCATGACCCCTCCGTCGGCGTGAGACGCCGACACCTCCCCACTTCGTGGGGAGGAGCGCCCTACCTTCTCGGCCTTCCGGCGCTGCTCCTGTTCGCTGTCGTCGTGATCGTGCCGCTGGCCATGACCGTGCTGCTGTCGTTCCACGATTGGGGCCAGTACAAGGGCATCGAGCCGGTGTTCATCCTGAAGAACTGGCGGGAGGTGCTGAGCGATCCGTACTACGGCGAGATGTTCTGGCGCACCTTCCGCATCGCCCTCGCCGTGACCGTGCTCGGCGCGGTCTTCGGCGCACCCGAGGCCTACATCCTGAACCGCATGAAAAGCCCGTGGCGCGGCCTGTTCCTGCTGGTGATCCTGGGGCCATTGCTGATTTCCGTCGTGGCCCGGACGCTCGGCTGGGCGCTGCTGTTCGGCGGCAACTCGGGGCTGGTGAACAAGGCGCTCGTCTCCCTCGGCCTGATCTCGGCGCCGCTGCCCTTCATGTTCACCGAGACCGGCGTCGTCGTGGCGCTCACCCATGTGCTGATGCCCTACATGGTGCTGGCCGTGTGGGCCGCCCTGCAGCGGCTCGATCCGCAGGTCGAGAACGCCGCCGTCGCGCTGGGCGCGGGGCCGTTCACCGTGCTGCGCCGCATCGTGCTGCCGCAGGTGATGCCCGGCATCCTGTCCGGCGCCATTATCGTCTTCGCGCTGGCCGCCAGCGCCTTTGCCACGCCCGCCATCATCGGCGGTCGCCGCCTGAAGGTCGCCTCGACCTTGGCCTATGACGAGTTTTTAAACACGCTCAACTGGCCCCTGGGAGCAACCGTCGCGGTCCTGCTGCTGGTCGCCCTGGTGCTGATCGTCGCCGGCGCGAGCCGGCTGGTCGAGCGCCGCTACGCGCAGGTATTCGGATGAGCCGCCCAACATGAGCAAGAATGGCCCGCTCGCGCTTTGCTATCACGCGCTGTTCGTGGCCTTCATGCTGGCCCCGATCGTGGTCGTCGTCTGCGTCGCCTTCACGCCGGAGGGCTATCTGTCGTTTCCCACCGACCATTGGTCGCTGCGCTGGTTCTACGCCATCGGCCGCTATCCCGAGTTCATCTCCGCCTTCTGGCGCAGCCTGTGGCTCGGCGCGCTCTCTTCGGCGATCGCGGTCGGCTTCTCCGTGCCCGCAGCACTCGCCATCGCGCGCTATCGCTTCGCCGGGCGCGACGCAATGACGGCGCTCTTCATGTCGCCGTTGATGATCCCGCATGTCGTGCTGGGCATCGCCTTCCTGCGCTTCTTCACCGAGATCGGGCTCGGCGGCACGTTCGTGGGCCTGGTGCTGGCGCACATCGTGATCGTGCTGCCCTTTGCGCTGCGCCTGACGCTCGCCTCGGCGGTCGGCCTCGACCGCGCCATCGAGCATGCCGCGGTCTCGCTCGGTGCGTCCGAGGCGACGGTGCTGCGGCGCATCACCCTGCCGCTGATCGTGCCGGGGCTGATGAGCGGCTGGGCGCTTGCCTTCATCAATTCGTTCGACGAGGTCACCATGACGGTGTTCATCGCCGCCCCAGGGACCGAAACTCTACCCGTGCGCATGTTCCTCTATATCCAGGACAACATCGACCCGCTGGTCACCTCGGTGTCGGCCTGCGTCATTGCCATCACCGTCGTGGCGCTGGTCGCGCTCGACCGTGCCTACGGTCTCGAACGCCTGCTGATCGGAAGGAGCGTCGATGCCCGCTGACGAATTCGACGTCGCGGTCGTGGGCGGCGGCTTGGTCGGCGTCGCCACCGCGTGGGGCCTGGCGCGCGAGGGCTGCAAGGTCGTGGTCCTCGACGAGGGCGACCGCGCGGTCCGCGCCAGCCGCGGCAACTTCGCCCTGGTCTGGGTGCAGAGCAAGGGCCTGGGGCTCGCGCCCTATGCCGGGTGGACCATCCGCTCGTCCAATGCCTGGGCCGGCTTCGCCGAGCTGCTGAAAGAGGAGACGGGACTCGACGTTTCCTTCCAGCGACCCGGCGGTTTTCATCTCGCGTTGTCGGAGAGGGAGCTCGAGGCGCGCGCCAACAGTCTCAGGCGCCTGCACAACCAACCGGGCATCGTCGACTACAAGACCGAGATCCTCGACCATGCCCAGGTCGCGAAGATGCTGCCCGATATCGGGCCGGAGGTGGTCGGCGGCAGCTACTGCCCGCTCGACGGCCACGTGAATTCGCTGCGCCTGTTGCGCACCTTGCACGTCGCCATGCAGGCGCGCGGCGTCAGCTACCGGCCGAGCCATCGCGTCGAGAGCATCGCGCGCGAGGGCGGCGAGTTCCGGCTCGCGACCTCGCAGCGCGAGGTGCGGGCGCGTCGGGTCGCGCTGGCCGCCGGCAACGCCAATATGCGTCTGGCGCCGATGGTCGGCCTGGAGGCGCCGATGAAGCCCGAGCGCGGCCAGATCGTGGTGACCGAGCGGCTGCGGCCGTTCCTGCACCATCCCGTCGTGACCCTGCGCCAGACCGACGAGGGCACGGTGATGATCGGCGATTCCAAGGAGGAGAGCACCGATCCCGCCGGCCTGACGCTCGGCGTCAGCGCCACCGAGGCGGAGCGCGCGGTGCGCCTGTTTCCGCTGCTCGCCGGCGCCAACGTGGTGCGCACCTGGAGCGCCATCCGCGTCATGACGCAGGACGGCTTCCCGATCTACGACGAATCCGAGACCCATCCCGGCGCCTTCACCGTATGCTGCCATTCGGGCGTGACGCTCGCGGCCAACCATGCGCTCACCATCGCGCCGATGATCGCCCGCGGCGCGCTCGACAAGGCGCTGGTCGCTCCCTTCAGCGCGCGGAGGTTCCATGTTCAAGAGG
>JAFAKN010000689.1 GCA_019235415.1 Alphaproteobacteria bacterium
AGCCTGAGCGGATGCCACATCGGCGTGATGTTGAAGCCGCAGCCCACCTTCAGGCGCTTGGTCATATGAGCGAGGTGAACCGCCAGCATGAGCAGGTTGGGCAGCACCTCGTAGCCTTCGCGCTGGAAGTGATGCTCGGCGAGCCACAGCGTGTCCCAGCCGAACCGGTCCATTTGCTTGGCGATCGCCTCGAGCTTGTCAAACACCGAGGCGAGCTGATCGTTGGAATAATTCCGCTCGTTGGCGGGCGTGGCGTCCTGGCCGAGGTCCGGCATGTCAATGTGGCCGGGATAGACGGTCATGAACTTGGTGATCATGGTGCCCTCCTTGCCGATCGCGCGGCGCGGCTACGGCTGGCCTTCGTCCTCGCCTGTTCAGGATAGCCAGACTCGCGGCAACTTCAACACGGCGGGGTCGCCCTCGTCGCTCCGTCGATCGTCGTGTCTGCCATGCAACCAATCAACCGTTGAACCGCTCAAGCAGCGGCTCTGATCTCGGCAACGGCGCGGCGCAGAGCGGCAGCGAGCGGGCCAAGGCCGTCGCGGCAGGCGGTGCGGTCGGCGGCCTTGCCGGCCTGCTCGAGGACCGCCGCGGCATCGCCCACGCCGCGCGCGCCGACTGCCTGGGCAGCGCCCTTGAGTCGATGCGCCGCGGCGGCCAGCACCGGCAGGTCACCTGCGCGCCAGGCAGTCTCGATGGCGCGTTCCGACTCGGTCGCGCTCTCGCAGAACTTCGCCAACAAGGCGTCGATGCTGGCCGCGTCGTCGCCCAGGAAGCCGGCCAGCACGCTGCGGTCGATCGCACCATCAGGATCGCGATCCTCGCCCTCGCCGGCGCCGTCACCCTCGCCGATCAGCAGCCAGCGCTGGAGGGTCGCCCGCAGGCGCTCCATGCTGACCGGCTTGGCAAGATAGGCGTCCATGCCGGCGGCGAGGCAGCGTTCCTCCTCGCCACGCATGGCGTTGGCGGTAACGGCGACAATCGGCGTGCGTCCTGGGCCACGCTCTTCCTCCTTGGCGCGGATGCGGCGCGCGAGCTCGTAGCCATCGAGCTTAGGCATGTGCAGGTCGGCCAGCACGGCAGCATGGCCGCCCTTGCTCCAGGCGCCGAGCCCCATCGCCCCGTCCTCCGCGGTGTCGGCGGCGATGCCCAGCAAGGCGAGCTGGCGCACCAGCACATCGCGGTTGATCGGATGATCGTCGACCACCAGGACGCGCGGCCCCGTGTCGAGCGGCCTGCGCGGCTCGCCCTCGCGCCCGGCAACGGCCGGCTTGATAAGCGTATGAATCGGCGAATCGGCCGGTGCAGCCGCCAGCACCAACGTGACAGTGAAGATCGAGCCGAGGCCGAGCCGGCTCTCGACGGCAATGTCGCCCTCCATCAGCTGGGCGAGCCGGCGCACGATCGACAGGCCCAGCCCGGTGCCGCCGTAGCGCCGCGTCGTCGAGCTGTCGGCTTGGGAGAACGGCTGGAACAGACGCGCCTGGTGCTCGGCATCGAGCCCAATGCCGGTGTCGCGTACCGCCAGCGTCACGCGGCTGCGTCCCACCCCCACCGGCTCGACGGCGCCTTGCACGCTCACCTCACCGAGCTCGGTAAACTTGATGGCGTTGCTCAAGAGATTGAGCAGGATCTGCCGAACCCGATTGGGATCGCCCAGCAGGGCATCGTCCGACCCGGGAGCGACGGCGCTGTTGATCGCCAACGACTTGGCTTCCGCCAGCGGGCGCAAGGTGTCGGTCGCGCTGCGGATCAGGTCGGAAAGCGAGAAGGCCGTGACCTCGAGCTCGAGCCGGCCCGCCTCGATCTTGGAGAAGTCCAACACATCGTCGATGATGCGCAGCAGCGCATCGGCCGACTGACGCATCGAGATCACCAGCGGCCGCTGAATTTCGTCGACGCCCTGGCGCTCAAGTACCTCCAACATGCCCAGCACTCCGTTCATGGGCGTGCGGATCTCGTGGCTCATGGTCGCAAGGAAGGTCGACTTCGCCTGGTTGGCGGCTTCCGCCTCGGCGCGCGCCGTCTCGGCTGTGTCGCGCTGCGCGGCCAGCTCCGTCTCATGCCGCTTGTCTTCGGTGATGTCGCTGTAGATCGAGATCAGGCCGCCGTCGCGCGTGCGGCGCTCGTCGACCCGAAGCCAGAGCCCGCCGGCAAGGCGTTCCTCGCGGAAAGCGCGGGGATTGCGACGCGCCTCCATCTGCTCGGCAACCCAGCTCTCCAAATCCTTGCCGATGTCGGCGAACATGCCGCGCGCCGCTGCGGCCCGCAGGAAATCCGCGAATGGCGTGCGCTCGATCACCATGTCGCCAACGTCGCCGCCCGCCAGCTCGGCAAAGAAGGCGCGGTAGCGGCTGTTGCACAGCACGATCCGGTCGTCGGCATCGAACAGCACAAAGCCGGCATCCAGTGTCTCGATGGCGTCGACGAAGCGCTGCCGCGCGGCATGCGCAGTGTCGCGCTCGGACTCGACGCGCCGCGCGACTTCCTGGCGCAGCTGCTCTTTGTTCGCCTCCGATTCACGGAACAGCAGATAGACGCTGATCAGCAGCCCGGTCAGCACGCAGATGTAGCTCACCACCTTCAAGAGGTGCGCGATGTCGAAATCGGCATCGAACAGGTGCGACGATGACGACACAAAGGCCGCCTCGCTCATGAAGGAGATGATCAGTGAGAGGACCAGCCAATGCTCGAAGTGGTCGGTCCGCCACTTTCCCTTGCAGAGATAGCCGGCGAGCGCGCCGAGAAAGGCGAGTGCGGGGATGAATTCCTCGGGACGTGCGAAGAAGAGGTCCGGATAGATCGCCGGCGGCAGGGGCACGAGGTCGACGAAGGCAAAGCTCGCCAGCGTCAACGCCGCCACCAGCACGAAGACCGTGGCCTCGCTGAAACGGCCTGATTCGCCCAGCCGGTTCTCGCGCTTCCAGACCCACCAGCTCAGCAACAGCAGAGACGACAGGAAGGCGCGCGAGGCGAGCCAACTCCACGGGATCAGCGATCCCAGGTTCGAGGAGAAGTGGCTCGCGAATGCGGCCGAGGTGACGACCGCCTGATAGCCATCGAGGAAGCCGGCGCCGACGAAGCCCGTACCGATGAATAGGAAAGTGTCGTCCTTCTTGGCGTAGAAGCGCACCAGCGCCAGCGTGCCGACCACCAGGGCAAGCACCGTCGCGATCGTCTCCGTGATGGTGTGCAGCTGCGTGCTCTGCCAGGTGGCGTGGCGCGACAGTCCGTAGCCGAGCAGCAGCACGCCGGCAACGATGACGTAGGTGATGATGCGCCGGCGCGCGCGGATCGACGGGTCGGGGGCCATTTGCCTCATCTCCTTGGGAGATCGCCTCGGGAACCCAGGACGATCGCGCGCGCATGTATCGCCGACGTGTCGTCAGCCGGCCCTTTTGTATCGTCTGTGTCGCGCTGGCCGCTGCGCCCAGGAACACCACCGGCGGCGATACAGGCGATACGTTCGCGACTGCGGCGATACCAAACAGGGTTCCCGCGACATCGCGACAATACAGGCAAGCGCTAGGGTCTCCCAATCGGCAGACGGCATTCCGCCCCCGCCGGACTTCCAAGGAGACTGACATGGTCAAGACCATTCTCGCTACCGCAACCGCAGCCCTCGCCTCGTTCGCTATCGTCCTGCCGGCCGGCGCCAACGGCGGCTTCGGTACCAGCGGCGTTAACCCGAACGGCCTCATGCAGAACGGCACCCAAGTGAGCGGGGCGGGGGGCATGGGCGACGCCGCCCCGGCCGGCGACCTCCCTTGCCCAGCCGGTGAGGAGGACTACAGCGGCGGCATTACCTGACGGCCAGTGTTGGGCAGCTCGTCGACCCCAAGCGCGAGCTTGCCCTCCGCCACGCGCGCTTCGCATCTCGCCCCCTCTTCGGCTCGCCGGCGAGGGGGCGACGAGGCGAGGAGGAAGACGGGGACGCTCGATCTCCTCGTGGGGTGATCGAGGCCAAGTTTGATCGATCTGCCTCACATCGGCCACGTCTCATACCTTCGCAAAGGATCCAAGACGGACGCTCAGGCGGAGCAAGCGAGACCATCCGGCTTGACGAGAGCTTGGCGCCGCGGCAGCGCGCAACTTCTACGGCATCACCCAGCATGCGGCCGAGGAGCGGTTCCAGCTGTTCCGTCAGCTCTACCGCCTGCCCGAAACCCTCCCGGTACTTTCCTGGACACGGAGGCATGGCGCACGCCAAACGCGTGCTAGGCTCCCAGTGCGAGACCGCCTTCAGGGAGATCCTCGACAGGAGCCAATACGTACTTGCGGCGGAGTCCGTGCCGGTGTCGCAAGCCTGGACGGATAGCGGCGCGACTGTCATGCTGCGTTGCGGGGAAAGGCGGCCACGCGGCCACGCTGGCGATGGATCAATCCGCGCACATCATCGTAGTCGAGGACGAGGCGACGCAGCGCGACCTGCTCGTCGCCTATCTCGCCCGCCAGAGCTTTCGCGTGAGCGGCGTCGACGGCGGTGCCGCGCTGCGCCGGCTGGTCGAGCGCGAGCTGCCGAGCCTGGTGATGCTGGACATCGGGCTGCCGGGCGAGGACGGATTCGCACTCGCGCGATGGTTGCGCGAGCGTAGTGGCCGGGTCGGTATCATCATGGTGACGGCGGCGGGCGACACAGTCGATCGCGTCGTCGGGCTGGAGACCGGGGCAGACGACTATATCGCCAAGCCCTTCGAGCCGCGCGAACTGTTGGCCCGCGTCAGGAGCGTGCTGCGCCGCGTGCAAGGCGCCGCCGTTGTGCCGGCCCACGGCGGCCCGCGAGTCCGCATGGGGAGGCGCGTCCTCGACCTCGAAAAGCGCGTCCTGGCGAACCCGGCCGACGGCAGCGAGGAGACTCTGGCGGCGAGCGAGTTCGATCTCCTGAAGGTGTTCGCCGAGAACCCGAACCGGCCGCTGATGCGCGACTGGCTGCTCGAGGTCACCGCCCACCGTGACATGGAGGCGTTCGACCGGGCGATCGACCTGCGCATTACGCGACTGCGCCGCAAGATCGAGCACGATCCCGCCCATCCCGACGCGATCCGCACTGTGCGCGGCATCGGCTACATGTTCGTGCCGCCCAAAGTTTGAGACCGGGGCGGCTTCACCACCTGGCGAGATACTGCCGGATCGGCTCGGCGCCGGGGTTGGTGTACCGGCGTTCGATGACGATGGCGCGGGTCGTGGCGCCGGGGCCGTAGTAGAGGGCGTCCCAGTCGTGATCGGGATCGAGGTAGGAGCCTTCCAGAGAGGCGCCGGCGAACAGCCCGGCGGAGTTCGAGAACGCGACGATGTCGGCGCCGACCGCGGTGGTCGAGGCGCCTTCCAAGCCGATGCCAACGCCGACCAGGGTGACACCCGCCTCGGCGCCGAACTTGAACTTGTTGTTGAGGATGGCGTTCAGGCCCTTCTCGGTGCGGATGATGAAGACGACCTCCGACACCTTGGCGCCGGCCTGCAGGCCGACGCTACCCGAGCCCATGCCGTAGAAGGCGGGCGGACTCCAGTCGCGCTCGCCGTTGCGCGCCATCAATGTGCCGCGGCCGCCGGCCGCGCCCAAGATGAAGCCTCCCTGCACCAGTTCCGGGACGATCAGCACTCCCTTGGCGTTGGGCATCATGCGGGTGGCATCGGGAAAGTCCTTGCCGCCCAGCACTTTCTGCGCGGTCTGCAAGGACGAATCGACCAGCGACTGGCGCTTGGCATCGGCGCGGGCAGGTCGGGTGGCGAGCACGGGAAGGGCCAAAGCGGCCGCAGTCCCGGCCAGGACGGTTCGGCGATCGAGCTTCATTTTCTGCTCCTTGGGCTCGCGGCCGGCGCCGGGGAAGCGCCTTGTCGGCCACTGCAAAGCTTATGATAGCACGCTTCGCGGCGGAAATCCGGCCGCTCCCTGCGGCAGCTACCGACACATGTCGAGCGGCAGATGCGCGGCGTAGGCGGCCGTCAGGCAATCCGCTTGGCTGCTGTAGCGCTGCGGATTGAAGTAAATCGCCTGCATCGAGTAGCTGCGCGCTGCCGCGCAAGCGCCATCGTCAGCTGGTGCCTGGCGGCAAGCCTCGGCCTGCTGCGCGGCAGAGGGCCCTCCGCCTATTCCGCCGCCCATTCCTCCGATGCCCGCCCCGGCTGCGGAAATGCCATTGGCGCTGGCGCTGCTCGCGACGCCGGGCGACACGGCTCCTTGCGCGGTCGGCGATCCGTGCGAGCCAGGCGTTGCCGCTCCGACCGTTGCCGAAGGTCCGGCAACCGACGCCGCAGATGCGCCTGCCGTGCCCGATCCGGCCGTGCCGACGGCAGCAGCGCTTCCCACACCAGCCGACGCCGGTCCGGCAACGGCTGCGGCGCCGGCGCCGGTCGAAACCCCGGCACCCGCCACGCCGACGCCGGAAACGCCCGGTGAAGATACTGAACCCGCTCCCGAAACGCCCACGCCCGCGGTTCCTACCGAGCCGCCGCTACCGGCGCCACTTGCTCCGGCGCCTGCCGCGCCCGATCCACTGCCCGCGCCACCAGCACCGCCCGTGCCCGCTGCGCTCCCAGCGCCGGCGCCGCCGCCCGTGCCCGTTCCGGCGCTCCCGCCGCCCGCGCTTGCGCCACCTGCGCCCGCACCGGACCCGCCGGTCCCAGCGCTTGAGCCACCCGTACCCGCGCCGGCGCCCGCGCTCGAGCCGCCTGTGCCCGCCCCGGTACCACCAGTACCTGCGCTTGCGCCGCCAGCGCCAGAGCCTGCGCCGCCGGCGCCACCGGCTCCCGCACTCGCGCCACCACTCGTACCCGATCCCGCCGCGGCACCGCCGCCGGCACCAGAACCACTTCCCGTGCCGGCGCCGCCAGCGCCCGCGCTTGCGCCGCCAGCGCCTGCGCCCGCACCACTGCTACCCGCGCTCGTGCCACTTGCCGTGCCAGCGCCGGCGCCCGCTCCGGCACTGCCACCACCGGCACTCGTGCCGCTTCCGGCACTCGTGCCGCTTCCCGCGCCTGCACCGCCGGCGCCTGCTCCGGCGCCGCTGCCGCCACCACTTGTGCCGCCGCCAGCGCCGCCGGCGCCCGCACTTCCTGCGCCCGCTCCGGCGCCGCTGCTGCCGGCGCTACCAGCGCCCGCGCCACCGCCGGAGCCACCGGCACCGGCGCCACCCGCGGCGCCGCCACTCCCTCCGGATCCACTGCTCCCACCACCGCCTGCGCACTCGGACAGGCTGGGCGGGCTGTCCGCACCAGGCGTGACGACGCTCTGCGAGGCGGCTACGGCCTTGCGCGGCGTGGCTTGCGAAGCAATCGTCGGTACCGCGATGAGGCAGGCCGACAGGGACGCGAGCAGTGCAAGACGGCTGACCATAATGCTTCTCCCTCAGCGACTGCGGCAGGGCTGCCTGGGAGAGGTAAGCCGTTCGGATCCGTGGTGCTGTGCGCTTTTGGTGATCGTCGCGCGTCAACGCCAATGCCCGCGGCCGCCGAACGATGCCTACTTGCGCGCGGTCTTCTTCGCCTTCTCCTTGGTCTTCGCCGCCGGTTTGGGTTGCGGGTGCGGTGCCAGCATGCGGCGGACGGCGGCTTCAAAGGCGGGATTGATCTTCGTGGGCTTGGCCATGGCAGGATCCTCCCCTCGAGGTGATTTGCAAGCGATGCGATCATAGCCTCGCCGTCGGACAAATAAACAGAGCGAGAGCGCCGTGCGCCGCGCGCTCTACGTCGCAGCACGAGGGAGCCCGCGCGAAGAGGCGCGCACGAAGAAGCGGCTGTTGCGCACGACGGAGGGACTCGTCGTATGCTGCGCGGCCGCCATCGAGGCACGCGAGGGAGGACATCATGCCGGATCTATTCGAGACGATCGAAACCTGTCGCGCCATGCGGCGCCTGAAGCCCGACCCGGTGCCCGACGACATGATCGCCAAGATCCTGCGCGCCGGCATCTGCGCGCCCAACGGTGGCAATACGCAGAAGTGGCGCTTCCTCGTAATCAAGGATCCAGCGATCAAGAAGGCGGTGCAGGCTTGGTACAAGAAGGCGTTCGACGAGGTGATCGGGCCGCGCTACCTCAACAGCGAGCCGCCGCCCGGCGTCACCAAGGAGCGCTACCTGCGCCAGCACTCGGCGGTTTCCTACCTCACCGACCATTTCCACGAGGCGCCGGTCTGGATCGTGGCCTGCCTGGAGGATGGCCCGAGCCCCAATCGTGCGGCCGGCTCGTCGATCTACCCGGCGGTGCAGAACATGATTCTCGCGATCCGCGCGCTCGGGCTCGGCACCACGCTGACGACCCGCCATCTGCTCTATGAAAAGGAAGCAGAAGCGGCGCTCGGCCTGCCGCCCGGCGTGCACTCCTACGCCATCCTCCCGATCGGCTGGCCGATGGGCAAGTTCGGCCCGGTCGGTCGCGGACCGCTGCACGAGATCGTGTATCAGGATCGCTGGGGCCAGCCCTACGTCGCCGTGTAGGGCCGCCTGATATGCGCGGCCGGGCGCCGATTCCGCTTGGCCGCGCCCGACGCTCGCACACAAAATGTTAACACAACCCGTCGTATCTTGGGGCGGCGAGTTGGGTTTGTCGGACCAGGGGGAGTTGCCATGGCCGAGCAAGTCTTGCCCATGCCCGAGCAGCACGGTTCCTTGTTCCGTGCCGAAGCGCTGAGCCGCTTTTATTCCTGCGAGCAGCTCGACCAGCGCGTGAATCTCATTTCTCCGGCGATGCGCATGATCGTCACTTCGCTCGCCCTCATCGTCGTGTCGGGGCTGGTATGGGCGGTGCTGGGCGAGGTGCCCACGCGAGTCATCGGCCGGGGCGTCCTTTTGGCCGACGGCAAGGCGGCCCATCCGGTCCAGCCGGTGGTCGCCGGGGCCCTGCTGGAGCTTCTGGTGCACCGCGGCGAGCACGTCACGGTCGGCGCGCCGATCGCGCGCGTGCAGCAGGTCTCGCTCGAGACCCAGCTCACCAGCACCGAGATGCGCGTCACCGCGCTCCAGGAGGATCTGGCGCAGCTCAAGCGGGCGAATGCCGTCGAGTCCGCCAAGATCGATGCCATGCTCCAGCGCCAGAAGGAGGCGGTCGCGGAGATGATCACCGCCGGCAAGGCGCGGGCGCAGGGCCTGAACGACATCCTCGTCGCCGACGAGTCCCTGTTCCAGCGCGGCTTGGTCAACCGGCTGGAGCTCGCACAGGCGCGCGCCGCGCACGACCAGACGCTGCAGGACGTCGTCAACGCGCACGCCCGCGCGGTCGAGATCGAAGCCCTGGCCGACCGCAAGCGCGACGCCCTGGCCGAGACCGAACGGCTGAAGCAGGAGGACATCGATGCCCTACAGGCGCAGGCCGCGCGCCTGCGCGCCGAGCTCACCATCGGCTCGGCGGTCAAGGCGCCGATCTCCGGCGTCATCGAAGAGGTCCGCGTCGGCCTGGGCGACGTGGTGTCTCCCGGCACCACCATCGCCACCATCGGGCGGATCTCGCCCGAATCGTTCGAGGTCATTGCGCTGTTCTCCAGCGACATGGCCAAGCGCATCAAACCCGGCATGGACGTGCACATCCATCCGGTCAGCGTGCGCAAGGAAGAGCACGGCACGATGCGCGGCCGGATGATCGGCATCACCGAGCTCGGCGTGTCGGAAGCCGAGCTCAACGCCATCCTGCGCAACCCGCAGCTCACGCACAGCCTGATGGGCGACGGCTCGCCGCTGATGGGCAAGGTCGAGGTGTTCCTCGACAAGAGCACGCCGAGCGGCTTCGCCTGGTGGGGCGGCCGCGGACCGCCGTTCACGATCACCCGCGGCACGCACGTCGACGTCGACGTCATCGTCGAGCGCCGCCGCCCGATCGCGCTGGTCATTCCCGCGCTGCGCGAACTGCTCGGCCTGGAAGGATGACGGCGCGGGCGCGGCGGTCGGCGGCTGGCCGCGTGCGCACGCCGACTCTCCTGCAGATGGAAGTGACCGAGTGCGGCCCGGCGGCTCTCGCCGTCATGCTGGCCCACTTCGGTCGCTACGTGCCGCTCGAGGAGTTGCGCACCGCCTGCGGCGTGTCGCGCGACGGCAGCAAGGCGAGCAACATCCTGCGCGCCGCACGGCACTACGGCCTGGAGGCCAAAGGTTTCCGCGTCGAGCTCGACGAGGCCCTGGCCGGTCCGTTCCCCACCATCGTGCACTGGAATTTCAACCACTTCCTGGTGCTCGAGGGCGTGGCCGGCAACAAGGTTCATTTGAACGATCCAGCCGTCGGCCCGCGCACCGTGACGCGAAAGGAGTTCAGCGACAGCTTCACCGGTGTCGTGCTGCGCCTGCGCCCGGGTCCGCGGTTCGTGCGCGGCGACACGCGCATCGGCTTGTTGCCCAACCTGGCGAGCTGCTTGAAGGGTTGCGGGCCCGCCATCGCCTTCGTCGCCTGGATCAGCCTCATGATGGTGATCCCCGGCCTCGTCCTGCCGGGCGCGACCAAGACCTTCATCGACGACATCCTGGTCGGCCATTTCCAGGGCTGGCTGGAGCCGCTGCTCGTCGGCCTCGGCGGCGTGTTCCTCTTGCAGGTGATGCTGTCGGTCGTGCAGCAAATCGTGCTGCTGCGCATCGAGCTCAAGATCGCGCTCGAGCGCTCGGCCGAGTTCACCTGGCACGTGCTGCGGCTGCCCATCGAATTCTTCAACCAGCGCCTGATCGGCGACCTTGCCAATCGCCTCGACGCCAACGACCGCGTCGCCCGGCTGCTGGCGCGCGACTGCGGCCACGCCGCCGCCGCGTGCTTCACGGCGGCCTTCCTGGCGATCGTCATGATCTTCTATAACGCGACGCTGGCGGCGATCGCGATCGGCGGAGCGGCGATCAACATCGTGGCGCTCTCGCTGGTGCAGCGCACGCTGCAGGACGTGACCCTGCGGTTGCAGACCGAGGTAGGCAAGCTCTACGCCGTCGCCGTGATCGGCCTGCGGTCGATCGAGACGCTGAAGTCGGCCGGCCGCGAGGGCGACTTCTTTGCCAAATGGACGGGACATCACGCGCGCGCGCTCAACTCGGAGCAGAAGCTCACCGTCTACCAGCAGGCGAGCAACCTCGTGCCGCCGCTGGTCTCCAGCCTCACCGCGGCCGCCGTGCTGGGGGTCGGCGCCTTGCAGGTCGTGGCGAGCGAGCTCACCGTCGGCGAGCTGGTGGCTTTCCAGGTCCTGCTGCTGAACTTCTCCTCGCCGATCGCGCTCCTGGTCGGCACCGCGGCCAAGGCGCAGCAGGCGTCGGCCGACCTTGCCCGCCTCGACGACGTGCAGCGCTACCGCCTCGACTGGCGCTTCGTCGAGACGCCGACAGCAACGGTCGACGAATTCGCCGCGGGGCGGCTGTCGCTCAAGGACGTGAGCTTCGGCTACAACCCGCTCGAACCGCCGCTGGTCGGCGGCTTCTCGCTCGACGTCATGCCCGGCCAATGGGTCGCGTTGGTGGGCGAATCGGGCAGCGGCAAGTCGACCATCGGCAAGCTGATCACCGGCCTTTACGAGCCACGCAGCGGCGAGGTGCGGATCGACGGCTACACGCTGGCGGACTGGGGCCGCGAGCGGCTGGCGCACATCGTGAGCTCGGTCGACCAGGACATCCGCCTCTTCCGTGGCACGCTGCGCGACAACGTCACCTTGTGGGACGAGACGGTGACGCACCGAACCTTGCTCGCCGCCATCACCGACGCGGGCCTCGGCGACGTCGTGAAGACGCTCGCCGGCAACCTCGACGGGCTGATCGAGGAGGGTGGCCGCAACCTGAACGGCGGGCAGCGCCAGCGTATAGAGATTGCCCGCGCGCTGGTCCAGGAACCGGCCGTCCTGGTGCTCGACGAAGCGACCAGCAACCTCGACACGCTGAGCGAGGCCCGCGTGCTGAATGCCGTGCGCCGCCGCGGCATGACCTGCGTGTTGATCGCCCATCGGCTGAGCACCATCCGCGACTGCGACGAGATCATCGTGCTGGAGCGCGGCCGTGTCGTCGAACGCGGCACGCATGCCGCGCTGGTGGCGGCGAACGGTGCCTATGCGCGTCTGATCGATGCCGAGGGCGCGGCGTGAACGTGGCGGCAACCAGGACGACAAGCCTGCCCGCCGGCGATGCAGCATCGCCACTGCCGGCGTCCTCCGACTTGGCGCACCTCGGTGCGCCTCGCCGCCTGGCGCGGGCGGCGCGCCTCTACGGCCTCGTGCTCGACCACGCCGGCCAAGCCGGCGCCCACATCTTCCTGGCCGAGCTGAATGAAGGCAGCGCCGTTCTTCCGCTGGATGCGCCCGGCGTGCGGTTCTTGCTGCAGGACCAGGCGGCGCCTTCGGCCTCGCCGCTGCTGGGCCAGACGCCGCTTGACGCGGCCGCCTTCGACAGCTGGTTCGCGGCGCTGCTGTCGGCGCCCGGATTGCCGCATGCCGACGTCGAGGCGCAGCCGATGTCGGTCGGCGAGCGGGGCTGCTGCGCGGCAGGCACGAAGCTGACGGCCCGCCACGTCCTGTGGCTGCATGCTGAAGCACCGATCTTGTTCTACCCCGCGTCGGGCGGCGCGGCCGCGTCGGAGCCGTCCCGGCGTCTCGTCCTCTGCAACCAGATCCGTGCCGAGCTTGCCCTCGAGGGCGAGGTGCAGGCGATCGATACCAGGGTCGTGCTGGGGCGCGACGGACCGGAAGCGATGAGCGAGGCGACGGCGCTGCTCGCAACACGCATCGGCCGCGCTCTGGCCCATCGCGAGGAAGGGCGCCGCGAGCGCTGGCGCGAGGCGCTGGCGCTCGACGATGCGCGCGTGCAGCAGGCGCTGCACCGCTTGAACGAGGTCGCGGCGCTGCAACGACCGGCACCGGTGCCGACTGCACGCCCCGGCCACGATGCGCTGCCCGGCGTCCTCGGCGCGATGGCCCATCTGCAGGGCTTCGAGTTCCGGGCGCCGTTCCATGATCCGGTCCACGGGCCACTGTTCGACCGGTTGAAAGCCTACGGCGTCGCCAGCGGCTTCCGCTTTCGTACCGTCGCGCTCGACAGTGACTTCCGGCGTCGCGAAGGTCTGCCGCTCATCGCGATCGACGACAAGACGGGCAGCCCGCTGGCACTGGTGTTCCGGCGTCGACGCTGGTGCAGGCTCGATCCTGCGACTTTCGCCGAGCGCCCGCTCGACGCGGCAGCCTTCGACGCCCTGGGGCCCACCGGCTATGTGCTGTACCCCTCGTTGCCCGACCAGGTCGGCGATGGCGAGGTCTGGCGCTTCGCGACATTCGGCGTCGGCAGCGACATTCGCCGGCTGTTCTTCGCCTCGGCGGCGGCCTCGCTGGCGAGCCTGCTGATGCCGATCGCGATCGGTGCGATCCTGGGCGTCGCCATCCCCGACGGCCGACTGAAGCTCATGGGCGACATGTTGCTTCTCCTGCTGGCGGCCGCGCTGGGCAGCACCGGCTTCCAAGTGGCGCGCGCGATGTCCCTGATCCGGCTCGGCACGCATCTCGACCAGCGCCTGCAGGCGGCGGTGTGGGACCGCGTGCTGCGCCTGCGTACCTCGTTCTTCCGCCAGTACTCGATCGGCGATCTGACCAATCGAGTGCTGGGCGTCGACTGGATGCGCCGCATCCTGACCGGCCAGTCGGTAAGCGCCGTGATCGGCGCGATTTTCTCGGTCGCGAGCCTCGGCATCATGCTGATCTACGACCTCACGCTGGCGGCGTTTGCCTTCGCCTATGCGGTGGTGGTGGGCGCGCTGCTGTTCGGAGTCGGCCGCGCCCAGAAGCGCCTGCAACGGAAGGTCTACAACCAGGCAGGCGACGTCTCGGGCCTGCTGGTCGAGCTTTTGGGTGCCATTGCCAAGCTGCGCATTGCCGGCGCCGAGTTGCGCGCTTTCGCTCGCTGGGCCGACGCCTTCGCGACGATGCGCTACAGCTCGGCGCGTGCCCTGCGCATGAACGCCGTCCAGACCATCGCGGCGACCAGCCTGCCGCTGCTGGGCGGGGTCGGCATCTTCGCGATCGCAGCCGGCGGATCGCACCCGGTCGACGTCGCCGACTTCGCCGCCTTCAACGCCGCCTTCGGGCAGCTCACCGCCGCCGTGCTGAGCCTCGCCGGCGCCATCAATGCATCGATCGACGTGCTGCCGCTCTATGCTCGGCTGCGGCCGGTGCTGAGCGCACCGCTCGAGGACGAGCGCCATCGCCTCGATCCCGGGCCGCTCAGCGGCGCCATCGCCGTGCACAATCTGTGGTTCCGCTACGATCAGAACGGCCCGTGGGTGCTGGAGAACCTCTCGTTCGAGGTGAAGCCGGGCGAGCACGTGGCGATCGTGGGCCCGTCCGGCTGCGGCAAGTCGACGATCCTGCGCCTCTTGCTGGGGCTGGAGACGCCAACCCGCGGCGGCATCTTCTATGACGGCAACGATCTCAAGGAGCTCGACCTGCGGCTCCTGCGCCGGCAGATCGGCAGCGTGATGGAGGAGTCTGCGCTGTTTCCCGGCAGTCTGTACGAGAACATCGTGGGCTCCGAGCCGGTCCCGCGCGAGCAGGTGATGCAAGCGGTGCGCCTGGCCGGCCTCGAAAGCGAAATCGCCGCCATGCCCATGGGGCTGGCCAGCGCCGTGACCGAGGGCGGCAGCCAGATCTCCGGCGGCCAGCGCCAGCGTGTCATGATCGCCCGCGCGCTGGTGGGCCGCCCGCACCTCCTGTTCTTCGACGAGGCGACCAGCGCCCTCGACAATCGCACGCAGGCGCTGGTCACCAAGAGCGTCGATGGGCTGAACTCGACGCGCATCGTCGTCGCCCATCGGCTGAGCACGATCCGCACTGCCGACCGCATCCTGGTGATGGAGGCCGGCCGCATCGTCGAAAGCGGCACCTACGACGAATTGATGGCGCGCGGCGGCGCCTTCGTGCACCTGGCGCGCCGCCAGCTGCTGTGAGGCCTCCGTCACGGACGCCTTTGTCATCCCGAGCGTAGCGAGGGACCTTTTCTGTTGCCTCAAAGGTCCCTCGGCCTTCGGCCTCGGGATGACAGGACTTCGCTCGGCACGAGAGGCGGCCGACCCTACTTATAGGCGCCCCAGCCGCCGTTGACGTGGTCGAGCTGGCTGTCGGAAAGCTCCCGGCCGATCGTCCATGCCTCGGTGGCCACGACCGTTTCGGCGTGGGCCACAGCGATCGTCCAACCGCGCTGGTCGGTTGCGGCAACGGCCGCGGCATCGACGCCTCGAGCCGCGCGCGGCGACGAGTCCGCCGCAGGTGCAAGGTCCACCCTGATCACGCGAGAAGTAAGCAGGCGAGACAGGCGTTTGATGCGATCCAGGCGCATGTGCCGCTCCCAGAAATCCACCGGTAATTTAAGGCCGAGAGTCGTCGCATGTCGAGCGAACGGCCGCTCTCGCAGGCGTCCATCCGGTGTGCTAGGTCGGGGCCGGGGAGACCAATCGGCGATGCTGAAATCGATCCTGGCGATCTCGGAAGGGGGTCCTGACGCGGCGATGGCGTTCGGCCTGGCGGCACGCATCGCTGCCACTTTCGGCGCCGCTGTCGACGCGGTGCATTTCTCGGAGACCAACCACGAGGAGATCGACATCGCGGCCCAGGCCATGCCGTTCCTGAAGCCGCTGTCGGAGGGCCGCCTCAAGGCGCGCCGGCGCGAATCGGAACGGGCTTTCCATGAGCTGATCGAGCCGATCGCCGGCTCGACCTTCACCGCCGGCACGGAGCTCACCCGCCAGCGTGTCGTCGCCATGGGACGCTATGCCAACTTGCTGCTGATCGGCCGACCGGGCACCGATAACGAGAACATCTCGCCGGGCACGGTGCGCGCCGCGCTCTACGATTGCGCTCGGCCGGTCGTGATCGCGCCGCCCAACCTCCCGGTACCGCCGCTCGCCACAGTGGTCGTGGCCTGGAACGGCAGCGCGCAGGCGGCCCGCGCCGTAGGCTTTGCCCTGCCGTTCCTCGCCAAGGCCAACACCGTCTCGATCGTCGCCGTCGCCGCCCAGCCCGAGGAGCTTTCGACCGACATCCTGCTGCGCAACCTTGCCCGCCACGGCGTGTCGGCCAAGCTCGACACGGTCGACCACGGCGAGGTTTCGGGGCGTGCCCGCGGCCGCGCCCTGATCGCCTACGCCAAGGACCGCGGTGCCGACCTGCTGGTGATGGGCGCCTATGGCCACGGCCAGCTGTCCAACTTCCTCGGTCTCGGCGGCGCCCCGGCCAAGGTCATCTCCTCATGCCCGGTCCCGCTGTTGCTGGCGCACTGAGGAGTCGTCTTCCAATGAAAAGGTTCCTACGCATCGCCAGGACGGTGCTGATCGTGGCCGCCATCACGCTCGCCCTCGACTTCGTGCTGACCGCGACCGTGCTCTCATACTTCGTCGATCGTGAGCGCGACACGGCAGCCAGGACCGACTGGCGCGTGTATACGGGCGCGCCCTATCACCACGACCTCGAGCCCAACCTCGAGAAGCTGCGCGTGTGGGGCCGCACCGTCTATCCCTGGAAGGCCGACCGCTACGGCTTCCGCACCGGCGAGTGCGCGCCGGGCGAGGATGAAAAATCCTGGCCGGCGATCTTCGTGGTCGGCGATTCCTTCGTCGAGGCCCTGGGCTCGAGCTACGA
>JAFAKN010000759.1 GCA_019235415.1 Alphaproteobacteria bacterium
ATGCCGCACTGGCCGCAGCAGCAGGCGCATGCGCTGGTCCTGCGCACGACCCTGGCCGACCGCCTCTATGCCGGCTTTGACCTCTCGCTGCTGGGTACCGACCTCAAGCCCGACCGCGTGGTAACGGCGGCCGATCTCGAGCGCGACGGTCTGGCATTCCCGGCGTTCTATGGTGAGGACATCCTGCTGCCGTCGGGCAAGACGCCGGCCTATCTCGGCCAGGCGGTCGGGCTGCTGATCTTCCACGACTTCGCCCGCTTTCGCTTTGCCAAGGAGAAGCTGCAGTTCAACGACGCCGTCATCCGTTACGGCGCCGTCACCGGACCGCAGCCGCGCGATCCCTGGGGCGCCAACCGCTTCGTCCGAATCGGCGGCAGCACGGCCTACGACGACGATGTCTTCTCGTCGTTCAAGCAGGCGCCGATTTCACCCCTAGGATACGACAAGCACGCGCCGGTATGGCCCACGCCAGCGCCCGATGGCGATGCCGGCGCTGCGGGCATGTATCACGCCAAATCGATCGACGACGAGCTCGCCCATCCACCGGCTGATTGGCTGGTGCTGACACGCGACTACGCCACGCAATCGGGCGACACTGCGCCGTTGGAGCCGGACAACGCCAACGGCTGGTTCGACACCGCCAAGCAGGAATTGCACCTGGTCGTGCCAACCCAGTCGCCGCAGGAAGTGGCGGCAGGCGCGGCGAGCATGCTGCAAGCCAGCCGCCTGGGATTGAAACGGCTGTTCCTGCATCCCTGCTTCACCGTCGGCTATGGCTCGAAGGACCGCAGCCCCTTTCCCTATTACGGCCTGCTCGCCGCCCTCTACGGTGACGGCCGGCCGGTGCGGCTTGCCAACGACCGCTTCGAGCAGTTTCAGGCGGGTCTCAAGCGACATCAGTTCGACATGCGCTACCGCATCGCCGTCGATCGGCGCACGGGCCTGATGCAATCGTTCCAGGCCGGCATTGTCGCCAACGGCGGCGGCCGGGCCAATTGCTCTGTTGCCCTCACCATGGTGGGCGCCACCTCGGCGGCCTCGATCTACTACTTCCCCAAGAGCGACGTCGCGGCGACCGCCATCTCCTCGCGCGCCCTCGACTGCGGCTCAGCGCGCGGCTACGGCGCGCTCGAAACGATGACGGCCACCGAGCTCATGGTCGACGAGATCGCCGACTCGCTCGGCATCGATGCCATCGAGTTCCGCCTGTGCAATGTGCTCAAGACCGGGATGAAGAACGCCCAGGGCGCGGTGCCGCTCGGCAGGCAGCGCGCCCGGGAGATCCTCGAGAAGGCGCGCGACCACGTGCTGTGGACCGGCAAGGCCGCGCGCAAGCGGGCCTACGAAACGGCCAACCCGGGCAAATACTATGGGGTCGGTTTCGGCTGCATCCAGCGCCGCTTCGGCGACGGTGCGCAGGCAAGCTTCGCCAAGGTGGAGCTGGCTCCCGACGGGCGCATCGCGCTCGGCCACACCGGAACCGAGATCGGCACAGGCACGTCGTCGGGGCAGGCCGTCGCCTGCGCGCGCTGGCTGGGCCGGCCGGCAGACGCGGTCGAAATGGCCGTGACCGAATGGCCCGAGTTGCCGCTCCAGTCGAGCGGCGATCCGCACGCCATGAGCCAGTCCGAGCAGGACCGCTTGGCCGACAATCCGCGCTGGACGCCCTTCCTCGCGTCAGGGTCGAGTGCCAGCAACTCGTCCTACTATTTCTCCCACACCACCCAGACGGCGGCCCGCATCGTCTTCGAGCATGGCCTGTGGCCGGCGGCACTCGCGATCTGGGGACGCGGCTGGGCAAAGGCCGACGAGGCGCGCTGGCGCGACGGGTCTCTCGCCGTCGACGGTTTGCCCCCCTTGCCGCTCGCCGAGCTGGCCAAAGAAGCACATGCGCGCGGGCTGGTCGTCGGGGCCGTGGTCCACGCCTTCAATCGGTGGCAATGGGCAGAGGCCGACTTCGCGATGTACGGCGCTTCCGTGCGCCTGCCGCTGGACGGCCTCTCGCTGCGTTACGGCGGCGGCGCGGGCGCCGCCGACCGATACCAGATGGCGGATCGCCGAACCGTGTCTTTCCCGCCGACCCGAAACAACAACGCCATGGTCGGCTACAACACGGCCGTCGGGGCTCTGACCGAGCTTGCCGTCGATGCAACGACTGGAAAGGTTGCGCTGCTCGCCCATCACAGCATTCTCGACTGCGGCACCATGCTGGTGCCCGATCTGGTGTCGGGCCAGATACAGGGTTGCGTCGCCACGGGCATCGGCCTCGCGCTGCACGAGTCCATGCCGCTCTACGAGGACGGCCCCGGCGACGGCACCTGGAACTTCAATCGCTACCATCTGCCGCGCGGCAGCGACGTGGCGGTGTGGACGCAGACCGCCGACATTCTGCCACCCCTGTCGGACAGCGAGCCGCCCAAGGGCATGGCCGAAGTCGTGGCGATCCCGATCATGGCGGCCATCGTGAACGGCATCGCTCATGCGATCGGTCACCGCTTCCGCACTCTTCCGATCACCGCGGAGCAGATCCTGAAGGTCGTGGGATGAGCCTGCCCGCTCGCAAGGTCACGCTTACGATCAACGGCCACCGCCATGGTCCGCTCGACGTGCCGGAAGGCATGATGATGCTCGACGTGCTGCACGAGATGCTCGACCTCACCGGCTCGCGTCTCGGCTGCGGCATCGGGATCTGCCACGCCTGCGTCGTGATCTGGGACCGCGACGACGGGACCAGCGAGGAAGTGCAGACCTGCATCACCGGCGCCGAGTTCTTCGACGGCAAGCGCATCCGCACCATCGAAGGCATCGCCGCCAGGAACGACAAGGGCGAGGTCGAATTGTCGCCGGTGCAGCAGGCCTTCCTCGACAGGTTCAGCTTTCAGTGCGGCTACTGCACGCCGGGGTTCGTCAATGCCGCCACCATCCTGCTCGAGCGGCTGAAGCGCGAGCCGGTGCCGCGCGCCCGGGTCGAGGCGACAGTCGCTGCCGCTTTGGAAAACCACATCTGCCGATGCACCGGCTATGTCCGCTACTATCAGGCGGTGCGCGACCTGATCCTGCAGACTCCCGGCCTGACGCGGGACGGCGCGTGATCCTTCGCCGATGGCTGCGGCTCGGCGTCGCCGCGATGGCGGTCGTTGTCGCCGCCGCAGCGGCGTTCGTTGCGATCAGGCTTCTCGGCGGCGAGACCGGCGGCCCGGCGCAGGTCGTAAACGCGCCGGCGGACGTCATCGCGCGCGGCAAGTATCTCGCCGAGGCGGCGGACTGCGCGGCCTGCCATTCCGCACCAGTCGGTGCGCCTCTTGCCGGTGGCCTCGCCATGCAAACCGGCTTCGGCACGATCTACGCGACCAACATCACGCCCGATCCCGAGGACGGTATCGGACGTTGGAGCGCCGACGATTTCTGGGACGCCCTGCACGACGGCCTGAGACGCGACGGGCGCCAGCTCTATCCGGCGATGCCGTACACTTCTTATCGCGGGATGACGCGCGCCGATGCCGATGCGATCTACGCCTGGCTGATGCAGCAGAAACCGATGAAGGTCGCCAATCGCCCGACGGAACTCGGCTTCCCCTACAACCTGCGCATCGCGATGATCGGCTGGAATCTCCTGTTCCTGACCAACAGCATTCCCGCCTCGTCCGCCGGAAGCTCGGCAGCTTGGCAGCGTGGCCGCTATCTGGTGGACGTCCTCGGCCATTGCGGCGAGTGCCATACGCCGCGCGGCCTCCTGGGCGAGATGGAACTATCGCGGCCCTTGAGGGGCTTCGCCTTCGGCCGCGTCGCCGCCCCTGACATCACGCCAGCCGGGCTCGCCTCGCGCGGCTGGAGCGCCGCGTCGCTCGGCACCTATCTCGGCCGCGGCATCGCCCGCCAAGGCTCTGCCTTCGCCGAAATGCACCAGGCGGTCGTGCTCAGCACGCGCAATCTCAGCACGGACGACAACACTGCGATGGTGGCCTACCTGCTTGGCGACAAGCCGCCACCGCCCGCAACGTTGCCGACGATCGACCCCGCCGCCGCGAACGCCCTCGCAGAGGGCGCCGGGCGCACCAGCTACGTGGCGCTCTGCGCCGGCTGTCACGGCCTCGAGGGCAACGGCATTCCCAACACGGTGGTGGCGTTGCGCAACAACAGCACGCTGCGACTTGCCGATCCACAAAATCTGATCGTGGCGATGCTGGACGGCATCGGGCCCGAGACCTTCCCGCATCGCGCCGCCATGTCGGCGATGCCGGGATTCGCCGACAAGCTCAGCGACGAGCAGGCCGCCACACTGGCGAACTACCTACGCGTCGTATGGGGCGGCCAGCAACCTGATGTGACAGCGGCCGCCGTACGCGCTCTCCGCTGATTTGCCGATCGGAGGACAGAACGATGACGACATTCGAAATTCCGACGGTCATGACCGAGCGCTTGCGGCTTCGTGCGTTCCGCGCCAGCGATCTGGACGCCTATTCGGCGATGCAGGCGAACCCGGAAGTGATGCGCCACATGGTTATGGGGCGCACGTCTACCCCGGCCGAGGTCTGGCGAACGATGCTCATGTCGGTTGGTTCATGGGCCTTGCGCGGCTGCGGAATGTGGGCCTGCGAAAAAATCGACGGCCAAATGTTCATCGGCAGCGTCGGCATCTTTTACCCGCTCGATTGGCCGGAACCCGAAATC
>JAFAKN010000764.1 GCA_019235415.1 Alphaproteobacteria bacterium
TCGAAGGTGCGGCTGTAGATCGTCTCGACCGAATGCATCAGCTCGCCGAGCGCCACGACGCTGGCGAGAGACGTGTATTTCAGCATGCCGATCACCTGGTTGCCGGTGGGCGGCACGATCGCCTTCATGGCCTGCGGCAGGACGACGACGCGGAAGGTCTGCCACGGCCGGTGGCCGAGCGCCTTGGAGGCCTCGCTCTGGCCGGCATCGACCGACAAAAGCCCGGCGCGGATGATCTCGGCCATGTAGGCGCCCTCGTTGAGGCCTAAGCCCAGCAGGGCCGCGGTGAAGGAGGAGATCGCCACGGTGGCCGAGATCTCGAAGAATTTCGGCCCGCCGAACGGGATGCCGAGCGAGAGCTGCGGGAACAAGGCCGAGAGGTTGTACCAGAAGACCAGCTGGACCAGCACCGGCGTGCCGCGGAAGAACCAGATGTAGCCGTGCGCGCAGAAGCTCAGCAGCGGATCGCGCGCCAGGCGCATCAGCGCCACGCCGATGCCGATCACGGCGCCCAGCAGCATGACCAGGAAGGTGAGCTCGACCGTCACGGCAACCCCGCGCAGCACGGTCGGATCGAGGATGTAGCGGCCGACGATGGCCCATTGGAAGCCGGGGTTGGTGATCACCTGCCAAGCGATCCAGGCGAGCCCCAGCGCCACGGCCATCACGCCGAGCCAACGGCCGACGTGCGGCGGATCGACGATCCGTGCGATGGCGGAATCGGCGCCTGGCCACTCCGCGGAGGCTCCCGTCGTTCGCTCGGTACTCGACCGCGCAGGGCTCATTGGGCGGCCTTGCGAACGCTGTCGATCGGCACCGCGCCGCTTGTAACACCGTACTCGTCGAGGATCGTCTTGTAGGAGCCGTCCTCCATTGCGCTCAGCAGCGCGAGAGCGATGGCCTTGCGCATTGCGACATTGCCTTTCTCGACGGCGATACCGGCCGGCGAGCGTTCCAGGTTGGGCACTTCGCCCTTCATCAGCTCGACCTTGGGATTGATGCGCGCGATGTAGACGCCCTGCGGCGTGGCGGTCAGGAAGGCATCGCCGCGGCCATTGGCGATGGCCAGCAGGCTCTCGGCGCTGCTGGGATAGAGCTGCTGGGCAATCGGCTGCGCGCCGCGCGCGACGCACGCCTCCGACAATTGCTGCAGCTGGCGCACCTGGAAGCTGCCCTGCGTCACCACAAAGGTGAGGCCGCAGAGATTGCCGAGATCCTTTATCGCCTTGCCGGTCGGCACCAGGACGGAGCTGCCGGTGTCGAAGTACGGCACCATGTCGACGGCGGCCAGTCGCTCGGGCGACATCGAGATCTGATCGACGCCGACCTGGTAACGGCCGGTCGAGACGCCGGGCACGATGGCGGGGAACTTCAGGTCGTCGAACACCGGCTTGAGGCCGAGCTTGGCGGCGAGCGCCTTCATCAGGCCGATGTCGATGCCGATCGGCTCGTCCTTTTCGGAGCGGTAGGCGAACGGCGCCCATTGCAGCGCGGTCGCGATCTTGAGCTCGCCCGAGTCGCGCACCTTCGCAGGCAGCGCCGCGCGAGCCGATTCCGAGACCGCGACCGATTGAGCCATCGCCGGCGCAGTCGATGATGCGACGAACAAGCCGATCGCGAGCATCGCCAAGGGCATCGCCGTGGGCACCACCATGAGCAGCGCCGCCGACAACGCAGTGCCGACTTTGTTCATCACGGTCATCTCGCGTTCCTCTCGCTTCCCGACGGCTCGCCGCAACAGCTCGCCCAGCTCCTCGGGCAGCATCGCGTTAGTGCGCGACCGATGCACGTTCCGAGTCGGTATACGTTGAATTTATCGTAGGAGCATGGGAGTAGTCGGGACCAGAGGGGACCAATGCTGATGACGACGCGCCAGGCCGCCAATCGCGGCCGACCCATCCGTCTTTGCCTGGCTGCAAGTCTCGTTACCCTCTCGTCTCTCCTGATGCCTGCGGCCTCGGCGCGCGTGCGTGTTCCCGACTACGGCTTTATCGATCGCAAGATGGAAAACCGCGGCGGACACGGCCTCCAGGGTCCGCTCGAGCATCCGCAGGCCGACTCACCGAAACAGGAATCGCCGCAGGCGATGACCCAGGCCTGCCACGGATGGCAAGCGGCCAATCCTTTCGCAGCGTTTGCCGGTTTCGCCGCGAACACCCGCGGCGATGCCTCCCTGCCGTTCACCGAAGTGAAGCTGCTGGGGCTCGCAGGCAGCAGCGCATCGTCCGGCGAGACGGTTTCGTACCGCCAGCTGCAATCCCTGCTCGACGATGCCAGCGCGCCGACCAACATCGTCGAGGTGGCGGAGGGCATCACACACGACGGCGTCGCCTGTCCGCTCTACGTTTCGGTCGGCAGCGACGAGCAGAAGCACACGTTCTGGCGATTCGCGCCGCAGGACGAGCCGGAGGGCTGGTTCGACGAGGAAGGACGCAGGCTCGGCGCAATCCTTGTGCAGCCCAAGCCCGGGTCGCGCATCTCCTCGACGTTCGGCCCGCGCCGCTACTACGGCCGGCTGACCGGCGGCGGCTTCCACGACGGCATCGATTTCGAATCGCGCGTCGGCGAGCCGGTGTACGCGGCGGCCGACGGCATCATCGAGCATGAGGGCTGGTACTTCGAGTACGGGCTGACCATCAAGATCCGCCACGCGGCGCAGTTCACGACGCTCTACGCGCACCTCTCGCGGTTCGCGCCCGGGGCGCCGCTGGGTGCTTCGGTGCGCAAGGGAGATCTGATCGGCTATGTCGGCATGACCGGCCGGTCGACCGGCGCTCATCTGCATTTCTCCGCCATCGCCAATGGCCGCTTCGTCGACCCCGCGCCCTACCTGCGCGACAGGTCGACACTGGGCGGCGCCGCCCTCGCCGCCTTCCGCGCCTGGCAGACGGAGGTCGAAGCCGCGGTCGGTGCGAGCCGGCACCAGCCTCTCCCCCTCCCGCAGGAAGCCGACTGGACGACCAGGACGTGACTCTTGCCGGCCTCCTGGCCCGCCTCTGTCATCCCGAGCGCAGCGAGGGATCTTTAGGCGACGCGAAGGATCCCTCGGCCTGCGGCCTCGGGATGACATGAGCGGACCTGGAGGTCCGCGGTCCGGCAAGACTAGAACACCTTCTTCCGGCGCCACTTGGCCGGACGCTCGCCGGGGAAGGCGAGACCCGAGGCGTCGACACCGAGATCGACCAGTGCCTTGGCGACCTGGATGGCGCAGCGGAAGCCTTCGAGCACCGGCACGTCCCAACCGAGGCCGGCGAGCCGCTGCTGCAGCAGCGGCTGCAGCCAGTACGCGGCGGAGCAGCCGAGCATGATGACCTCGGCGCCATCCTCCTCGATGGCGGCGATCGACTGCGCGACGGCTGCTTCGAGCATGCCGGACGTCTCGCCGGCGAGCGCGCGCTCGCGCTCGACATGGATCGGTCGCTCGTCGGGAAAATTGGCGCTGGGCAACGGGTAGTCGAGATTGCGGATCGAGGCGCAGCGTTCGGTCATGCGATAGCGCAGCACCAGATCGTACATCTGCATGTTGTGCGTCTCGGCGATGTCGACGATTGAGAACTTGTTGCCGAGCAGGCCCGCGACGTGCATCTGCGCGTGGGCACACGCGGTGACCGGGATGCGATGGTCGCGGCCGATCTCGCGCGCCTCCATGTAGCCGGGATCGCCGCCGCCCAGCAGCACGATCGCGTTGTAGCGGCCGCCGGCGCAGGCCTCGCGCACCAACGGCAGGCGGTTGTTGCCTACCGAGGTGAAATCCTGGCGGCGCATCACCGGCCAGTTGCCGTGCGTCGCCGGCGCGCCGGGATGGAGGTCCCAGTCGATGCCGGCGAGAAACGGCGCCACGTCGGGATAGTTGTAGATCTGCGATTCCTTCGGTCCGGTGAAAGAGCGCAGCTGGAACCCGCTACCCGGCGCCAGGCTGAAGGCATTGATCAAAAAAAAGCGATATTTGCTCGGCTGCTCGGTCACGAGGGTCTCCCTGAAGTATGGAACGACTCCTGTCATCCCGAGCGAAGCGAGGGATCCTTCCCGTGGCCTCAAAGATCCCTCGCTGCGCTCGGGATGACAGGTGGCTGCGCTTGGCATGACAGGTGGCTACGCGCTCGGGATGACAGGGGATGGAAAGCATGTGCGTGATGGGATGGCTTTTCATCACTGGGCATCTGCTATAGCTGATTGTCGACCAAACTACGGAGCCCGTCATGGACAGCCTGATGCCGCAAAGCAGCAGCGACATTTCCGAGTGGGTGTCGGCGGCAGCCCTTCGCCTCGAGGACAAGGTGATCGGCTGGCGGCGCGACATCCATCAGCATCCCGAGCTCTCGTACCATGAGACGCGCACCGCCGCGCTGGCCGCCACCCATCTGCAGGCGCTGGGCTACGAGGTCACGACGGGCGTCGGCGACACCGGTGTCGTCGGCGTGCTGAAAGGCGGCAAGCCGGGCGGCGTGGTGGCGCTGCGCGCCGACATGGACGCCCTGCCCGTCGAAGAGCGGGTCGACCTGCCGTTCGCCTCCAAGGTGAAGGCGATGTGGCAGGGTGCGATGACCGGCGTCATGCATGCCTGCGGCCATGATGCGCACGTCGCCATCCTGATGGGCGTCGCCGAGATCCTGGCCGAGTACCGCGCCGAGCTCAGCGGCACAGTGAAGCTCCTGTTCCAGCCCAACGAGGAAGGCTTCGAAGGCCGTCCCAGCGGCGCCCAGGCGATGATCGATGCCGGCGCGCTGGGCGACCCGGCACCGTCGGCGATCTTCGGCCTGCACGTGACGTCGGCGTTGGCGTCGGGGACCATCGCGCTCAGGCCGGGCGGGCTGATGGCCAGCGCCGACCGGCTGCGCATCAGCGTTCAGGGCCGCCAGACCCATGCCTCGATGCCGTGGCGCGGCGTCGACCCGGTGGTCACCTCGGCCCAGATCATCCTCGCCCTGCAGACCATCGTGACGCGCCAGATCGATGCCACGGTGACGCCTGCGGTGCTGTCGATCGCCACCATCCACGGCGGCGTGCGCAGCAACATCCTGCCCGACGGCGTCACCATGGAAGGCACGCTGCGCGCCCACGACGAGGCGGTGCGCGCCGACGTCAAGCGCCGCATCGTCAAGACCGCGAGCGCCATTGCCGAGGCAGCCGGCGCGAAGGCCGACGTCGAGATCGGCGAAGGCGTGCCGGTGACCTACAACGATCCGGCCTTGACGCAGTGGGGAACCGGGAGTCTGGCCAACGGCGTGGGCGCCGAGCGCGTCAAGGACTCGCGGCCGGTGATGGGTGCCGAGGATTTCTCGCTGCTCGCCAATCAGGTGCCCGGCCTGTTCTTCTTCCTCGGCGTCACGCCGCCGGAAGAGGATCCGCGCGCGGCGCCAGCCAACCATTCGCCGCTGTTCCACATCCACGAGCCGGCGCTCAAGTACGGCGTGCGATCCCTCGCCTATCTCGCGATCGACTACCTTCGGCGGGGCTTACCTGCCGGTTCAAACGCCATATAGTGGCTGGAAGTCTTCCCGGTGCGGGGGACGATCGGAGAAGAAGGATCCAAGCTGCCATGCCCGCGCTTGCGACGATCACCCTCGACGTGCTTTCCCGGGAATCCGGGATCGACGTCGACACCATCCATTCCTACGAACGCATGGGCCTCGTGCCCAAGCCCTGCCGCGTCGCCGGCAACCTGCTGCTCTATCGCACCGACGACATCAGCGGCGTGGTCTTCGTGCAAAGGGCGCTCGGCCTCGGATTCTCGCCGCAGGCCGTGCGGGAGCTGCTGCGACTCTCGGGCCAAGGCTCGGCTTCGTGCGTCGAGGTCCACTCGCTGGCGCGCCGCCATCTCGCCGACATCAAACGCCGCATCGTCGAGCTCAAGACCATGGAGCGGGCGCTGGCCCCGTTGGTGGCCAATTGCGCGCCGGAGCTGCCGCGCGAGCACTGCCCGATCATCCAGGCGCTGGCCCCTTCGCCGCGACGGGCGTGAGGCTGGCGTCGTCCTTTGGTCAGGACGACGGTCAGGCTTTAGGCGTCGAGCGTGGCGTGCGTGTGCCGCCCGCCTGCTTGAGGCTTTCAGCGAACATCTCGCGGACCGTCACAGGCCGGTGGTGCTTCTTCAGGAGATCGCCGATCGCCTCGTCAACGAGGTCTTGTAGCCTCACCTTGCGATCGGCGGCGAGCCGCTCGAGCGCCTCGAGGGTGCTGCTGTCGATGTTGATCATCTTGCGCATTGTTCGGCGTCCTTCCACGGCGCTGCGCAGGAGGTTCGGCACACTGTCGATGGGTTGGCAAGCTTTTAGGCGATGTGCCTGCGGTCGAACCGATGGCGACGCCGCGGCCGGCGTGCGATCCTTCAGAGCATGAGACCGTTGGCGTTCGCCTCCATCGCCCTGATGCTCACACAGCTCGCGAGCGCCGTCGTGGCACCGGTGCTGGGACAATCGGCAAGCGCGCTGCCGACCTCGACCATCACCTTCCCGGCCGGCCAGACGTTGACCACGGTCAACGGCCAGCTCGTGCTGGGCGGCAGCGACCTCTACTACGTCTCGGCCAAAGCCGGTCAGACGCTGCTGGTGTCGGTCGCCACGAATGAAGGCGACGTGAGCTTCGAGGTCTACGCCCCGGACGCCGCAATCGCCAAGTCGGCCGACAGCAAGGCGATGCTTCGCGGCAAGGCACTGCCGGACGCCGGGCCGGACGACCACGCCAAGGCGTGGGTGGGCAGGATCCCGCGCAGCGGCAACTACCTGATCGCCGTGACGCTCGCCGAAACCGGGCCGGTGCTCACCGACTACAGCTTGACGGTGTCGCTGCAGTAGCTTGCGACACCCTTGTCATCCCGAGCGAAAGCGAGGGATCTTTAGGGCCACACAGGAAGGATCCCTCGCTGCGCTCGGGATGACAGGAGCGGTCCCTCAACGCGGTGCGCGCGGCGCCTTGCAGTCGAAGGTGATCTCGCGCGGCTTGAAGGACGGCGGCGCTTCGGCCGGCGGCAGCGTGCGCGGCCATGTCCCATCCTTAAGATGACCCTGCACGATCGGCATCAGGCCCTGGAGGAAGATCCAGGCGCGCAGGCGCTCGCCGGCATAGGTGTTGTGGATGGCGTCGATGAACAGGTCCGGATCGAACGGCATCAGCCGCGCCGCGTCGATGAACGGCAGCTTCTCGAGACGCGCGTACTTGGCGAACACCCGATTCTGGAACGCCGCGAGCCGCTCCAGGTCACGGTACCGGAAACCGGGATAATTGTGGTTGAGATGCTCGAGGATGCCGTGGTTGCGCATCGGGTCGACTACCATCCCGTCCTTGACGAGCCAGATGAAGGAGGCGAGCACCAGCTCCGCGCCTGACTGCTCGGTGGCGCTGCGGATGCTGTCGAGATCGTCGAGGATGGTGCCGAGATTGACCGGCAGCTTCGCCCGATCGGCGGCGTCGGCAATCGCCGGATCGCGTTCGTCCACCCCTTTGGGCCAGACGATCTTGATCTCCTGCTTGGGATATTCCCCGCCGCGTCCCGGCACCTCCCGCGCCGCCAGCAACGCCTGCACGCGGCGGGCGAGAGCCGAGTACTCGGCAAGCCGCTGCAGCGGGCTGGGCTGCGGTGGCGCAGCGCCGGGTTGCGCCGCCGGCGGCTGGGCCGGACAGCTCGCACCTTCGGGCAGCACATGGCGGTTGGTCGGCCCCGGCGGCCTATCCGGCACGAGCGTATGGAGGTCGAACTGGTTGGCGCCTTCGTAGTACACGACGAGATCGGGACGCAGCGGCAGCACCTCGTCGCGCATCACGATCACGTTGTCGCTCGAGTTGATGCTCTCGCGGCCGGCGTTCAGCACCTCGAACTTGACGTCGAGCTTGCGATCGGCGGCCCACAGGTTCAGCCAGTTGCCGATGAATTCGGGATAGGAATAGGGCTGGAAGTGACTACCCACGGTGGTCGAAGCGCCGATGAAGGCGATCCGAATTGTGCGCGGGGCGCGCTCGAAGGGCACCGGCGGTCCGCGAAAGCCCCAGTCGTTGGTCACCAGGCCGATCGGCGTGGTCGCGTCGGGCAGGAAACGGAAGGGCGGCCGTTGCTCGCCGTCGGGCGGGTCGTAGACGTAGAGATGGCCGGGCGCGCCGCACAGGTAGTCGTGGCGGCAGGGGTCGCCGACGAACTTGGCGTTCCACGCCTTGAACATGTCGGCACGGCGGGTGCCCTCGGTGATGCCGCTCGCCTCGACGCGGCGCACCAGCTCCCGCCACGACTCCGGCACCGGCCGGCGATTCGGCAGCGGCGGCGGCTCGACGAAAAACCAGTCGCGCTTGACCCCGGGCGCCAGGGCGATCTCGTCGAGATGCCGCGTCGCGGGGCCCATGTCGTCGGTGTTGTCGAGGTGGTCGACGATGGCTTCGGCAGCCGCCGTGCACAAAACCAGCGACACGACCACGAGGAGGAGGTTCAACAGTCTTTTTTTCACGGCAGGTTTACTACACGAACGCCCAACGCCGAGCCATCATACGCTATACTTCGGTCACCCCATGGCGAAACCGCCCAAACACCGTGGCAAGAACGTTAGCGTGGTCACGCCGCGCATGCTGCAGGCGGGCGCGGTGGCGCTCGCCACGTTGAGCGGCGATGCCAGCGACTACGAGCGCGTCGCCACGGTCTATCGCGCAATGGCGGCGGTGGCGCCGCAGACCAAGGCGATCGAGAGCCGTCCCCCCGACAACTTCCTCGAGGTGCTGCGCATCATGAGCGCAAGCCGCCGCAGCGGCTGATCTGCCGACTGCTTTTCGGCGCCGCGATTCGGCGCCAAGGGGCATCGCCTCCGCTTCAGTCCACGAAGTCCCAGCTCCGGCCGTTGAAGCGCTGCAGGCGCATATACCTGATGACGCGGTAATCGGTCGGACTGGTGTTTATTAGGCTGCCGGGCAACAACAGGCCGAGCCGGAAGTCTTTCAGGCTGGCGGCCTGCTTCATGATGTTCTCGCGCGTGAGCTCGTTGCCCGCCTGGCGCAGCACCTGCTCGAGCGTCTGGGCATAGGCGTAAGCCGCGACGTTCAGGCTGTCGTTGACGTCGGCCGACGGCAGGTTGTCCGTCATCCAGGCCAACCACGTCTTGACGTCGGCATCGTCGGCCCACTTGGGGTCGGTGACGTCCTTCATGAAGCCCGCGGTGAGAATGCCTTTGGATTTTTCGAGGCCGGCCGGCTTGAAGGTGGCGCCCACCGAAGCGGCCCCCAGGTGCAGGTAGGTGACCGGCTTCCAGGCGAGATCATCCATCTTGCCGATCGCCTGTGCCGCCTGCTTGGCGTAGGTGAACAAGAACAGCGTATCGGCACCCGAGTTCTTGAGGGTGATCATCTGGCTGTCGACAGTGGGATCGGTGGCCTGGAAGTTCTGCGTCTCGACAATCATCGCCTTGGCCTTGTCGCCCAGCGCGTAGGTGAGCCCCGTCAGCAGATCCTTGCCGAAATCGTCGTTCTGGTAGAGCACTGCGACCTTGGCGTTCGGCCGGCTCTTCAGCAGGTGCTCGGCGTAGAAGGCTGCCTCGGCCTGCAGGTTGGGCTGCCAGCCCATGGTCCAGGGGAAATGCTGCGGATCGTTGAAGGTGGTGGCGCCGGCGGCGCTGAAAAGCTGCGGCACCTTCTTCTGGTTCAAGTACGGCCGGATCGCGACGTTGAGCGGCGTGCCGAGCGCATTGAACACCACGGCGACCTGATCGCTCTCGACAAGGCGACGAACGTTCTCCACCGCCTTGGGCGGCGCGTAGCCGTCGTCGAGACTGATGAAGTTGATCTTGCGGCCGTTGATGCCGCCCTTGGCGTTGAGCGATTTGAAGTAGGCGTCCTCCGCCTTGCCGAGCTGACCGTAAGCCGAGGCCGGGCCGGAATAGGCGATGGTCTGGCCGACCTTGATCTCGGTCTCCGATACGCCCGGACCGTACTTGCCCTCGGCCAGCGCCGAGGTGGCGGCGAGCATCGCAAAGGCGCCCAGCAAACCAAACCGCATGGTGTTTCCTCCGCTTTCGTTGCGGCGGAGGTTAGCCGCCCGGCGATTCGGTCGCGAGATCGGCCTTTCGCGAGGCAACGTGCGAGTAGCGGCGTGGCCTGCAAGGCCGCTATGCTCGCGGCATGCAGTTTGGCTGGCTTACCCTCGCGCTCTCGCCCGCACCCGAACAGGACGCGGAGCGAATCGACAACCTGCTCGACCAGGCGTGCCTCGCCGAGCAACTCGGCTTCTCCGACATCTGGCTCACCGAGCACTACTTCACGGGCGAGAGCGTCTACAACGACTCGCTGATGTTCGCCGCGGCGCTGGCCATGAAAACCACCCGGGTGCGGTTGGGCTTCGCCGTGGTGCAGATGCCGTTCCACCATCCGGTGCGTCTGGCGGTCCAGCTCGCGCTGCTCGACAATCTCAGCAAAGGCCGCATCGACGTCGGCATCGGCAAGGGCACGGTCTACAACGAGTACGAGTTCGTGGGCCACGGCCTGCGCAGCCGCGACAGCCGCGAGCGCATGGAAGAGGCGATCGAGATCCTCGAGCGCGCCTGGCGCGAAGCGCCGCTCAGCTACCAGGGCCGCTTCCACAAGGTGCACATTCCGGCGATCCGTCCGCGACCGGTGCAGCAGCCCGGACCGCCCTTGTGGCGCAGCGTCATCTCCCCTGGCTCGTTCAAGGAATGCGGCCGGTTGGGCATACCCATTCTGACCTCGCGCCTGCCGGTGGACCGCCTCAAGGAACGCTGGGCAACCTACGCCGAGGGCATCGCCGAGGGCGGCCACGACGAGCCGACCAGGGCACGGCTGCTGGCGCAAAGCGCGCTGTGGCGCAACGTCTATGTCGCGGACTCCGACGCCCAGGCCGAAGACGAGCTCGCGAGCCTCCTGGCCGAGACGCGGGCGCACATGATGCACGTACGCGAAGCCTACAACCCAGCCGACTTCGAGCCGGATCCGGGGGTGCTGAACGCCTGGACCGATCCCAAGGTGCCGGACTCGGAAGCCATTCCCTTCGCCCTGCAGACCGGCTCGCTGTACGGCAGCCCGCGCCGGGTGCGCGAGCAGGTCGAGGAGCTGCGCGACGCGGGTATCCGTCACCTGCTCTGCCAGACCGGGTTCGGCGCCATGGACCACGCGCGCAACGTCGCCTCGATGCGCCGCTTCGGCGAACAGGTGATGCCGGCCTTTCGGAATTAGCTGTCTCCTCCCCATCGCGGAGACCGCGATGGGGAGGTGTCCGCGAAGCGGACGGAGGGGTCTCGCTCATGACTCATGACCCCTCCGTCGCCGTATGACGGCGACACCTCCCCGCGCTGCGCGCAGGGAGGAGAGGCTCGCGGTTACCGGCTGCTGTAGCGGCCGTTGTCGAGACCGGGGCCGGTGCACCAGTTGAGCTGGCTGAGCGGCAGATGCTGGGCGGTCGCGACCATCGCGACGGCGCCGCGGTCGATGCAATGGCCGTTGCTGCGGTCGTACACCGGGGCCATCAGATGGCCATGCGGATCGTGGCCGGCCCCCAACACGTGGCCGAGCTCGTGCAACATGACCGCGGTGAGATCGGCAGTGCGAAAGCGGTCGGCAATCACGTAGACGAAGCCGCCATCGGGTCCGCCGAGATCGCCGACCGTGAGCGCGAGCGCGGCCGGCGCTCGTGCGGCGCGGTGATGGTGATCGACCTTGGCGATGACCCACCCTCCTGAACGTCGAATGGCTTCCAGCTCGCGGTCCGACGGATCCTCCGACAGGAGCGTCGCCCGAAAGCGCAGGAACCCGTTCAGCACGTAGTTCCATTGCCGAAGGGCTGCGACGATGCGCTCGCGCTCGACCGGCTCGAAATCCTGGTCGACGTAGACGGCGATCAGCCGCGTGCGGGCGGCGGTAGGCCCGGCCTTGTCGGTATAGCGGTACGCCGACGCGTCAGACGGATTAGGACCGGTGGCCGCGCGCGCTGCGGCGACCGACAAGATCACGCCGGCGACGAGGAGCGCCAATCCCGAAAGGACAAGACCTGCTACGAGCCGCGCCAGCCGCACCGAACTCTCCCGCGCCACGGCTTTTGTACGCGACGGCGACGGAACCTATCCCCGCCGGCAATTGCGGTGTCGCTGCGACGGCGTCAGCAGTCGCCGATGCGCTTGCCGCTCAGCACGGAACTGCCCTTGACCGTGGTGCCTGCCTTGTTCTTGACCGTCAGCTGGCCCAACCCCTCGTAGCTGTCGGGCTTGTAGCTGATTTCCGCCTCTGCCGTGACGCCGGCCACGTCGTCGGTGGCCGGGCATACCGTGGTGGCACGGAACAGGCCAGCCTGCTTGGGACCGGGCGTGAAGCTACAGCCATGCTTGGCGAATTCCTCCGGCGGCGGGTAGAGCAGCCGCTCAAGGATCGCTTCACCGCCCTTGACGCACACCTTCTTCGAGGTCGCCGGCATGGGCTGGACGCCTTCGAGGCTCGTCTTATCGGTCACCTCCCACAGGCCGGGCTGGATCGCGGTCTGTGCGCATAGAGGAAAGGCAATGGTGTTAAGGATCAGCACTAGGACGGTCGCAGCAAACCCCTTCATGTCCTCCAGCCCCCGAAAACCCCGCCGCTCGATTAGCACACTCGCCAGCAAAAAGCCCGCCTCGGACGGGCGGGCCCTTCAGCGCTGGAAGTCGCGCTTGTTCTCTCATAGGAGACGCCACTGGAGCGGCGCGCCCTAGCACTGCGCTTACCAGTAGGTCGGGGCGTTGTAGTATTTATCGACGCGCCGGCCATATTCGGGCGTCCACAGGAAGTCCTCGTCGATGCCATAGGTGGGTGCGTTCTCGAGCTTGTTCCTGTCGAGGTCGACGATGTAGCCCTTCTTGCTCTCGTCGTACTTCAGCGTCGACCATGGCAGCGGATGGTGCTTCTCGCCGATGCCCAAAAAGCCGCCGAACGACATGATGGCATAGATCGCCTTGCCGCTCACCTTGTCGATCATGATGTCGTCGATGGTGCCGAGCTTCTCGCCCTTCAGATTGTACACGTCGGTCCCTTCGACCTCGTCGGCGGCGATCAGGGTGCCGGATGTGATCTTGGTTACGTCGGCCATATCGCTCTTGGTTACGGCGGCCATATCGCGCTCCTGTGCATTTGGGGGGCATTTTGCCGGCATGGGGCCTCAAGCCTGCGGCCTTGGGCGGCCCGACAACGACACGCCGCGCGGGCGGGTTGCTCCGCTCCTCTGCGAGCCGAACCGCGCGATTTGTTTGCAGTCGCGCTTTCGCTCGAACTTCGAAGCGCGTCGCGCGTTTATCTGCAGGGGTCAACGAGGGAGCCGACTTTGCGCGAAGACCGTCACTGGCACGGAGGGAAGATTCTTGTCGCGGAGGACAATTTCTTGCTCGGCGAAGTGGTGTGCGACTTCCTGCGAGAGTGCGGTCTCGAACCGGTCGGACCGCTCACGACGGTGGAAGACGCCTGCGAAGTGGCCAACCACCACCAGCTCGACGGCGCGGTGCTCGACCTGAAGCTTGGCCGCAACCTGTGCTTTCCGGTCTGCGCCCTGCTCGACGCGCGCGGCATCCCCTTCATTTTTCTGACCGGCTACGGCGACCTGTCGATGATCCCGATGGAGTTCCGCACCGTCCCGGTGATCTGCAAGCCGTTCGAGAGCGGCGAAATGAAGTCGGCGCTGGCTGCCATGCTGCGCCTCGAGGAGGGGCTCTGCGTCTCCGATCCTGCGTCGTCGCTCCGCAACTGATCTCTACCAGCGCAGCATCGCTCAGCCCTCCGTCGCCCAGCGACGTCGGGGGCTGCTTCGGGACCGCGTCGCGGCCGCACTTTGGTGACCAAGTCGTGACTGACCTTGCAGTGCCATGCCGTGGTCCAGCGCCCTCGCGCGGCGTGCAGCCGGACACAAAAACCAGTTGTCGTCGGTCTTTGCGGGCGATTTCGACGGCTATGATATGCATCCGTGTAGAGCCGGTGCTCGCAACCCACGTCGCGGTTGCAAAGAAGGCGGATGCAACGCCGACCTGCGGACGACGTTCCTGCTGCGAACCGCGCACCGTCAGCAATTCCGCTTCCGCGGCAGCCGGTGGCCCACTTGGGGAGGTCACAATGACGTTGGGGTCTGAGGACAGTACCGTCGCGCTTTCCAACTCGCCGCTGCGGTCACTGCCGCCGCTCGGCACTCATCCGGAGATCCGCGTGTTGTTCGTCGAGGACGATGACGACTACCGCGAAGT
>JAFAKN010000219.1 GCA_019235415.1 Alphaproteobacteria bacterium
GAGCTTGCCAAGTGGCTGCGGCTGGCCAAGAACGGCAAGTGGTTCACCTATACCGCGACCGCGCTGCATTCGGCGCGGCCCGGCCGCGAGCGCACCTGGCGGGTCGACGCCGTGACCTGGTCGGAGAACAACACCGAGGCGATCGCCGGCCTGCACAACAAGGGCAAGCGCGCCTTCGCGATCTTCGACGAGGCCTCGGCCATCCCCGATCCGGTGTGGGAGACCATCGAAGGCGCGCTGACCGATGCCGGCACCGAGCTGTTCTGGACGGTGTTCGGCAACCCGACGCGCAGCAGCGGCCGCTTCCGCGAATGCTTCGCCGGCGGCCGCTTCGCGCATCGCTGGTCGCCGCGCCAGATCGATTCGCGCGCCGTCGCGATGACCAACAAGAGCCAGATCGCCACCTGGGTGAAGGATTACGGCGAGGATTCCGACTTCGTGCGGGTGCGCGTGCGCGGCGCCTTCCCGCGTGCCGGCTCGATGCAGTTCATCGACAGCGCGCGCATCCAGGAAGCGGTCGACCGGCCGTTGGAGAAGGATCCGACGGCGCCGCTGGTGATGGGCGTCGACATCGCCCGCCACGGCGACGACCAGACCGTGATCCGCTTCCGCCGCGGCCTCGATGCCCGCTCGATCCCGGCGATAAAGTTCCGCATCCCCGACCTGATGCTGGTCGCGAGCCGCATCATGGAGCAGGTCAACTCGCACAATCCCGACGCGGTGTTCGTCGACGCCACCGGCATCGGCTGGGGCGTGTGCGATCGGCTGAGCCAGCTCGGCTGCCAGCGCGCCGTCGGCATCGACTTCGGCGGCGGCCCGACACGTACCCGCGCCGCCTCGGGCGATGCGGCCGCCAAGTACGCCAACAAGCGCGCCGAGATGTGGGGCTTCATGAAGGACTGGCTCAAGTCAGGCTGCGTGCCCGACGACGCCGAGCTCGTTGCGGATTTGGGCAACGTCGAGTACGGCTACAACGGCGCCGACGCGCTGATGCTGGAGCGCAAGGACGACATGCGCCGCCGCGGGCTCGCCTCGCCCGACGACGGCGATGCGCTGGCGCTCACCTTCGCCCACCCGGTCGCCAAGCGCGACTACGCCGAGGAACGCCGCTACGAGGAAGGCCTCAAGCGCCTACGCAGGATGGTGGTGTGACGCGCATCTTCTCCTCCCCATCGCGGACCCCGCGATGGGGAGGTGCCCTCGTCTTACGAGGGCGGAGGGGTCATGCGTCATGCGGCTCGAAGACCCATGACCCCTCCGTCCGCTGTCGCGGACACCTCCCCTTCGCGGACTCCGCGAAGGGGAGGGGAAGATCACTACTGCGGCTCGATGTTGGCGATCTTCACGTACTCGGCCCACTTGGCGCGCTCCTCGCGGTCCTGCGTCGCGCACTGTTCGAGCGTGAGCGGCTTGGCCTCGAGCGCGAACTCGTTCTGCAGGCGGTCGTGGATCGCGGGCGAGGCGATCGCCTCGTTGATCAGCCGGTTGAGCTTCGCCTCGATCGCCGGCGGCGTCGCCTTGGGCACCGCGACGGCGAGGAAGCCGGTGGTCGCGAAGCCGGGGAAGGTCTCGGCGAGCGCCGGCACGTCGGGATAGAGCGGGCTGCGCTCGGGCAAGGTGATGGCCAGCGGCCGCGCCTTGCCGGCGACCACTTGGCCGCGCCCGGCCGTGAGGTCGACGAACATGAAGTTGATGGCGCCCGAGTAGAGGTCGGTCCAGGCGTTGCCGATCGCCTTGTAGGCGACACCCTGCCAATCGACGCCGGCCTTCACGCCCAGCACCGCGGGCGGCACCTGCGAGCTGGCATTGAAGTAGCCGTAGTTCAGCTTGCCGGGATTGACCTTGGCGTAGGCCAAGAGGTCTGCGAGCGTCTTGTACGGGCTGTCGGCCGGCACGACCAGGAACGCGCCGCTCAGCCCGATCACGCCCACGACGGTAAAATCCCTTTCCGGGTCGTAGCCCGGGTCCTTGAACATGTGGATGTTGGCGGCGTTGGTCGAGGTCGTGGCGAGCATCAGGGTGTAGCCGTCGGCCGGTGCGGACTTCACGGCAAGCACACCCACGATGCCGTTGGCGCCGGGCTTGTTCTCGACCACGAACGGCTGGCCGGTCTTGTCCTCGATGTACTTGCCGACCAGCCGCGCCGTGATGTCGCCCGAGCCGCCCGGCGCGAACGGCACGACGATGCGGATCGGCTTGGTCGGCCAGGCGTCCTCGGCATGGGCCGGAAGTGCGGCGAAGAGA
>JAFAKN010000239.1 GCA_019235415.1 Alphaproteobacteria bacterium
CGGCGCCCCAGCGGCGGATGCCGGCGGTGCGTGCGCTCACCGCCGCGAGCTTGGCGTGGTACTGGGGATCGACCTTGCCGATGTTGGGGATGCCGGTGGCGACCAGGGCGCGCGCCGGATCCTTGCGGCCCGAGGCGCGCAGCCGCCTCGAGCGGGCGTTGGGCGTGTCGACGAAGGCGCCGTTGCCCTTCTCGCCCCAGAACAGCTCGTCGGAGACCGGCTGGTAGATCACGCCGGCGACGATCTCGCCGTCGCGCTCGAGGCCGATCGAGATGGCGAAATGCGGCACGCCATGCAGGAAGTTGGTGGTGCCGTCGATCGGGTCGACGATCCAACGATGGCGCCCGTCGCCCGGACTTTCGCCGCCCTCCTCGCCGAGGAAGCCGTAGTCCGGCCGGGTGCGCGCGAGCTCGGCGCGCAAGGTCCGTTCGGCCTTCACGTCGGCGTGGCTCACGAAGTCGCCCGGCCCCTTCTCGGAGACCTGCAGGTGCTCGACCTCGCCGAAATCGCGCTTGAGCGCCTTGGCCGCCGCGAACGCGGCGCGGATCATCACCGTGATGGTGGCCGAACGCGGCGCCAGCGAGCGGCGCTCGGGCGGGCCCGAGCGCTCGCGGCCCGGGCTGAGCGGCGCGCGCCCGACGCGGGCGGTCGGATGGTCCGGGAGCCGGGCCATCAATCCTTGGCGCGTTCGAGGTAGCTGCCGTCCTCGGTGCTGATCACGAGCTTGGTGCCGACGCCGATATGCGGCGGGACCATGACCTTGATGCCGCCTTCGACGATCGCCGGCTTGTAGGACGAGGAGGCGGTCTGGCCGCGCACGACGGCGTCGGCCTCGGTGACGGCGAGCGTCACGGTCTTGGGCAGCTCGGCGCCGACCGGCGTGCCTTCGTAGAGCGAGACCGTGACCTCCATGCCGTCCTGCAGGAAGCGCGCCTGGTCGGCGTCGAGCACGTCGCGCGGCACGGTGAGTTGCTCGAAGCTCTCCTTGTCCATGAAGGTGTAGCCGGTGTCGTCCTGGTAGAGATAGGTGCAGTCGCGCTCGTCGATGTGCACGCGCTCGATGGTCTCGCCGGAACGAAACCGCTCCTGCAGCTTGTTGCCCTCGCGCAGCGCCTTGGCCTCGAACTGCACAAAGGCGCCGCCCTTGCCGGGCGAGATGTGCTGCACCTTGGAGGCCACCCAGAGCTTGCCGTTGTATTCGACGACATTGCCGGCGCGAATGGAATTGACGGGCACTTTCATGGGCTTACCGTGGTCGACAGAATGGATTTCGGCCTCGTCCGCCGCTCTGGAGATGAGGGCGCGGGGCGAGGCCGGCGGCGGCCTTCTATCAAAGCCCGGAAGGGGCCGCAACCCGGGGCGACAGGCCCAAGGCCGCCTGCGTCTTGCGCGGCAGGGCCGCGGCAATGACGGCATGGGAGCGGCGGATGTAGGCCTTCAACTCGGCCGGCGCGAGGACCGACGGGTCGTCGAGGGCGACCCACTTGGCGCGCGCGAGATACGGCGCCGGCCTGAACCCTTCGGAACGCGACAGGCCGTCGTAGTGTTGCGGCGGGCACTTGAAGCAGATGCGGGCGATCGAATGCTCGGGCGGGGCGATCAGGCAGAACATCTTGCCGCCCACCTTGAACACCACGACGCCCTCCCATTGCACCTGCCGCGTCGCGGCCGGCAGCGAGGCGCAGAATTTGTCGATCTGCTTGGGCGTCATATTCGACGGCATGGCCGCGACCCTACACGGCTGCAGCAGCGCATGCGATGGTCGCGCATGACCGACTGGCGACCCGACAAGCTCGCCCGCCGCTTGCCCAACCTTTCGGCGCGGGCGCGCCTGCAGGCGGCGATCCGGCAATGGTTTGCCGCGCAGGACTTCGTCGAGGTGGAGACGCCCATCCTGCAGCGTGCGCCGGGCGCCGAGGTGCATCTCACGGGCTTTGCCACCGCCTGGGAGCTGCCGGACGGCGAGGAGCGCGAGCGCTGGCTGCACACCTCGCCCGAGCTCGCCATGAAGAAGCTTTTGGCGGGCGGCGTGCCGCGGTTGTTCCAGTTCGCGCGGGTGTTCCGCAACGCCGAAGGCTCGGCGCTGCATCATCCCGAGTTCACCATGCTGGAATGGTACCGCGCCGGCGTCGACTACGAGGCCATCATGGCCGATTGCGCTGCGCTGCTGGCGCTTGCCGGCGTGGAGCAGCTGCGTTGGGGCAAGCATGTCTGCGATCCCAACGCCCAGCCGGAGCGGCTGACGGTGGCGCAGGCGTTCGAGCGCTACGCCGGCGTCGACCTTCTTGCCACGGTCGGCAACGCCGAGCGGCTGGCGCATTTGTCGGGCATCGCCATGCACGCCGGCGACGGCTGGGAGGACGTCTTCTTCCGCATCATGTTCGAGACCATCGAGCCGCAGCTGGGCATGGGGCGGCCCACGATCTTGTGCGAGTACCCGATCTCGATGGCGGCGCTGGCCCGCGCCAAGCCGGGCGATCCGCGCGTCGCCGAACGCTTCGAGCTCTATGCCTGCGGCGTCGAGCTCGCCAATGCCTTCAGCGAGCTCGTCGATCCCGCGATCCAGCGCGCCCGCCTGCAGGCCGACATGGAGCAGAAGGAGCGCCTGTACAGCCTGCGCTGGCCGATCGACGAGGACTTTCTCGCGGCCCTGGAGCACGGCCTGCCGCCCTGCGCCGGCATCGCGCTCGGCTTCGACCGCCTGGTGATGCTGACGACCGGCGCCGAGCGCATCGAGGACGTGTTATGGCTGCCGGTGCGGTGACTCTTGCCGGACCGCGGACCTCCAAGTCCGCTGTCATCCCGAGGCCAGAGGCCGAGGGACCTTTAAGGGCAACGCGAAAGGTCCCTCGCTGCGCTCGGGATGACAGATGACATGAGCGGACCTGGAGGTCCGCGGTCCGGCAAGATCATTGTCCCCCAAAAACCTTGTTGAACGCGCGCACGGCGGCTTGCGGGCCGTCCTTGTGGTTCCATACGCCGCCGGCGACGGCCAAAAAGTCGGCGCCGGCCTCGACGACCGCGCGGCAGTTGTCGACGGTGATGCCGCCGATCGCCACGCAGGGCACTTCCATCAGCCCGCTCCACCATTCGATGATCCCGAGATCGGCCGGCGTGGTGACGGCCTTGGTGTTCGACGGGAAGAAGGCGCCGAATGCCACGTAGTCGGCGCCTGCCTCGGCCGCTTCCATCGCCAGGTGCCGCGACGCCTTGCAGGTGACGCCGATCTGGCGTCCGGCGCCGACGATGCGGCGCGCCTCGGCGTAGGGCATGTCGTCCTGGCCGATATGCACGCCGTCGCAGTCGAGCTTCACCGCGAGATCGGGCCGGTCATTCATGAAGAAAGCGACGTCGCGTTGCTGGCAGATCGGCCGCAGCGTGTCGGCGGCGCGGGCGATCGCGGCATCGTCGACGTCCTTCAGCCGCAGCTGGAAGGCCGCGACATCGCCGCCGTCGAGCGCGGCGCGCAGCTCCTCGGCGAACAGCGTCGGATGCTCGATCCGCTCGGGCGATATCAGGTAAAGGCGGCAAGCTGCGGGCTCGGTGCGATCGGATGTCATGCACTCAGGCTCTTGCGCTTTGTTTCATGTGAGACAATATCAGGGCTCAGTTGAGATGGAGCCTGACGTGATCGCATTCGCCGAAGTGACTGAGCTGCTTGGCGTGGCCAAGCCCAAGACCGCCATCGAATCGGCGCTGCACTTTGTCGATTTGGTCGAGAAGGGATTGCCTGTGAAAGCCCTCGACCGCGTCTGTGTTCGCATTGCTCCATCCGATGCTTCGTTCAAATACCGTATCGTACCGAAGGCCACGTTGGCACGATATGGTTCTCGCCTGAACGCGGCGCAAAGCACCCGGCTGGCGCGAATTGCGGCAATCTGGACGCTGGCGCGCAGGGTTTGGGGTTCCGATGCGGAGGCGCGCGACTTCCTGTTTCGGCCGCATCAGCTGCTCGAAGGCAGGCGGCCTATCGACGTTGCGATCGAGAACGAACTTGGCGGCGAACTGGTGCGCGACCTGTTGGGGCGGCTCGAGTACGGGTCGGCGGCTTGACCGCACAGCTTCTCGATCGAGTTCTCAAATCTTACCGGATCGGCGATCCCGACGGAGCCTACCCGATATTCGACGCGACGGGCTCGAGACTGGGTCCCGGCAGATGGAACACGTCGGCCTGCCCGATCATCTATACGAGCGAGCACTATTCGACGGCGTTGCTCGAAAAGCTCGTGCACGGTAGTGGCCGGGTTCCGCCCAATCAGCATCATATCGAGATCACGATACCTAATGGCGTGACCTACGAAGTCTTTGACCCGGCGCGACTCCCGGAATGGGTGCAGTCGTCGGCAGCCGCGAGCAAGACCTACGGCGATGAATGGCAGTCGAGCAAGCGGTCGTTACTCTTGATCGTTCCGAGCATCGTGGCCCGATTGGATCAGAACATCCTGATCAACCCCGAACATCCCCAATTCGGCCGCATCGAGACGAGCCTGCATCGGCCGATCTGGTGGGACAATCGCCTCTTCAAGTAAGACTCGCTCGCGCCGCCGGCAATCGCATCAAGTCATTCGAAGAAGCCGCTGAGCTGGGGCGCGCTGCGGTCGCGGCTGGCGAGCGGCTCCAGCCCGTACTTCTGTTCGATGAAGCGCACGATCGAGCTCGTCTCGTACGGCGTGTGGTCGACGAAGCCCTTCTTGACCATCGGCCCGATGAACAGCGTCGGCACCCGGAGGCCCGGGCCCCATTCGTCGACCTTGGGCGGCGGCACGTGGTCCCAATAGCCGCCGTGCTCGTCGTAGGTCACGATCACCAGCGTGTCCTTCCAGATCGGGCTCTGCTCGATCTTGGCGATAAGGTCGGCGATGTGCCTGTCGCCGGACATGACGTCGGCGTAGCCGGGGTGCTGGTTGAGGCTGCCGATCGGCTTGTAGAAGGTGACCGGCGGCAGGGAGCCGGTGGCCAGCGCCTTCTCGAGGTCCTTGTAGTCCTTGAGGTGCTTGGCCTTGGCTTCGGTGCCGTCGGCGTAGGCCTTGAAATAGGCGAACGGCTGGTGATGGAACTGGAACAGCGGATCGGGCTTGCCGGCCAGCGCGTCGTCCCAGCCGCCGGAATACCACACCCAGTCGACTCCCTTGGCGCTCAGCCGATCGCCGATCGTCGGCATGGTCTGCGGCGGCAGCAGGCGTGAGGTGTCGGTGATCGACGCGGCATGCGGCATGTAGATCGACTGGATGGTGTTGACCGCGTAGCCGTTCGGCGTGACGACGTCGGGGCCGGGCACCACCAGGTGGCCGTCGGCATCGAACTTGGCGACCAGGGCATCGGGCGCATTGTCGTAGCGTGGCGCGCAGGCGCAGACGAGGAAGAAGTGGTTCAGGAACGAGCCGCCGAAGGCGCCGTGGAAGAAGTGGTCGGCCAGGGCGTAGTTCTGCGCGACTTTCCATAGCGCCATGCCGCTGCCGTCGTAATGGCCCATGGCGAGGCCGGCGGCGTCCGACCAGGCGACGAACTTGTCCATCTTGCCGCCGTCGATCTGCTCGATCTCCTGCCAGTAGCGATGCACGAGGTCGCCGGTCTTCACGCCGATCGGCACGTACTTGGCGATGTCGAAGGGCTTGTTGGGCAGATCGGCCGGGAAGCGGCTGTCGGGCGCCGGCGGCTTGAGGTTGGTGTCGATCGGCTGCGGCAAGCTCGCGTAGGGCTTGCCGTTCTTGTCGACCTGCGTCGCGGTCGCGGCGGCATTGGCCAGCCCGTCGGCGCCGGGGAACAGCCCGTAGAGATTGTCGAAGCTGCGATTCTCGCCATAGATGACGATCAGATGCTTGACGTCGTCCGGGCCAGCGGCGAGGGCCGGCGAAGCCAATAGCGCGAGAGCGAGCGCAGCGTGCGCCAACTTTCGCACGAGGCACGAGGCTTGCATGACCATCATCTCCATGCGCAACACATCACGCCACACACGGTAGCGCGCCTCTGGTGACAAGCAAATTACGGAGCGCCGGCGACGACGAGCATGGTCATGGCCGCGGCCTACATGGCCCTGATGGCGTTCTTGCCTGTGGCCGGCGGGCGGCGAATGCGCGAACTACGCCAGCGCCCGGCAGCAAGGTAAATTTTCGCCAATAAGCCCAGCGGGCGATAATCCCACATGGAAGTGTAACATCTTTACGCCACAGTTTCAACCAACGGTCGCCCGATTTGTGCCCCCGCCCGTTTCATCGTCAAAGGTGGAAGCGTGATTCGCATTTCCGTGGAAGTCCCCGTCCGGGACAAATATCGCCTGAGGCCTCTTACTTATCTGAAGAACCTGTTTTGGGAAAACGGAATTGTCGTCGACTGGAACCTGAAGAACGCCGACCTCCGCATCGTCGACCACGACAGCGCCATTTGCGAGATCGGCAAGACGCAAGGCCGACCGTTGGAAACGCCGCTCATCGTCGATGAATCCACGGATGGGGCGCGAATTGGCGACACCGGTGCCGCGAGGGCCGCGTTGGCACATCCCGATGTCAAGGTCTGGCTGAAGCGCAACACGTTTCGCGATTTCACGCTGAACAACGTGCCTATGGTGGGCGATCAGTATCACACTCACGTATTGAACGATCTTCCTGAATTTCACATGGAAGCCGCGGCAGGGCGGTGCCCAATGGAGATCACGCCGCAAATGGCCGCGAAGGTCAGGCTGCTGCCGACCGTGAGTTGCGATCGCTTCGCGTTTTATCGCAAGCAGCGGATCGATTGGAACGCCAAGCGCCCGATCGACGTCGCCTTCGCCGGCTCCGTGGATTACGAAGTTCGCGACCGCGATTACTGGGATGGCCGGCTGACGTCCGTTCAGAATTCGGTCAAGGGCGGGGTCTCGTTCATCCCGGAGCTGCACCGCCGGGCAGCCGTGCAGCAACTGGCGCGATTGCGGCATTTGCGCGTCCTGATCGGGTTGAATGGATCGCTGTCGCAGGGTCTCTACGAAACGGTGATGATGGAAACGTCCATCTCCGTGTCACCTTGGGGACTGGGAGAGTACGCCTACCGGGACTACGAGTCGGTATTGGCGGGATGTCTGTTGGTAAAGCCGCTCTCGGACCATGTGGAGACATTCGCTCCGGATATCTATCAGTCGGGAAGATATTACATTCCCTGCAAACCGGATTTTTCCGATATTCCGGAAATCATCGAAGGAATCATGAGCGATCGGAAAGGGTCCATCGACTTGGCCCGGCAAGCTCGCGAAGACATGCTGAACGCAAATACCCACGAGCTGGTTTGCAACTATTATATGCATCTTTTCCGATCTGCGTTGGGTGAGGAGCGCTTTGCAGACCTGGACATGTCGCCGGCGACCGATCCGATCGTGACCCTGAGTAATGGCCCTGAATTGGCGAGGGCGGAGCTGAGGGAGGGGCCGGGCGGGCCAGGCTCGCCAGTGTCTCTATGCGAAGATCAGTCGCCTGCGACGAGCCACGACCTTCGGCTGTTTTCCGACTCGTTGATCACGCCTGGGCTCTACCGTTTGCGCTTCGGGCTGCGCGCCCGCGGACGCAAGCGTGCGGCGGTCCAACTCCACGTCGATTTCAAAGAGCAGATCTGGGTGCACCTCGATCTGCAGACGCGCGAGGTGCTGCAAGTCGACGAGAGGACCGAGATTTTCAAGCTGGTGCACGGTCCCGAGACCTTCAAGCCGGGCGAGGCATGGTTGTTCGCCGTTCTCGTCGTTCGGATCGATGCGATGATCGAAGCGAATTTCGGCGTGGCGGTGTACCCGGCAGACGATAGGGGCGGGGTGTATTATTCGGGGGACGGCCGGGTATCCATGGACCTGGCGCAGGTCGAACTCCAGCGTATCTAGCCGGGCATCCAGCCCGAGCTGTCGCTCATTCGCCTTCAGGAAGGCGAACTAAGCGATCGGCGGCAAGCCGAACCAACAGGTCCCGCCCCAGCGATTCAAACTTGTCGCCGAATCGGGAAAAGGCGACCCGCCCCAGCTCGCCCGGGAGACCTCCGGCTGCCTCAACACGCCCTCAAAATCGAGGTCGGGTTCTACATCTTGCCCTGGTAGATGCCGATGATCTTGTCGAGCATGTCGAGCGCCTGGTCGCGCGGGCGCTGGAAGGTGTTGCGGCCGATGATCGAGCCGTTGGCGCCGCCGTCGCGCAGCGAGCGGATCTCGGAGTAAAGTCCTTCGAGGTCCTTCGCCTCGCCGCCCGAGAACACCACGATGCGCCGGCCGGCGAAGGCCGCCTGCATGACGTGCTTTACGCGCGCGGCCAACGTCGAGACGTCGATCTGGGCCTTCTCGATCGCAGCCTTCGCCTCGGGCTGCCACAGGACGTTGGTCGGCGGCTTGACCTTGATGATGTGCGCGCCGAGGAGCGCCGCCATATGGGCGGCGTAGGCGCAGACGTCGAGCGCCGTCTCGCCCGCCTTGTCGAGCTTGCCGCCGCGCGGGTACGACCAGACCACGACGGCGAGGCCGTACGACTTGGCCTCCTCGGCCAGGGCGCGGATCTCCTCCATCATCGCGTACTGGTCCTCGGAGCCGGGATAGATCGTGAAGCCGATCGCCGCGCAGCCGATGCGCAGCGCGTCCTTCACCGAGGCGGTGACGGCCTGGTCCTTGTTGGTCGACAGCGAGTTGGCGGAGTTGAGCTTGAGGATGGTCGGGATGGCGCCGGCGAAAGTATCGGCACCGGCCTCGAGCGGACCGAGCGGCGCGGCATAGGCATTGAGCCCGGCATCGATCGCGAGCTGGTAGTGGTAGTGCGGATCGTAGGCATCGGGATTGGGCGCGAAGGAGCGGTCGGGGCCGTGCTCGAAGCCCTGGTCGACCGGCAGGATCACCATCTTGCCCGAGCCGCCCAGCCGGCCGTGCATCAGAATGCGCGCGAGGTTGGCCTTGGTGCCCGGATTGTCGCTTTCGTAGTTGTCGAGGATCTTCTTGACCGTCCGGGTGATCTTCATTGGCCTGCTCCCAAGGGGTTCTGGTGCCCAAAAGGCGGCGCCGGTGATAGCGGGCGGGGCAGTGAGGTGCAAGTGGCGCGCGGCAATTACCGGCAAGGTCATTGCCGCCCAGACGTTGGCGGCAGAGGGTCAGACAGACGTGAACCCGAAAAGCGAAACGAGAGCAGACATGTCCGACACTGCGCGCGCGATCCTGGGCGCCCGGCTGCCCATCTTCTACGGCTGGATCATCGTGGCGATTGCCTTCGTGACCACGGGGCTCGGCGTGACGGCACGCACCGCCTTCTCGCTGATGTTCCCGCCGATCGTCGAGGAGTTCGGCTGGAACCGCGGGCTGGCCGCCGGCGCCTTTTCGTTCGGCTTCCTGGTGTCGGCGCTCATCAGCCCGTTCGTCGGCCGCCTGATGGACAAGCGCGGACCGCGTTTCGTCATCGAGCTCGGCGTCGTCCTGCTTTCGGTCGGCCTGCTGGCCGCCACCACCATCCGCTCGCCGTGGCAGCTCTACCTCTATCTCGGCGTGCTGGTGGGCGGCGGCGCCAACTGCATGACCTACACGGTGCAGTCGCAATACCTGCCCAACTGGTTCGTGCGCTGGCGGGCGCTGGCGATCGGCATCGCCTTCTCGGGCGTGGGCGTGGGCTCGCTGCTGGTGCTGCCGTGGATCCAGGCGGTGATCCTGGGCGACGGCTGGCGGACGGCGTGCTGGACGCTCGGCATCGTCATCCTGGTGCTGCTCGCGCCGATCAATCTCCTCGTGGCCAAGCGGCCGGAGGACATGGGCCTGCAGCCCGACGGCGGCGCGCGCGCCGGCGCGGCGTCGCGGCGCTCGAACGTCGTCGACGCCGAATGGGCCGCCGTCGAATGGACCGTCGGGCGTGCCGTGCGCACCGCCCGCTTCTGGTGGATCGCGCTCAGCTATTTCTGCGGCGGCTTCGTCTGGTACGCCGTGCAAGTGCACCAAACCAAGTACCTGGTCGACACGGGCTTCAGCCCGATGCAGGCGGCCTGGGCGTTGGGCCTGGTCGCGCTGGCCGGCATTCCGGGACAGATCCTGCTCGGCGCATTGTCCGATCGCATCGGCCGCGAGATCGTATGGACCATCACCTCGGTGGGCTTCGCAATCTGCTACGCAGCGCTCCTCGGGCTGGCGCATGGCCCGTCCCAGGCGTTGTTCTGGGTCGTGGTGCTGTCGCAGGGCCTGCTGGGCTACGCCGTGACCGCCCTGATGGGGCCGGTCGTGGCGGAGATCTTCGAGGGCCCGCACTTCGGGGCGATCTTCGGCCTGGTCACCGTGCCGCTGATCGCCGGCGGCGCGGCGGGGCCGGCAATCGCTGGCCTGCTTTACGACCGCACCGGCGATTACGGCGCGGCCTTCTGGCTGTGCATCGTGCTCTGCGCCGTCGGCGCCGCGGCGATCTGGCTTGCCTCGCCCGGAAAGGTGCGCGCCGTGGCGGGCCGCTCTACTCGTTGAGGCCTTTGCCGGAATAGGGATGGGCGGCGCGCCAGTGGTTGGCGATGTCCAGCCGGCGCGTCACCCACACGTCGCGGTACGTGGCGATGTGGTCGAGCAGGCGCCACAAGCCGGCGATACGGCCGGGATGACCGATCAGGCGCATGTGCATGCCGACTGACATCATCTTCGGCATGCGCGCACCCTCTTGATAGAGCACGTCGAATGCGTCGCGCACCAGGCCGAACCATTGATCGGCGTGGACCATGCCGGCGGCGTATTTGCCGTCGTTGTTGGTGAGCGAGTAGGGCACGATGAGATGCGGCTTGCCTGCGACGGTCTGCCAGAAAGGCAGCTCCTCGCCGTAGTAGTCGGAATCGTAGGTGAAGCCGCCTTCCTCGACCAGCAGGCGGCGGGTGTTGACGCTCGGCCCATAGCGGCAGTACCAGCCGGCCGGCCGCGCGCCGACCGTCTTCGTCAACGAGACGATCGCCTTGGCGATGTGCTCGCGTTCCTCCGCTTCGCTCAGCTGGAAATGGCGGATCCAGCGCCAGCCGTGGCAGCAGACGTCGAAGCCCGACTTGGCGATCGCGTCGGCGGCCAGCGCATTGCGCTCGAGCGCCAGCGCGCAGCCGAACACGGTGAGCGGCAGGCCGCGCTCCTGGAAGGCGCGCAGGATGCGCCAGAAGCCGACCCGGCTGCCGTATTCGAACATGCCTTCGCCCGCGAGGTCGCGGCCGTCGAGGCCCTGCGAGGAGGTGCTTGCTTCGGTGAGCCCGGTCTCGGTGTAGCCCTCGCCGTCCTGCATCGAGGGCTCGGAGCCTTCCTCGTAGTTGACCACGAAGTTGACCGCGAGCCGCGCCCCGTTGGGCCATTTGGGATCGGGCGGATTGGGCCCGTAGCCGATGAAGTCGCGGGCCGGCTGCCAGCTCATGTCGGTCTCCTCACTAGTTCGGCACCCATCTGCCGGGCGATGTCGGCGATCCTTTCGTTCGGTTCGCGCATCGAGATGCAGCGCACCCCGGCGCGCAGGCAAGCCAGAGCATGGCCGGGCGCGTCGCCGCAGTCGACGATCAGGGTGAAATCGATATCGGGGAATTCCTGCCGCGCGCGCCGCTCGAGCGCGGCGAGGTACCCCGCGCCGTACAAGCTCGCGGCGTCTTCTGGGGTGACCAGCGTCGCCGTGTCGTCGCTGCGGCGCGCGGCCTCGAGAGCCGCCTTCATCTGTGGCCAGTCGCGGACCACCGGAGGAGCCATGGTTTCTGTCATCCTGAGCGAAGCGAAGGGTCCTTCGCTTCGCTCAGGATGACAACTCTCACTCATTCAGTCCCTTGCCCGGATACGGATTCGTCTTGATCCAATGCCGGGCGATGTCGACGCGGCGGGTGATCCAGACACCCGATTGCTTCTGCATGTAGTCGAGCAGGCGCTCCAGCCCAACGGCGCGCGCCGGCTGGCCGGTGAGGCGCATGTGCAGGCCGACCGACATCATCTTGGGCTCGGTCTTGCCCTCGCGGTAGAGCATGTCGAAGCCGTCGCGCACCAGGGTGAACCATTGCTCGGCGTTGCCGATGCCGCTCATGTACTTGCCGTCGTTGGTGGTGAGCGTGTAGGGCACCACGAGCTGCGGCTTGCCTTCGACCGTGACCCAGAACGGCAGCTCGTCGCCGTAGTAGTCGCTGTCGTAGAGGAAGCCGCCTTCCTCGACCAGCAGGCGGCGCGTGTTGAGCCCGGGTCCGTAGCGGCAGTACCAGCCGAGCGGCCGCTCGCCGATCATCTTCTCGGTGGTGGCGATCGCCTTGCTGATGTGCTCGCGCTCCTCGGCTTCGCTCAGCTCATAGTGCTTGATCCAGCGCCAGCCGTGCGAGCAGACGTCGTAGCCGGCCGCCTTGATGGCCGCCGAGGCGGCGTGATTGCGCTCGAAGGCGAGCGCGCAGCCGAACAGGGTCATCGGCAGGCTGCGTTCCTGGAAGAGCCGCAGGATTCGCCAGAAGCCGACCCGGCTGCCGTACTCGAACAGGCTTTCGCCGGCGAGGTCGCGACCCTCGACGGTCTGGCCGAGCCCGTGCGCTTCGCTGAGCGCAATATCCGTGTGGCCCTCGCCGTCCTGAATCGAGGGCTCCGAGCCCTCCTCGTAGTTCAGCACGAAGTTGACGGCGAGCCTCGCCCCGTCGGGCCACTTGGGGTCGGGCGGGTTGCCGGCGTAGCCGACGAAGTCGCGGCGCACTTCATAGCGCATCGGCGTTCTCGCTTTAGCCAAGGGTGATGGTGAAGGGCGGCACGGTGACGAACTCCTCGTCGCCGGCGCCGCCGACCCGCCACATGAGCACCGCGAGCCGGGCGGGCCTGTCGAGCACCGTCAGCCCGTGGTGCCAGGTGTTGGGCTTGTAGGTGACGCCCTGTCGGCCGCTGGCGATGAAGGCGCGCACGCCGCTCACGTCAGGTCCGCCCTGCGCGGCATGCGGGGCGACGACGATCAGCCAGCGCAACACGTCGATCGGGATGAAGGTCTGCGATGAGAATTCGTGCCGCTCGAGCATGGTGGCGCGCAGCGGATGCGCGGGAGTCGGCTCCTTCAGGATCATCGACAGGCTGGGACGCGCGGCTGGCCGCAGATTGCCCAGCGCTTCGTCGTAGTAGTTGCGGCCGGGATGGTCCGGCAGGTCGATGACGTCGCCGTACGGAGCGAAGGCGGCGCGGTCGAGCGGTTGCGGTTGGATTTCCACGGCAGGGTTCCTCAGTCGCGCATGCGGCGGGTGAGGCCCACCGTCCATTCCATGACCAGCATCAGCAGGAACGCCGCCGCGATCAAGACGCCCGATACCGCCGCGACCCGCACGTCGAGAGTCGATTCCATCATGCCCCACATGCGCATGGGCAGCACCTCGGTGCGGGCGTTGGACAGGAACAGCGAGACCGGCACGTTGTCGATCGAGGCCATGAAGGCGAGGAAGGCGCCGGCGGCGATGCCGGGCGCGATCAAGGGCAGGGTGACGCGACGCAAGGTGTAAGGCCACGAGGCGCCGAGGCTCGCCGAGGAGTCGAGCAGGGCAGGATCGAGCTGCGTCAGGCTGGCCGTCGTCGTTCGCAGGATGAACGGCATGGTGACGATGAGGTGGCCCGCGACGATCAGGTTCAGCGACGGGCTGAAACCCAGCAGCGAGAAGTAGACCAGGGCCGCCAGGCCGTAGGTGATGCCGGGCAGCACCAGCGGCGACATGAAGAAGCTGTCGGCGGCGCGGGCGAGGCGCGAACGGCTGCGCGACAGGCCGAGCGACGCGCCGGTCGCCAGCACGACGCCGAGCAAGGTCGAGAAGCAGGCGATCTCGACCGAGTTCGACGCGGCGCGCTGGATCGGCCGCGAGGCCACCGGATCGAACAGCTGGGCGTACCATTGCAGGGAGAAGCCGGTGGGCGGGAATTTCAGGGTGCGGTTCTCGGTGAACGAGGTCATCAGCACGACGATCACCGGCGTGACGATGATCAGCACGGCAACGAGCGCGATGGCGCCGATCACCAGCGCATAGGAGAGATCGGCGAAGCTGCGGCGCCTAGCCATGGAGGTGCCCGCTGGAGCGGCGGTTGAGCCAGGAGAGGGCGGCGATCACCGACAGGACCGACACGACCAGCGCCAACGACACCACCGCGGCCAACGGCCAGTGGTAGACCACCAGGCCCTGCTGCCAGATGACCAGCGGCAGGTAGATCAGCCGCACGCCGCCGATCACGGTCTGCGAGATGAAGGCGGTAGTGGAGCTGGCGAACACCAAGAGGCAGCCGGCGATCAGGCCCGGCATGCTGAGCGGCACGATCACCTTGAAGAGCGTGCGCCAGCGCGAGGCGCCCAGCGCCGCGGAGGCGTCGCGCAGGTTGGGATCGAGGCGCGACATGACGCTGATCAACGGCAGCAGCATCAGCGGCATCTCGATCTGGGTGAGGGCGATCACCAGCCCGAGCTCGGTCTGCAGGAGTTTCAGCGGCTCGGAGATGAGCCCGAGCGAGAGCAGCAGGCTGTTCAAGAGCCCTTCGCGGCCCAGCACCACGATCCAGGCGAAGGTGCGCACCACGACCGACAGCAAGAGCGGCAGGACGATGATGAACAGCAGGACCTTCTGCAGCCGCGCCGGCAGGTCGAGATAGACCAGCGCCAGCGGATAGCCGACGAGAATGGTGGCGCCCACGGTCTTGACGCCGAGCAGCAGGGTGTCGGCGATGATCTTGTAGCTGAACGGGTCGGTGAAGAATTTCACCCAGCTGCCGAAGCCCGCCTGCTGGAACTTGTCGTCGGCGAAGAAGCTCACCGCGACCAGCATCGCCAGCGGGGCGAGGAACAGCGCCGCGAAGGCGAGCGCCAACGGCAGCGCCAGCTGCCATTCGGACCATTTGAACCATCCCTCCCCACGAAGTGGGGAGGTGGCGTCGTCATACGACGACGGAGGGGTCATGGCTTTCGAACTGACACTCATGACCCCTCCGCCTGCCTGCGCGAAGCCGCAGCGGCTTCGCTTCGGCGAAGGCAGGGCCGCTGCGCGACCACCTCCCCATCGCGGGTTCCGCGATGGGGAGGTGAAGGAATCACTTGGCCATTTCCTTGTTGAACTTCTCGATCCAGGCGGCGCGCAGCGGGTTGATCTTGGCCCAGTCGTGATTGACGTACTTGGTCATCTCGTCGAGGCTCTTCATCGGCAGGTCGGCCGCCAGCGGCACGTCCTTGTTGACCGGCAGGAAGTTGTAGGGCGGCTTCATCAGCGCCTCCTGCACGTCCTTGCCCACCACCAGGTCGAGGTACTTGTAGGAATTCTC
>JAFAKN010000410.1 GCA_019235415.1 Alphaproteobacteria bacterium
AGCAGGCGGCGGCGCCGGAGCGGGAGGCGGCAACGCAGGCGGCAACGGAAACGGAGGGGGTGGCGGCGCTGGAGCCGGAGGCGGCGGCAACGCAGGCGGCAACGGAAATGGTGGCGGCGGCGGTGCCAGTGGCGGCGGCTCGGCAGGGGGAGGTAGCTCTGGAGTTGGCGGTGGTGCCAGTGGCGGCGGCTCGGCGGGGGGAGGCAGCTCTGGAGTTGGCGGCGGTGCCAGTGGCGGCGGCTCGGCAGGGGGAGGCAGCTCTGGAGTTGGCGGTGGCGCCGCGGGCGGCGCTGCGACAGGCGTGGGCGCCGGCGGCGTCGGCGCGGCCGGCGGCGCTTCCCCCGCCGGCAGCTCGGGTGCGGTGAGCACGGGCAACGGCAGTGCAAGCCAGGGCTTTGGAGGCGGGGGTGGAACCGGCGCGTCGAACCTCGGTTCGCCGAGCGCCTCGGGCGTGGGAGCGGCCGGTGTTGGCAGCGGCGCAGCCGCAGCGGGAGGCGGCGGCACGGCTGCTGGAGGCTTCGAATCGCAACGGCGCGACTTGGCGAGGCCCTTCTCGACGCGCGCCATCTATTTTCGGCGTGAGCTGTTCAGGAGCAAGGCCGACTGCTTGACCGCGGCCTATACCCAGCACCTGCCGCTCGAGGTGTGCCGTTGAGCGCCGATGGCCGCCTGTTTCCGGTTGCCCTGCTGACATCCGCCGTCCTGCATGTCGGTATCGTCCTGGCGGTGCTGCCCGATGCGCCGCTGGAGCCCGCCAACATCAGCCAGCAGGCGATCGAGGTCACGCTCGAGCCGCCGGCGCGCCCGACCGAAGGGCCAGCTCCGGCGGCGCCAACCGGCGCGGCCGAACAGGCCGCACGAAACCTCGATCCAGGTTCGGCTGAGCCGGAGGAGACTGCGCCGCAGCTTGGTCGTCCCGACGCAGCAGCCGCGCCGCCGCCCGTGCCGCGCGAACCGGACATCGCGCAAATGCTTCCCGCAACGGAGCCGCCGCCCGCGGTCGAAGCCCTCGAGTTCGCCCGCAACGCGCCGGCGGCCGGGCCCGGCCCGCGGCTGGAGGACAGCTTGCCTGCGCTGGACGCGCCGCCGCGCGTCACCGGCCGCGAGTTCGCGATGACCGCGCCGCCCGCCACGCCCAAGGCGCCCATCGTCGAGCAACGCGCGCAGGCGCCGGCGCCGCCACAACCGGTTCGCCAGGCCAAGCCGAGGCGCGCGCCGCAACAAGAGCCCGCCGACGATTCCCAGAGCCGTGCCTGGCATTCCGCCTCGCCTGCCAACAAGGCGGTCAACGAGTTCAGCGATCGGCGCGCCCAGCAAGACTATCTCTGGCAGATCGTGCGCAAGCTGTCTGCTGGCCGCTTCTATCAGTCCGCCGGTCAGCAGAGCGAGCAGGGTGTCGTGGTCGCGCGCATCACGCTTGCCCGCGACGGCCGCTTGATCGACTGCGGCGTCGCCCGCTCCAGCGGCTTTGCCGACCTCGACCACAACGTCATCGAGACCATCCGGCGCGCGTCGCCCTTCCCGCCGTTTCCCAGCGACGCCGCCGTCGACAGCGCAACATTCATCGTGCCAATCACCTACACGCAGGACCGGTGAGCAAGCGTCGGGCCGGAGTGAACGGCCTTTATCGGCGCACCGACATCGCGGCGCGATGCGACAGCACGTATTGGGTGGCGGCTTCCTGGCTGTTCTGCTGGATCTGGCGCGCGATCTCCGACTCGCGGTAGCCGTCAGGTCCGGCAATCGCCCGGATCAGCGCGTCGTTCTGCGGACTGCAGGCGGCCACCACGGCCCGGCCGACGGTCGCGGCATCGGAGCGATAGTCGTCGAGCCGGATCGCATTCTGGGCCAGGCAGGCGTCGCGCTGGTCGCGCAACTGCGTCACCTCTGCGGGAGACGCCGTGCCATAGGCGACTGCGCACCCCCCGAGCGTCGCGAGCAGAGCGAGAAGCGAACCAACCTTCAGCGTCGGGCCAATGCGTACGCGCATGACATGCCTCATCCGGGCGGGGGGTGCCGTTTAGCCGGCCGCCGCGCCAGCCTTGGCGAATACAATAGCGCAGTTGTCGAGCAAATGGGCCGGGAGGGGATGTGGCCGAGGCCACATATCTGGGCCCACTGCGCGTGCAGCTGGGCCGCTTTGCGGCGCTCCTCGCCCGGGACGTCGCCCCGTCGCCCCGCTCGCGAGCGAACCTGCGCGCACATGTGCACAGAGGCGCAACTACCGCTCGCATCATCCGTTCGTTGAAAGCGTGCCGCAACGGAGCCTGACGATGCTGCGGACAACCGTCCTGGGTGGCCTGCTACTTGCTCTCAGCAGTCCCTACGCGCTGTCGCAAAGCGCTTCTGTGCCCGACCATGCGAACGGTGCTGCCGCGGTGCGCCATGTCGGCAGCCGGGCCGACTTCCCTGCCGCCGGCGACAGCGAACCGACACTGGCCTTCACTGGCAGACGCCGACACGTGGTCCTGCTGCTGGAGGACCTGGAGCTCGGCCCCCGCGGCAATGCCGGGGTGGACTGCAGCGGAGAGGCACCCTTCGAGCTGATCTTCGGCTGTCAGACCGACGATCGTGACTTCGATCCGGGGCTGCGCCACTACACGCCGGACCGGTAGCTAAGGACGGCACGCCGAACAAGAGCCCGTGGCCATTGCGATATTGGCGTTTCCGCTGTTGATTTGAAATGGAGCTCACCATCTCGCAACAGGCCACGATCGCGTCGGTCCGACCTACAACGCCGTTCCAAACCTCAAGAGATGGGAAACTCAAGGCTGGGGTACATGCCCGGCAGCCGGCAAGGAGACCATGGCCATGCAACAGTGGGCAATCCGTGGGGCCTGAAAGAGCCGGGCGCGGTCCAGTCGGTGCGGCGCCCGCAGGGTATTGATCACCTGGCCACTTCACCGATTTCCCGCGTCAGCCAGGTCTTGAACGACTGCATGGCCGGCGTCGGCCGCTTCGACCGCAGCGACGTCAGCCAGTAGGCGCCCAGCACGACTTCGGTATCGAACGGCTGCATCAGCCTCTTGCGGCGGATCTCCTCGGCGAACATCCGCGCGGGCAGCAAGGCGACGCCGGCGCCCTGCGTGGCGGCCTGCGCCATCGTGATCGAGGAATCGAAGATCGGCCCCTTGATGTGGGGAAGGGGGCATCGCGCCGTCTCGAACCACCTCGCCCATTCGTCTGGCCGGTAGGACCGCAGCAGCGTCACCTGTTTCAGGTCGGCCGGCCTGCGCAGCTTCGGGGCGAGCGCCGGTGCGCAGAGCGGCGTCAGCGGCGGCGTAAGAAGATGCGTCGATTGCGTGGCATGCCAGGATCCGTCGCCGAACCGGATGGCGTAGTCCAGCCCTTCACCGGCGATATCGACCCGGTTGTTATTGGTCAGGATGCGTACGTCGATTCGCGGATGAGCCTTGGCGAAGGAGGCGAGGTGCGGCAGCAGCCAACCGGTCGCGAAAGTGCCGACGACGCCAACGGTCACGGCGTGGGTGAAGTCGCCGTCCTTGAAGCGTTCCAGGGTTTCCTTCAGGCGGCCGAACGTCTCGGCCACGGCCGGCAGCAGCGCCTGGCCTTCGTCGGTCAGGGCAAGGCCGCGCGGCAGCCGGCGGAACAGCTCCGCACCGAGGCTGCCTTCCAGGGCCTTGACCTGCTGGCTGACGGCGGCCTGGGTCACGCGTAGTTCGAGGCCGGCGCGCGTGAAGCTGAGATGCCGCGCGGAGGCTTCGAACGCCCGCAGGGCGTTAAGAGGGAGTTGCGACAGACGCAGCGAGCGGCTCATTGATCGCTCCAAGCTTGCCTTATGCCTCGTCTCACGAGACATTGATTGTCGGCGCAACGAGGTGATGCGAATCGTCCGCGTGACGGAGGACGATCGCATGATTGGCAGACGGAAATACCTTTTGGCGACATCGCCGGTCTTGACCGGACTTCCCCTTTGGGGCGCGACCAAGGCGGCATTCGCCGACGGCGCGCAGGTTGGCGAGCTGCGGCGCCTCGAAAGCGAAAGCGGCGGTCGCCTGGGCGTGACGCTGCTCGACACGAAGGACCGTTCCCGCTCCGGCTATCGCAACGACCAGCGCTTTCCCATGTGCAGCACCTTCAAGGCCGTGCTCGCCGCGGCGGTGCTGCGTCGCGTCGACGACGGGCAGGAACAGCTCGCGCGGCGCGTTCGTTTCGGCGCCGAGGCGATCCTCGCCTATGCGCCAGTGACCAAGAGCCACGTCGGCAGCGAGGGCATGTCGATCGCCGAGCTGTGCGATGCGGCCGTGACGCTCAGCGACAACACGGCGGCCAATCTTCTGCTGGCGTCGATCGGTGGCCCGGCGGCGCTGACCACCTTCCTGAGGGCGATCGGCGACGGCGTGACCCGCCTCGATCGCATCGAGCCCGAGCTCAACGAGGCGTTACCGGGAGATCCACGCGATACGACGACTCCTGACGCGATGGCGTCCACGCTGAGCGCCGTGGCGGTGGGCGAAGCGCTGTCGTCGGCATCGCGGACACAGCTCGTTGCCTGGCTCGTCGCCAACAAGACCGGCGATGCGCGCCTGCGCGCCGGACTGCCATCCTCCTGGCGGGTCGGCGACAAGACAGGCACCGGCGCGCGCGGCACGTCGAACGATATCGCCGTGATCTGGCCGGACAATCGCGCTCCATTGGTCGTGGCCGCCTACCTGACGGGCGCAACGGTCGATCCGGCGCGGCAGAATGCGGTGTTGGCGGCCGTAGGCCGCGCCATCGCAGCAGCCGCGACCTGATCTCCCGATGCGGTCGCCCTACCTCGCGAGCGCGACGCAGTCGATCTCCATGTCGAATGGACCGAACCAGCCGGCCTGGCACAGGAAAATCCGTGCCGGCTTGTAGGCTTCGAAGTACTCGGCATAGACCGTGTTGATCACCGAGAAGTAGGACGGGTTCGAGCAATAGACGTTGCATTTCACGACCCGGTCGAGGCCCGAGCCTGCCGCCTCGAGGCAGGCTTTCAGATGCTCCAGGATACGGCGCGCTTGCTGGTCGATCGGCAGGATATCGTAACCGCCGGTCTCCGGATTGATGGGCGCCAGGCCCGAGACATAGACCCAGTCGCCGGCGCGAACGACTGGCGAAAACGGCACGGAAATGCGCTCGGCGAACTTGGCAAACGCCGGCACGACAGGTTTTGTCATCTCGATCATTGCGGGCTCTCCTTTGCTTGCCTCCAAGCTAGGGGAACCCTCCTGACAACGTGTTGTCAGGAGTGAAGGCGGCGCAGATCGGGTCGAGCGGCTTGGTGGTGGAGGAGTGCTACACGCGCTCGAGGATCGACAGGCCTCGATTGCGATCGATCAGGTAGATCAAGCCTCGATGGTCGACGTAGACGTCGTTGCTGCAGACGCGCTGGGCTCCCGCCGGCACGTCCGGCATCCACCAGGCGGCCTGCTTCATCGACAGCGGATTGGCGATGTCGATCACCCTGAGCCCGTTGGCGAACCAGGCGGCGGGAACCTCGTTGCCGATGATCGTTTCGACGGGCTGATGGCACGCCGTCATCAAGGGCGTCTCGGTCCCGACCAACTCCGGCAACTGAAAGCAGCTGACCGGTATCGGGCGGGTCTCGTCGGTGATGTTCACCATCCAAAGCGCCGCCGGCAGCTCCGGCGAGAGCTTGGGATCCAGGGGCTGCACGTGCTCGTCGGCGACCAGCATCCAGCGATGGCCGGCGATCGGCACGTCGATCGGAACCAGGCTGTGCGTGGGCCAGCCGAACGGCGGACTCCAGTCGAGGTGAGCGATCAGCTTCGGCTTGGTCATGTCGCTGATGTCGAGGATGACGCCGCCGCCGTACCAGTAGCTGACATACAAACGATCGCCGCGCCGGATCGGATGGTGACAGCGGTGGTTCTTCGCCTTCCAACTCGGTGTTTCGCCACCCGCGGTCCACTGCCCTTCCATCCACCAGCGGCCGACCTCTTGCGGCCTGGACGGGTCCTTCAGGTCCAGGATCATGACGATGGTGCCGACATAACCCTCTTGCTCCGTGGAGATGTAGGCGTAGCGGCCATCGAACGTGAAACGGTGCACACCCATTCCGGCGCACTGCCAATGGCAGATGTCGCGCGGATCGTTCGGTCGGCTGACGTCGAAGATGCGCAGCCCGACGAAATCATCAGCCGGCTTGTCGCCCCGCGTGCGCTCGCGATTCACCACCATGACGTCGTTCGCCACCCGAACCTTGTGGGAATGCAGCCCCGGCGGAATGTCGATCGAGGCGACGACCTTCGGATGCGCCGGATCTGCGACGTCCAGGACCGAAGTCCCGTGCGGCGGCTGCATGTGGCCGACATAGGCGTAGTTGCCGTCCAGGACGACCTGGCCGCCGCCGGCGATATCGATCCACGCGACCTCGCGAATGCCGGAACCCTGACCCATGGTGTTTCCCCCTTCAGAGACTTAGCGGCCAGCCCGTTGGCCCGTCACCGGAACTTGGTTCCACCATCCGCTGCGTGTCAACGACGTGCCAACATCGTTCACCCGCTAGTGCTACCTCAATCGGCTTTAGCCAGGCGCAGGAAACCCTGTTTTTCGAAATCCTGAATGCACTGTGATTCGAGCTGAGCACTGGCCGATGCCCGTAGCGCATAGAATGGATAGGGGCCGCAGGTTACCTCCTGGCCGGTCTGCGGGTTCCTGAGATGGACGGTGTCGGTTCGAGCGCAGGCGGCCAGGGCGAGGCCGAGCACCAGCACGATAATAAAAAGGGCGACACTTCGTGTGTTCATGTTGGTTCTCTCAAGGTTGCGTCATGCGAACCATTGGAGTGTCATCCCTTTTGGTATTCTGTCGATTTCAAGCGGCGGTCAGATTGTAACGCTGCATATTCCAGGAGTAGGGAGCTTACCGAAGATTACAACTTTCTCCCGGAAAGGTTGTCGTCGGGAATAGGCCTTAAAGTGGCAGCTTTACTCGAGCGCGGAAGCCGCCGCCCGCACGGTTCGCCAACGTTACGTCTCCGCCATGCTCTCGCGCGATGGTTCGCGCGACGCTGAGGCCGAGACCGACGCCGCCCGCGTCGCGGTTGCGCGAGCGATCCAACTGGTAGAAGGGCGCAAATACCTTTTCATGCTCATCGATCGGAATGCCCGGCCCGTCGTCATCGATGGTGACGACGACACCTCCCGGCTTGCGTGCGAGATCGACGCGGGCGGTGCCACCGTATCTGACGGCGTTGTCGACGAGATTGGCGACGATACGGCACACCGCGGTCGGCCGACAGCAGATGTTGACGCCGCGTGGCCCCGAGTAGGTGACCGAAGCTCCCGCGTCGACCGCATCCTCGCAGATATCCTCGATCAGGATGCCGAGATCGAGCAACCGGCGTGGCTCGCGCTTCACGTCATCCCGCGCAAAATCGAGCGTGGCGTCGATCATGGTATTCATCGCTTCGAGGTCGCCAAACATCTTTCGTTGCTGCTCCTCGTCATCGATGAACTCGGCCCTCAATCGCAACCGGTTGAGCGGCGTGCGCAAATCGTGTGACATCACTGCCAGCATCGTCGTCCGATCCTCGACAAAACGTCGCAGCCTTTCCTGCATGCGGTTGAAGGCGCGTGTCGCCGCACGCAGCTCGTGTGGTCCAAGCTCCGGCAGCGGCGGCGCGCTGCTGTCGACGCCAAGCCGCTCCGCCGCCGCTGCAAAATTCCGAATCGGAGCAGCAAGCCGTCGCGCAGCGAGCACGGACAGCAGCCCGATCAATACGAAGAGCGGACTTACCACGAGCATGAGACGCGGTAGGGAGACCGCGGGGGTCGCATAGTCTGGAACCGTGATAACGAGCCACCGCCCGTCCGGCAAAGAAATCTCCACGAGCAAGGCGCACGGTTGCGGCGCGTCTCCTGGGCTCCTAGTCGCGGCACTGCCGCCTGCACAGGTCCGCCGGTCGGTGGTGACGATGACGCTGCGGTCCGGGGCATCGAGCTCGAATTCGATTAGACGACGGAGAAGATCGAGATGGTCGTCGCGACCATCGTTCAGTCCGCCGAATGGTGCCCCGACCAGAGCGAGCTGCAAGTTGGGCCGGGTGGCAGTCGCGACAATATTCGCCAAGTCACCCTCCGGCGCGGATGCCATCAGTTTTGCGGCCGCGGCGATGCGAGTTGCGAGGATCTCCGGACTGGCGCCTGTCGAAAAGATGAAGATGGGCTCTCGGCGGCTATTGAAGATGAAGCCCCCCGAACGCGAAAGAATGACGTGAGTGCCAGGGCGCGACGCAAAATACGCGACGCTGAAGCCGAGAACGACTTCCAGCGCGAGGCCGAGGATTATGGCAAGGATGATGGTGAGCGCCATTCGAGCGGCTATCGTGTTGAGACACCAGGGCCTCATGAATCCTCCCCAATGACGCGAACGGCTACGGAAAGGACATAACCTCCGTTTCGCACGGTCCTGATCAAGGCCGGTTCCTTCGGATCGGCCTCGATTTTTCGGCGCAGGCGGCTTATCAGAATGTCGATGCTGCGGTCGAAGCTGCTGGCGGACCGACCTCGCGCGAGGTCGAGCAACTGATCGCGCGTCAGAACGCGCTGCGGTCGCTCTGCGAGCGCCAAAAGCAGCTCGAACTCACTGGCACGCAAGGAAACGAGAGCGCTATCCGGCGACACAAGCTGACGCTGCGTCACGTCAAGGCGCCATCCGGCAAATTCCAGGACGCGATTTCGCGAGGTGTCGAGGTTGATTTCGGGTGCGCCAGCCCGGCGGAGGACAGCGCGAATCCGGGCGAGCAGTTCGCGCGGGTTGGCAGCCTTGGGAAGGTAATCATCGGCACCCATTTCGAGGCCGATGATCCGGTCTGTCTCCTCGCCGATTGCGGTGAGCATGATGATCGGAACAGTGCTCTCCGCCCGCAACCGTCGGCACAAGCTCAAGCCATCTTCGCCCGGTAGCATGAGATCAAGAATGATGAGATTGACTCGAGATGTTTCCAATGCCCGCATCATGGCTCGGCCGTCGGAGGCGACCGAGACGCGATAGCCGTGCCGCGTCAAGAGTTTCGACAAAAGATTGCAGGTCTCTCGGTCGTCGTCGACGACCAGGAGATGCGGCATCGCGCGAGCGGAACCGGACGATCCGATGCCGACGTTGGACTTCGATGATGGAGACAACGTTCCTTCGCCCATACAGCAAGGTTAGCGGATGCGACGCCGGAAGCAGCGACCGAAAAGTGTATTCTTGTGTAACTTCTGGCCCGCGCCCCATTGACGGGAGCAGTGCGCAGGCTGTCGTCGAGGCCTTACAGCGAAGCTGCTGTGAAATGCGATGGAATGCCGTCCAAACTCGGCAACTTCCGGGGCGGGAGGGCATTGAGCCCTTACGACGTCCACAAGAAGCCATGGCTGAACCGCTTTTCGATTCGTACGCCACCGCGTACGATCAGGCGCTTGCGAGGTCTCTTGCAGCGTCAGGTGAAGGCCGCGACTACTTCGCGCGCGGTCGGATTGGTTGGCTGTCACGCCGCCTGGGTGAGCTTCATTTCAAGCCCGCGAGCGTGCTCGATTTTGGCTGCGGCGACGGCTTCACCGTGCCTTTGCTCAGGGAAGGCCTCGGCGCGCGCACGGCAGTTGGTGTCGATGTTTCCGACGAATCGCTTGCAGTCGCGCGAGAACGCCACGCCAGCGAAAGCACAACGTATACGCACCTCGATGTCTACTGGCCAGCGGGAGACCAAGACCTCGCATACTGCAACGGCGTGTTCCACCATATCCCGCTTGCCGAGCGCGCACGTGCCGTCGCGATAGTGCGCGAGTCACTGAAGCCCAATGGCTTGTTCTCGCTGTGGGAAAACAATCCGTGGAATCCCGCTACCCTCTACGTGATGTCGCAGTGCGAGTTCGACAAGGATGCGATCACGCTATCGGCGCCTGAGACGCGAAAGTTGCTGCGTGCGGGTGGCTTCGAGATCGTCTGCACCGACTTCCGCTTCATCTTTCCGCGTGCCCTGCGGATGATCCGCAAACTCGAGGATTTGCTGTTCCGTGCGCCGCTCGGTACCCAGTATCAAGTGCTCGCGCGCCGCGCTTAGCCCCGTGTCGCTGCGCTGGTGGGCCTGGAACGCAGTCCGTCTAAGCGCTTGAAATTGCTGGCGGACCCGGCGAGATTCGAACTCACGACCTCTGCCTTCGGAGGGCAGCGCTCTATCCAGCTGAGCTACGGGTCCGCGACGGCCGGACCATAACGGAGGCGACCGGTCCGCGCAACGGAGGGCGGGGCCAGCTGCGCTCACACCCGCCTTTCCGCGTCGCGCGCAAAAGTGGCTGCGGCGCGGTTGACCAGCGCCTTGCGATCGATCTTGTTGGTGCCGGCCAGCGGCAACTCGTCGACGAACCAGACGGCGCGCGGATGGGCATAGGCCGGCCCATTGTCTAGCGCGAAGCGGCGCAGGGCGTCCTCGCTCGGCCGCACACCCGGGCGCGGCACCACGAAGGCGACCGGCAGCTGGTACTTGATCTCGTCCCGCACCGGCACGACGCAAACTTGCGCCACATCCGGATGGCGGCCCAAGAGTTTCTCGACCTCGCCGGGATAGACGTTCTCGCCGCCGCATTGGAACATGTCGTCGGCGCGCCCCACGAAAAAGTAGAACCCGCGGGCGTCGCGGCGCATGACGTCGCCGGTGTCGTACCAACCGTCGATCAGGCGCTTCTTCGTGTCGGCCTCGCGATTCAGGTAGCCGGTCATCAGGGCAGGCGTGCGGATGTGCAGCACGCCCTGGTCGGCGTCGCCATCGACCAGTCTGAGCTCGAGGCCCTTGCGCGGATAGCCGAGGGCGCCGGCGGGCTTTGCAATACCGTCGGGATGAGGGCCGAAGGCGATCGGTCCGGATTCGGTCGTGCCCCAGCTGTTGGCAGTTTCTGCCTTGGGGAACAGCCGGTGCATTTGCTCGAAGAACTCGGGCGTCGAGGGCGCCGAGCCGGTGACTGCGATCGTTACGCAGCTCAAGTCGGCCTCGGCGAGCGCCTCGGTCTCGCGCATCACCAGCGCCAGCATGGTCGGCACCGAGGTCACCATGTCGATGCGCAGCCGGTCGATGGCACGGATATAGCCCTTGGCCGTGAAGCCGGTCATCAGCACGATCGTGCCGCCGTTCAGCATGACGAGCTTGGCGCTGAACAGGCCGTTCATGTGGAACAACGGCGCGGCGATGATCGCCTTCCGGCCTTCGATACCGGGCCGCTGCTCGGGCGTCGCGGTCGTCGCCCAGATGTAGCCGCCGTGCGTCAGCGGCACGCCTTTGGGCAGGCCGGTCGAGCCCGAGGTGTAGAGAACCATAGCCACTTCCTCGGGCTTCATGTCGACCGCCTGGAACGGCCCGGGGTCGATCAGCGCGTCAAGCTCTTCGAGGTGCACCGTCGGCACGAGCTCGCTCACCAGCGGCGCTCGCTCGGCGTCCGCTACGGCGAGCTTGACGGTCGAGTCCGTCATGATGTGCGCCACCGTCTCGCGCGGCAGCTTGTGATTGACGCAGACCGACACCAGGCCGGCAGCCATGGTTGCCATGTAGAGCAGCAGGTAGTCGGCGCTGTTGGCAGCCACGATGGCGACCGCCTCGCCACGCCGCAGACCGTGCTTCAGAAGGCCACGGGCGAGGTTGGCGATCCGCCGGCGGCCCTCACCGTAGCTCAGCCGCAACTCCTCGTCGCCCGCGGGCGAGAGCTGGATGATCAGCGGCCGGTCGTCGGGCGCGGTGGGGTCGAGAATTGCCGCAAGGTTTTTCAGACTCAAGGCGCTCTCCGATGAAACTGCGACCCGCCGTAGGACTGGTCGGTCGGCACGATCTCCATGTAGCTCACGTCCATGCGCTGCGGCGCGCCGAGAACGAACATGACGGCCTCGGCCACGTCGTCAGGCTGCAGGCTGTCGAAGCCCTCGTAGAAGCGGCGCCGGCCTTCCTCCGGATCGTCGAGCAACGCCAGATGCGCGCCGGTCTCGACACGGCCGGGCGCAATCTCGCTCACCCGCACGCCGCTGCCGTGCAGGTCGAGCCGGAGCGTGTGGCTGAGGTTGTGAATCGCCGCCTTGGTCATGGCGTAGACCGGCATGCCGGGCAGCGTCCAGGCACCCGCCATCGAGCCCAGGTTGACGATGTGACCTTGCCCGCGCGCCTTCATGCCGGGCACCGTGGCCGCCAGGCAATTGAGCGCGCCCTTGATGTTGACCTCCATCAGCGCGTCGATCTCGTCCGGTGCCGCGTCCCACGCAGCGCTCGAGTGCGCCAGGGCCGAGGCGTTGTTGACCAGGATGTCGGCGTTGAGGCCGGGCAGGGCGCTCATCACCGCGTCGCGTCGCGAGATGTCGAGCGCAAAGGGCTGGCAGCCGGTCTCGCCGGCCAGCGCCGTCAGGTCGTCGGCCGAGCGCGCGATCGCGAACACGTCGATCCCGCTGGTGCAGAGCTGACGCACGATCGCCGCGCCGATGCCGCGGCTGGCGCCGGTCACGATGGCCGAACGATAGCGATCGAGGGACATGTCTCCTCCTCTGGCCTCCTTCTTTTGCAAGCGCCTGCGGTCGCGCCTACTGTCTCCATAGCGCAACGGGGGCAGGCCATGGCGAAGAAAGTCTTTCCCGACGGCACCGAGATCGTGCCGTTTTACGTCCGTACCATCCGCAGCGGGCCGTTCGTGTTCGTGTCGGGAACCACCTCGCTCGATGCCAAAGGCAAGGTGCGCGGCAAGGACGCCGCCGAGCAGACCACGGTCACCATGCGCAAGATCGAGGCGGCGCTGAAGTCGGCCGGTGCTCGCCTGGCGGATCTGACGCGGCTTGCGATCTTCGTCACCGACATCCGCGACATGGGCGCCGTCAGCACGGCGCTCGCGAAAGCGCTCAAGGGTACGACGGTCACCTCGACGCTGGTCGCGGTCAGCGCGCTGGCCGTGCCGAGCCTCCTCGTCGAGATCGAAGCAACGGCTGTCGTCGAGTAACGTCAGGCCGGTGGGTAAGGCGTGCGGTTGCGCCGCAGAAGCTCCTCCAGAGTGGCAATGCCTTGGGCGTAGCGACCTTTCTGGCAGTCCAGGCCGGCGCCCACGCGTTCGAGGTCCGGGCCGCCCGACCCCTCGCTGCGCCGCGTGTTGTACTGGTCGAAGATGGCGCCGAGCTCTGCGCAACGAGCGGCCAGCTTGGGGTCTGTCCGTTGAGCCTCTGTGGTCGGCGCCGACGGAGACGCTGTCTCCGTGCAGCACGCCAACGTCGTTAGCAGCATCAGGCAGACGAGCCGCCGGCTCATCGCGTTTCTCTCTTTCGGGGCCATTGTGGGCGAAGACTATACGGCGACTATACGACCCTGGGCGCGCGATGTAGTGTCGGTCGCGAACATCGGGGAGCAGGCATGACGGCCCAATCGGCTATTCGCTGGGGAATGGCTTACGGCATCGCGGCTTTGGCCGTGGCATGCAGCGATCCCAAGAGCTCGCCCGGCCGGGACGAGGAAACCCGCAGCACCGCAACCACGGTCACCTGGTCCGACGGCAAGCCGGCCATATCCATCCAGTGCGATACGCCGGGCGGCTGCCAGACGCGCGCCATGGCGATGTGCAACGGCGGCAATTACACCGTGATCACCATGACCAACATGCCGACGCGTGGCGACATGACGCAGGTGCGCGGCCCGGCCTCGACCGTGGTCCGCTGCAGTTAGCTACTCCGGCCGGCCGCGCTTGGAACCCCACAGGGCGGCGATCTCCGGCTGGGATTGCTGCGCGTCGGCGCCCGACGGCAGCGCGGCCCGGTGATCGTCCATCCACGCAACCACGTCCGCCGCGACCTTGGAGCCTTCCTTGTCGCGCATCAGCATGTGATAGCCGTTCTTGTAGAACGCCAGCTTGGAGTCCTGGCGCGGCGGCATCACTTCGATCGCCGCCTTCACCGGCCCCTGCGGCACGATCTTGTCCCCCATTCCGTGCATCATGATGTAGGGCTTGTCGATGCGCGGGGCGGCGGCGCAGGCATCGTCCATCAGGTCGACCAGCCCATAGGCCATGTCGAGGCGGGCGTTGCGCAGCCACATCTTGTCCTTGCGGATCTTGTCGATGGTCTTGGGATTGTCGGTCGGCTGGAAATCGATCGAGGTCGGCCCGTCGGGAAACCACGGGATGGTATGCGCGCCGAACCACAGCGCACCGCTCAACACGGGTCCGAACGTCTTGCGCGAGCGCAACGCCGGCGCCACCAGGATCAGCCCATCGACGTCGGCGCCTTGATCGGCGGCCACCAGCGCGACGGCGCCGCCCATGCTTTCCCCTGCGAGGTAGATCGGCACGTCGGGATACTTCTTGCGCAGCAGCACGGCCATCGTTCTGGCGTCGTCCGCCAGCGCCTGGGTGCCCGCCCAGCGGCCGCGCGTCGGGCTGCCGCCGAAGCCTCGCTGGTCATAGGCGTAGGTCGTGATGCCGTCCTTCGCCCAGACCTTGGCCGGCTCCTCGAACCCGTTGCGATAGTCGCCGAAGCCGTGCAGGGCGAGGACGATGGCCTGTGGCGGTCCGTTTGCCGCAGGCCATTCGGCGAGCGGTAGCGCCGTGCCGTCGGCTGCGACATAACGGTCCGCGGTAAGCGACGGCGTGCCGACCGGCTTGCCCGCCGGAATGACCGTGGGATCGCACGCCGAGAGCATGACCGGCAACAGGGCGGCGGCTATCATCAGTCGCCGCGAGAGGAGGGAGTTCGTGACCGAGCCTTTTGAAGTCATCACCGTCGATACTGACCGCGTCGCCTGCGATGGCGGTGGCGGCCCACTAGGGCACCCTAAAGTCTATCTCAGCCTGGGCAAAGAAGGGCGCATCGAATGCCCCTATTGCAGCCGGCTCTACGTGCTGCGCGACGGCGCCCGGCCGGCGGCCGGCGCGCACGCGCATTGAAGGATCGGCCGTGAAGCAGCTCGGCGAAGGCTGGAACTGGCGCGAGCTCGAGATCGGCGACCGCTTCAAGACGTTCGGCCGCACGCTTTTCGAAGCCGACCTTCTGAACTTCGTGACGCTCTGCGGCTTTTCCGAGGAGTTGTTCACCAACAAGGAATACATCGAGCACCACGCCCCGATGCGCGGCGGCCATCCCGTACCGGGTGCTTTGGTCTTTTCCATGGCAGAGGGGCTGGTGATCCCGACCACCTTGCAGGGCTCGGGGCTCGCCTTCCTGTCGATGGGCTTCGACATCAAGGGCCCGACCTACGTCGGTGACACGATTCACGTCGAAATCGAGGTCAGCGAGATCAAGCCGACGTCCAAGGATCCGTCACGCGCCCTGGTGCGGACGACCAATACCGTCAAGACGCAAAGAGGCCAGACAGTGCTGGTCTATACGCCGTTGCGCATGATGCAGGGGCGCTGAGATGCCCAAGGTCGTCGTCGAGCGGGAAGGGTCGATCACGATCGTTGCGATCGATCGATTCGCCGAAGCGCGCAATGCCGTCGATCCCGAGACCGCCGTCCTGCTGCGCGAGGCGTTCCTGGCGTTCGACGCCGACGAGAGCCAGTCGGTCGCCATCCTCACCGGACGCGGCGGCACCTTCTGTGCGGGCTACGATCTCAAGGTGGCGGCCGACGCCGGAAGGCCCAATCGACACAACCCCGAAGGGCCGGGGCCGATGGGGCCGACGCGCCATCTTCTTGCCAAGCCGGTGATCGCCGCCGTCGAGGGCTACGCGGTCGCGGGCGGCCTCGAGCTCGCTCTGTGGTGCGACCTGCGGGTCGCGTCGACGACGGCCAAGTTCGGCGTGTTCTGCCGACGCTGGGGCGTGCCGTTGGTCGACGGCGGCACCGTGCGGCTGCCGCGGCTGATCGGCCACAGCCGTGCCCTCGACATGATCCTGACCGGCCGGGAAGTGGGCGCCGAAGAGGCCTATATGTGGGGTCTCGCCAACCGTCTGGTGCCGGAAGGACAGGCGCTCGCCGAGGCGAAGGTCTTGGCTCAGCAACTCACCCGCTTCCCGCAAACATGCCTGCGGTCGGACCGTCGCTCGTCCTACGAGCAATGGGAGTTCGACGTGGCAGTGGCCCTGGTCAACGAGGCCCATCGCGGGGCCCCTGCCTTGGCGACCGAAGCGCGCGCCGGCGCGGCTCGCTTCGCCGGCGGCAAAGGCCGTGGCGGCAGCTTTGGGGATCTATAACGTCGTGCAAGCACTGCTGGCACAAGGATTTGGTGGCTTTCCAAATCGCGATGCCACATGGCTCGCGCGAAACCGCCCATCATTTATGCTAAAGAGATAGTAAGTTTTGCTGTACATTCTGAAGAATTAGTCGTAGAGTGCACGAGGATGGCAAGCCTCGTTGGAGACCGCACTCATGTTCAAATAAGACCCGATGCTCGTTTCTTCGGCTTTCGAGTGGCTTTCCGGTGTCAATCGGACGGACCCCATGTCGCCAGGTCCGATACTCATGGACCCAGGCGGCGATGACACGTCGCCAAGCCAGACAGGGCAAGGAGGACTGCGATTTGACAGATCGCTGGGTAACGTCGTCGTCCTGCCTGACGGTTCGGACATTCCCGATCCTGACTCCCTGCTCATGGCGCCTGTAGCGGACTTGAGTGCGGTGGCGGCAGCCGGTCGACAGGTTGGATCAACGTACCTTTCGATGTTGGAGAATCCGGAGGGTGGTGCGGCTGCTTTCCCCTATCTGGCGACCATGCTCGGCGTCAACGTGGGTCACGCAGGCCAATTCGACTATCAACGGCGCGGCAATAGGATCAGCGAGACGGACTGGTGGCATTCACCAAAGGTCAGTGTGTTCGTCTCGCTACCTGGGGGAAGCAAGCGGACTCGGATCTTTCAGTACAGTCGCGGACATGATCCGGGTCCGGTTATTACTCCCCTTGATGCTCATACCATCCAAATATCGTTACAGAGAGTTAACTCAATAACCTGCCGCAATGAGAAATGGGGCAAATTGATCATCGAGTACGATATTGGCAGCATCAAATACCCAGGGCTTCACGATCCGCCACCGCAGTGCGAGCGCTGACAAGAGCGCCTACGGCACAAGCGCGGCCTTGGCGACCACGGTGCGCCGCTCGATGAGGCGGAAGCCGTCGACCCAATCGGTGAGGTCCAAGGTGCCGGCGACGGTGGCGCGCAGCTTGTCTTCGGTGAGCCAGCTCCCATCGCCTTGCCGACTTCGATGGCCGTGAGGCCGGAGCGACAGCTTCCGCGACCCTCTGAAGCTCACGCGGGCCGCGCTGCTGCAGCTGGCCGACTGGCTGTCGCAAAGGGACCCTCGTCGGCCGCTGTGGCTGAAGATCGGTGCACGGGTCTCGCAACCATCAGCGAGCCGAACGCCACCACCTTCCCCTTGTCGAAGGTCATGCTGAAGCGGGCGTAGTCGTTGCTTACCCAGGTGTCGACTTCGAGAGTGCCGGACCAGTCGAAGCGGCGTTCGGTCTGCTCGGTGCAGGTCCGCCGCCACAGCTGGCCCTCTTGATCGACGCGGAGGAAATGTTCGGCGTACCCTCCGAACTGGGGAGTGGTGCAGTTGTCTCGCGAGATCGCATCCAGCGCCGTTGGCAAGCGGCAGTCAAAGGCCATGCGGTCCATGCGTCGACGTCTATCATGCGACGCAGCACAAGGCTGTGGGCGATGTCACATCCGCGGCGACTTCCTAGGGCACCAGCACGGCCTTGCCGACCACGGTGCGCTGTTCGATCAGCCGGAAGCCGTCGATCCAGTCGGCAAGGTCGAAGGTGCCGGCGATGGTGGCGCGTAGCTTGTCCTCGGTGAACCAGCGGATCAGCACGTCTTGCGCCTCCCTCACCATCGCGCGGCGCCGCGCCAGGGACGCGGCTTCACGCGGGGTCGGCGCCGACTTGCCGCCCCAGCCGTTGTAGTAGCCGTAGTAGAAGCCGATCACCGTCACGTTCTTGACCAGCAGGATGTTGGCCGGGATCTGCGGGATGGTGCCGCTGGCGAAGCCCATCGGGATAAGGCGGCCTTCCGGGGCGATGCAGCGCAGAGAGATGTCGAAGGCCGAGCCGCCCACCGGATCGTAGATCACATCGGCACCGCGGCCGTCGGTCAGCTCCAGCACGCGCGCCCGCAGGTCCTCGCGGCGGTAGTCGATCAGGTGATCGGCGCCGTGCTCCAGCGCCGCCTTGAGCTTGTCGTTGCCACCCGCCGAGGCGATCACGATGGCGCCCATCGCCTTGCCGACCTCGATGGCGGTGAGACCCGAGCCGCCGCCCGCGCCGTGCACCAGCAGCACCTCGCGGGGCTGCATGTCGGCCTTCCACTTCAGCGCGCCGTAGGCCGTCGGATAGAGCGTCGGGAAATTCGTCGCCTGGGCGTAGGGCATCGTTTCGGGGATCGGGATGGCGTTGACGGCGAGCGCGGTGGCGTATTCGGCATAAGCGCCTTGGCTGACGCCCACCGCGATGCGATCTCCCACAGCCACGTTAGTGACGCCGGGGCCGAGCTTCATCACGTGTCCGGCCAGCTCGTTGCCCGGTACGTAGGGCAGGTTCGGCTTGTTCTGATGCTTGCCCTGTACGCCCAGCATCGCAGCGAAGCTCACACCCGCGGCGCCGACGCGAACCAGGACCTCGCCTGCCTTGGGTTCAGGTATTGGCACATCCTCGATTTTCAGATCGTCGATGAGACCATAGGCGTGACACACGAGCGCGCGCATGAAGTTCCCTGGCGATGGACGCGACAGGGGCCGCCATGGTCGCTGGCTGCAGTCGCCACTGATGCTTGGCTCCCGGTCGCAACCAGTCGAGCAAAGGCACCAGAGGCGAGAGCAGGAACAGCGCCCACACCGGCCCTCCATTGCGATACCAGACGAATTGCCAGCTGAAGGCAAGTGCCGCAACGAGCGCCGCATAGAGCCAGCGCATGCGCCGGTCGTTGGGCGTGGTCATCGGATCGGTGATCATGAAGAACGTGAACAGCAGCAGGCCGCCCGAGCTCAGCTGGTGGAGCAGGACGGCCCAACGCTGATCGAGCCACAGCACACGTCCCAGCAGCAGGGCGCCGTAGCAGGCGAGAAAGGCCCAGGCGATATCGAAGCGCTTGGCCGAAAGCGTGACGGTCACGCCCAGCGCCACGAACCACATGCCGGCAACGATGTCCGATCCCCATTGGCCGGGCGACAGCCAGGCTCCAGGCAGGAACACCACGGCGACGATCACCCCGAGATTGGCCGGGTTGAAGACGTGCTTGCCGCGGATGCGCACGACGAACTTGGCGCTGATGGCGAACGCGGCGACCAGCGGATGGACCCAGAGCGTGTCGGCCCGCACCAGCACGGAGAGTCCGATGCCCGTGACGATGGCGCTGAGGTAGCCGACATCTTTTAGCCCGAGCACGCGCATCCAGGCCCATTGGGCGGCGATGGCGCCGGCAAAGCACAGAGCCGACTGTTCCCAGCGAAGCTCGAAGTCGCGGAGAAGCGACCCGAACAGCAATAGGCCGCCGACGGCACCGATCTGCAGCCAGCGCGCGTCGAGACTGGCTGGAGCGGCACGCACCCTATGGCACCTGCTTGTCCGCCGGCTTCAGCACCGAGCGTTTGGGCAGCCAGGCGCGGATATCGCTGAGGTTCCACCCGGTGAGTCGTGCCAGCGCGCGCGCCTCCTGGTCCTCGCGCTGGCTGACCTCTTGGAAGTAGGTCGCGGCGGCCTCGCACTGGAGTGGGCTGCCGCTCCAGGGATGCCGCAGGATGTACCGGGCCTGAAAATTGTCCCGATCGCCCGTCTCCTGAAGCATGAGGTCTTCCGGGAAGCTCTCGGGCGTGTAGCGAAGGTGCAGCCGGGTAACGATGACCGAGGCGTTGCGAACCCTCGCGCCCCGACCGTCGGCGATCCAGCCGGCGCCTGCGGCGGCGATTTCGTTGTCGGTCGGCGGAGGGGCGGCGCACGGGTCGCACCAGCTCGAGTCCCAGGCGTATTCGGTGAAAACCGTGCGGTAGTTGTCCGCCTTGGCCAGGCGCACGAACATGGTCTTGTAGAAGTTCTTGAAGATCGCCTGGTCGCGGACATAGACCGGAAGCGCCACGTCGGTCGGCATCTTGACCGTGCGATAGTTCGACGCCTCGACCCGTCCGCTTCTGGTCAGGGTGTAGACGATCAGGTCCTGCGGGCCCTTGGCGTTCAACATGCCGAGCCGCATGGGCAGCATGAACTTCTCGCTGTCGAACGAGAATTGCAGGGGGCTGAGAAATTGCGTGCCGCCCTTTGCGTGCTCCTTGAGGTTGACCTTGGCGACGAAGAACTTCATGCCCTGCCGCACGTAGGGCCGCAGCGCCGCGCTCGCGCCTTTGGGGATGTTGTAGCCGTTCCGCGTCAGCCAGGTTTCGAGCGCGTCCGACTCCTGGGCGGACAGGATGACGATGTCGTATTCGCCGACGGTGAAGAATGCCTCGACCTTCACCAAAGGCGCGACCGCGGTGCCGGCCCTGGCGACGGCGGCGACCGGTGCCGGAGGTGGAGGAGGAATTCTCTCTACGCAGGGATCGTCGTCGCGGTATTCAACCAGGCGAGGGGCGGTGTAGCTGTCCAGGTGCTCGAAGATCTTCTGGTCGAGCACCTTGACGTCGTTCTTCTTGAGAACCACCGGCACGGGGACGACCAAGGCGAATTCCGTCGGTTCGCCACGATAGTCGTTGCGCATCGAGATTGTCGTTCGCTGCCCGTCGCGTGCGAGAATGATCTGGCTGGATTCGTTGAACAGCGAGGAGTCGGCCTTGCCGACATAGAAGCCGCAGAACGCCTGTGCCTGCAGCGGCGCGACCAGCAACGCCAAGAGTGCAAGAACCCACTTCGGCATCTCGACCTCCCCGGTCTAGATGCAACCATCGCGGGCGAAGAAGGCGGATCCGCGGCGGGTTGTCGACTATCTCGGGAACTTGCCGTGTCGCCCTTCGCCCTCGGCGAAGCGCGCCGCGCCAGTCTGCGCCTCCCGCCGGCGCGCCGCCAGCGACAACTCCATCTCCCGCTGTACTGCCGACCGCTGGTCGCGGTCGAAGCTTTCATAAGCCGACTGTCGATCCGATGTCATCGCGACGGGCGGGAAGTTCGCGATCTCAGCGGCAAGCTTCTCGGCCGCCCCGCGAGTCGTACCGCGCGCCACCTTGCGGGTCGCAAGCCCGATGGCGATGGCTTCGTCGGCGCCGACCGCGCGGCCGGTCAGCAGCATGTCCAGCGCCCGACCCTGTCCCACGATGCGCGGCAGCCGCACCGTCGTGCCGTCGCTCATCGGCACGCCCCAGCGGCGCGAGAAGACGCCGAACACCGCCGTCTCGTCGACGATGCGGATGTCGCAGAAGAGCGCCACGCCGAGCCCACCGGCGCAGGCATGGCCTTCGATGGCGGCGATGATGGGCTTCGCGAGCGGCTCCCTCAGCGGGCCGTCGTCGCTGCCCGCCCACGGGAAGTAATCGGTGCCGCCACCCAATTCCTTGAGGTCGGCGCCGGCGCAGAATGCCCCACCGGCGCCTGTAAGGACGGCGACGCGCGCCGCGTGGTCGGCTTCGAATCCCTTCAGCGCCGCCGCCAGCGCATGAGCCGCCTCGTTGTCGAGCGCATTGCGGACCTCGGGCCGGTTCAGCACGATCGTCGTGACCGATCCGACGGTCTGCAGAAGGATCTTGGGTTCTGCCATGAAGCGCTTCTAGCGGACCTTGGCGGCCGCGTCTTCCGGGTCGATTTCGACGGCGACGCCACCGGTGCTCTCAGGACAATGTCGGCCACGCGTACGGCACGTCGGCCGAGTCGATGGGCTTGCGGTCCGATTCGGCGGGATCGTTCGGCAGGTCCGAGCAGTTCGCGATGATCGACGTGCCGGGTGCCAGCCCCTGCACGCCGTACCACAGGAACGGCGGGATGGTGAGCAAGGCGTAGTCGCCTTCGCTCTCGCCGAGCCGATATTCTTCGAGCTTGCCGAAGCTCGCGCTGCCCGCACGGTCATCGTAGATGACGACCCGGATGGCTCCCGATGGGACCGCGTAGTTGAGCGTCTTCTCGCGGTGTCGGTACCAGCCCTTCACCTTGCCGAAATGCACGCCCGAGAAATAGATCTCGCCGAAGGCGGCAAAGTGCGGGTCGTCACGCCGCAGCATGTGCATTGTCCGGCCGCGCTCGTCCACGAACTGGCGCAGCGCATGGCGGACGACGCCGTCAATCACGACCGGCGGCTTTCCAGGCATGGTTGTACTTTTCGATCTGCGACTCGGTCAGCGCTGCGATCTCGGCCCCTTCCACGTAGCGCCGGTACCAGCCCACGGTCTCGCCGATCGAATCAGGGTAGTTCCAGGTCGGGCTCCAATGCAGGTAGTGACTCGCCCGGTCGCAATTGAGCTGCAGCCAGTGATCCTCGTGCGGCGCATTGGGATCGCGCTGGATGTTCACCTTGCCGCTTCCCCACAGGCGGATGACGTCCTGCACCACCTCGCCGACATTCTTGTTGGCGCTGTTGTTGGGGCCGAAATTCCAGCTCTTGCAGAACTCGGCGCCCTTGCCGCCGCCAAGATGCCGTCCCAGATGGAGATAGCCGCCCAGCGGCTCGAGCACGTGCTGCCACGGGCGCGTCGACTCCGGATGGTGGATCTCGATCGACTCCTTCTTGCGCAGGGCCCGGATGCAATCGGGGATCAGCCGGTCCTTCGCCCAATCTCCGCCGCCGATGACGTTGCCGGCGCGGGTCGAGGCTGCCTTCAGTCGATCGATCTTGGAAAGGAACGACGTCCAGTAGGCGTCGAACACGAGCTCGGCGCAGCCCTTGGAGGCGCTGTAGGGATCACGCCCGCCCAGCGCGTCGGTCTCGCGATAGCCCCACTCCCAGTCGACGTTGCGGTAGCACTTGTCCGACGTGATGTAGACCAAGGTGCCGACACTCTCGACCTTGCGGACCGCCTCGCAGACGTTCACGCCGCCCATCACGTTGGTGCCGAAGGTGCCGCTGGGATCGCGATAGGCTTCGCGCACCAGCGCCTGCGCGGCGAGATGGAACACGATGTCTGGCTTGGCTTCGGCCATCGTGCGCGCGAGGCGCTCGGCATCGCGCACGTCGCCTTCAACGTGCCGGATCTTCTTGGCCAGCCCGAGCAATTCGAAATGGCTTTCGTCGTAGGCCGGCGGCAGGGCATATCCAGTCACCTCCGCGCCCAGCTTGAGCAGCCACGTCGACAGCCACGAGCCCTTGAAGCCGGTATGGCCAGTCACGAAGACTTTCTTGCCTTGATAATAATTTCCGAACATGGGTCTCTCGCTCTGGCAGTGCGGTCACGCGTTGAGGTTTTGCGACGGCGGGGGCGTCAGCTTGTCGAGTCGCCAGGGCGCCTTGTCCGTGTCCCACATCTTGTTCAGGTCCTCCACGTCCTTCTTCATGTCCATGCACTTCCAGAAGCCGTCGTGGCGATAGGCCATGAGCTGGCCATCCTTGGCGGCCTGCTCCAGGGGCTCGCGTTCCAGCACCGTGCTGCTCGACTCGATGTATTTCAGGAAAGCCGGTTCCATCACGAAGAACCCGCCGTTGATCCAGCCTTCGCTGTCGATGGGCTTCTCGCGGAACGCGTTCACCTGATTGTTGACGCCGGTCTCGACCACGCCGAACCGTGCCGACGGCCGTGCCAACGTCATGGTGACGAGCTTGCCGTGCGACTTGTGGAACTCGACCAGCTTGGGGATGTCGACGTTGCTGACGCCGTCACCGTAGGTGCACATGAAGGTCTCGTACTTCAGGATCGGCGCCAGGCGCCGCAGCCGTCCACCGGTCATCGTGTTCAGCCCGGTGTTCATCAGCATCACCTTCCAATCGAGGATGGGACGGTTGATGGTCGATTTCTCGCCGGTCGTCATGTCGATCGAGAAGTCGGAGTGGAGCGTGTAGTAGTTGAGGAAGTACGACTTGACGGTGTCGGCCTTGTAACCCAGCGCGAGCACGAAGTCCTTGTAGCCATAGTGGGCGTAGATCCCCATGATGTGCATCAGCATCGGCGTGCCGCCGATCGGTACCATGGGCTTGGGAATGTCGTCGGTATATTCCGACAGTCTCGTGCCGAAGCCACCGGCCAGGATCACGGTCTTCATCGTCAAGCTCCCCGCTGGGTTGAAGATCTGAGGATTTGCAGCCCGAAGACGAGCGCACTGAGCGTCATCAGGGCAAGCGCTACGAAGATCGGCGAGCCGGCGGCGAGCTCTTCGAGGCCGCCGCCGAGAACAGAAATCGAGCCGAACGACAGCGAGTTGATGGCCGCGGTTATGCCCATTACCTCGCCCTTGGTCTCCTCTGTCGCCGTATCGGTGAACAGGATGATGAGCGCCCCGTAGCTCACGGCCGTTGCCACGGAGATCGGCAGGATGACCACCCATTGCACGCTCATCGAGGGAGCAAGGGCGCTCACGGCGATCAGCGCGGCGGTGGCCACCAGGCTCCAGAACGTGATCGCGCGCGTCGAGAAGAACTTGGTGAGGAGCGGCATGGCGACGGCGAAGCTCAGGCAGAACCCGACGCCCATGACCGACATGAAGTAGCTGGCCACCCTGCCGCTCGCGGAATAGCGGTCGAGCAGGAACACCGGAATGAAGTAGAAGTAGGCGCCCCAGGCGAGCTCCTGCAGGAGGAAGACCCACGAGACGTCGCGCAATGCGCCCGGCCTGGAGAAGGCCGACACGAAGCTCCTGACGCCGCTCAGCAGGGTGAACGGGGCAGCGGCCGCTACGCGCCGACCGCGATCGTGGAACAGCCAGGCCAGCATCAGCACGTTGATGGCCGCCACCAGTGCCGTGACATAGAGCGGTGTCAGCAGACTGAACCACGGCATGATCTCGGCATCCGACAAAAAGCCGCTGAGCGCCGGACCGAGGACGAAGCCCGAAGACGAGCACAAAAGGCCCATGCTCAGCCAGAAATCCTTATGCCTGGGCGGGCTGGCATCGACGAGGGCGGCCAGCGAAACGGCCTGGCTTGCTGCCGTGGCGCCACCGACGAACCGGCCCACCATAAGCAGGGCGACCGATCCCAGGGCAAAGGCGGCAGAGATCGTGATGTAGCTTGCGACTATGCCGACGGCGCATACCAGCAGGATGGTCTTGCGCCCGAGGCGATCGGAAAGCTGGCCGAGAATCGGCGCGCCCACGAACGTCATGATCGGATAGATTCCCGTGCCGATGCCGTACACGAGGGGGCGCTGGGTGGGCGAGAGCCCCACCTGGATGGCGGCGCCCGAGCCCTCGGCCAAGGCCGACGCAAGCAGGGGCGTCAGCATGGCAAAGCCAACGGCATCGACGAGAATCAAGAGCAGCAGCGGCGACGCGACGAACAGCGTCGAGCGCGAGGCTTGACCGGAGGCCGCCGCCGAGGCCGGCGCCTCAGAACTTCTTGCCACCGCGGCCCTGCCAGTCGCTCAGCTGCTCCGGTTCGACCGACTGCACTGTCGTCTCGTAGGAGCCTTCCCGGTACTTCAGGTTCATCAGCGCGGAGTCGCCGTCGGTCGTGTAGACCGTTCCCGCCTTCTTGTCCTTGAAGTCGTCCGAGGAGCGGTGGATCACGCCGATCGGGCTGTACGGGAGATAAGGCTCGACGAGGCGATCCTTCGACCGATCGAGCAGCGGCATGCTTTGATGGCACAGCCAGTTGCAGGTCGCAGGCAGGAACTGGATGTTCTTGCGGTCCGGCTCGGCGAAGTGGAACTGGTCGGGGTGCTCGAAGACGGCAAGGTTGAGCGCTGCCTGCTCGATGCAGTGATGGTGGCTCTTCTGCAGCGACACCTCGATGTTCTTGCGCCACAGCTCCCAGATCGGCGAGTCCTTGGGCATGGCGAACACGCCGGCGTTCAGGATGGGGTAGTAGGAGTACTTCTTGACGTAGTCCTCGCCCCACGTGCCGCGGTAGAGCTCGACGATGAACTCGCGGAACTCATGGCTCGCCGTGTAGTTCGCGGTGTAGGCCCGATGGATTTCCGGCGTGATGGCGAGCGCTGCGGTCTCGGCCGCCTTCAGGTAGGCCTCGATCGCCCACCATTCCTGCACCCATGCGTCGGCATCGAGATGCAGGTAGATGTCGTAGCCTGGGAAGTATCGCGGGATGAGCGGCTTGGCGAGGATGGCGCGGAAGGGGTCACGCATGCCGTCCGTTTCCGTGAGGCCATATTCCCACTTCGGCGCCACGATCTGGCTGACATAGCCGCCCAGCCAGGTCTTCTGCTCGTCGGTGAGCCCGAGATCGTAGAGGCAGATATCGATGTCCTTGCTCTGCGGCTTGTCGCGAACGGACAGGACCATGCCCTGGATGAAATGGAAGTACTCGGCGGATGAAGCGCTAGCGATCGCGATCTTATTGGCCACGAGATCTCTCCCCGAAAAATTGGTGCTGCCATTCGCGGCTCAGGCAATCATCGTACCGACTCGATTCAGTCCGGGGCACAGTGGGGAGCGAAGCTTTCGCGTGCTTGCGCAATAAGAAGTGCCTCGTCATGCAACCGCGTCTCGTTCGATCCACATCGCCGGCTGCAATAGAACGCCCCGCATACCTTTCGAACTCTGTAGCAAGTAGGCAACGATGCGCAAGCAAATATTCGATGATGCTCTTTGCGCGCGAGTCTGCGGTTGAGTTTGCAGTAAACGCCCCGTACAAAGTTGAGCCGCGGTCACGAGTCTTTAAGGACATGGCACCGCCAGTCGGGGGAATGATTCAGTTTTCGATGATCGTGCCGCCCGCGGTGCAGTGGACGGCGTTCCTCGCGAGGATGGATCGGAAAGGCCGCGGCGCTGCGTTGGCTGCGGCGTTCCTCTGTCTCGTGGCGCGCTGGCGGGCGGTCGAGCCTCGCTACAACTCAGAGTCGACGCGTCGTTGCATTGATTGGCTCTGGGCCGTCGTCGCCATGGTGCTCGCGGTGTCGCTTGCCACTGCGACCCACGCCGATGACGTGCCGAAGCACCAAGTACCGTGGCTGCTCGGGGACCTCAGCGGCTACCGAACCACGCTCCTCGAGAAAGGCATCGACATCCAGCTCGTGTACGTCACGGAGTCGGCTTACAACGCCGTCGGCGGCACAGGCCAGCTCGCCGATTACACGGGCCAGGTCACCGTCGGCACCACGTTCGACCTCGAGCGCATCTTGGGGATGCACGATGCGACGTTCGAGGTCACCTACACCGAACGTGCCGGCCGCAACCTCTCGGACGATGCGAACCTCGGGACCTTTCAGCTCGTACAGGAGGTGTGGGGCCGCGGTCAGACCGTGCGATTGACCCAGATGTTCTTCGAGCAGAAGTACTTCGACAAGATTGTAAGCTGGAAAGCAGGCCGCACCTCGATGGGCAGCGACTTCGCGGTCTTTCCTTGCGATTTCCAGAACCTGACCTTTTGCGGCTCGCAGCCCGGCAACGTGGTCGGCGGCTACATTTTCAACTGGCCGATCAGCCAGTGGGGCAGCCGCGTGAAGGTGAACCTCGACGGCTTCGGCTACTATCAGGTCGGCGTCTACGACCAGAACCAGCAGTATCTCGGCTATGACAACAAGCTCTGGCCAGTTTGGTACTGGGGGTCGACCGGCGTGCTCGTCCCGGTGGAAGTCGCCTGGGAGCCGAATTTCTTCGGCAAGCTCGATGGCAGCTACAAGTTCGGCGGATGGTATTCGTCCGGTCAGCAGCCCGACGCGATTTACGATAAGTTCGGCAACCCGTTCGCGATTTCCGGGCAGCTGCCCGCGATTCGCGCGGGCCTTTACGGCGGCTATGTGTCCTTCCAGCAGCAGATCACCCGCACCAGCGCGGAGGATCCGAAACGGGGCTTGCGACTGTTCTTCAATGCCGCCTTTGCCGACACCACGACGTCGTCGACGGACCGGCAGATCGCAGGCGGCTTCTGGTACACCGGGCCGTTCGCGGCGCGCCCCGACGACGTCATCGCCTTCGCCATGGGCACGACCCACCAGAACGAGCGCATAACGCAGGTCGCCAGTCTGGAGAACCTGTTGGGACTGGGCCCCGTGCCGGTCAAGGATTCCGAGTACGTGTTCGAGTTGGACTACACCTTCGTGCCGAAGCCCGGTCTCATCATTCGGCCGAACCTCCAATACGTCTACAGCCCGGGCGGCAACTACGCGACCAAGGACGTCTTCGTCCTGGGCTTGAAGACGATCATCAGCTTCTGAGGTCGACATGATCTACTTCCTGGCATTCGTCGCAGCGATCGCGGGCTTCCTGTTCGGCTACGACGAGGGCGTGATCGCCGTCGCCGGTCCGCTGCTCGAGAGCGATTTTCCGATGAGCCCGGCGGTGCGCGGCTTCATGACCGCCGCGGTGCCGTTGGGCGCGCTCGTGGCCGCCAGCATGGCGGGTCCCATCGCCGATCGAATCGGGCGTCGCAGGCTGCTGATGGGCGCTGCGGCGTTGTTCAGCGTCGGTGCCCTGGTGGCGGCTGCCATCACCGCCATCTGGATGCTGATCGCGGCGCGACTGGTGTTGGGAGTGGCGATCGGCATGGCCGCTGTCGCGGCACCGCTCTACATCGCCGAAGCCGCGCCGGTCGCCAAGCGCGGCGGCATGGTCGCGACCTACCAGCTCGCGATCACGATCGGCATCCTGGGCTCGTACCTGACCGGTCTGGTGATCACCGGCAACGGCATGTGGCGGCTGATGTTCGGCCTCGGCGCCGTGCCCGGCCTGCTGTTCCTGGTCGGCCTGGCCTTCCTGCCGGAATCGCCGCGTTGGCTCGCCCTGAAGCGTTCGCCGGAAGCTGCCCGGGCGAGCCTGCGCAGGGTGCGCGATCGGCTGTGGGACGTCGATGGCGAGCTGGCCGACATGGTTCGCACCGCTCAGGCCGACACGGGACGCAAGGCAGGATTCGGCGCGTTGTTCCAGCCAGCCGTGCGGCCGGCGCTGATCGTTGGCGTCGGGCTGTTTTTCCTGCAGCAGCTGAGCGGCATCAACGCCGTGATCTACTACGCGCCGGAGATCTTCGACCACGCCGGCTTCGACAGCGCCTCGACGCAGATACTGGCCACGGTCGGCATCGGGACCGTGAACTTCCTCACGACGATCGTCGCCATGTTCCTGATCGACCGGATCGGACGGCGGCGGCTGCTGGTGCTGGGCTTTGCCGGAACGGCAGCCACGATGTTCATCATCGCCCTGGCGGTGGTGAATGCGAGCCTCGTTCCGTCGTGGCTCGTGATCGTAATGCTGCTGCTCTATATCGCCTCGTTCGCCATCAGCGTTGGCCCGCTGCCGCACGTGATGATGTCCGAGATCTTCCCGCTGCACGTGCGCGGCCCCGGAATGAGCATGGCATCGATCAGCAACTGGGGCTTCAACTTCGTGGTGGTGTTCGCCTTCCCGGTCATGCTGGCGGGACCGGGTCTCGCCTTCACCTTCACTGTCTTTGCGGTGATCTGCGTCGGCGGCATCGTGTTCACGTTGCTGCGTGTTCCCGAGACGACCGGACATTCGCTCGAGGCCATCGAGAAGCACCTCAACTCGGGCCTGCCGCTGGTGGCGCTGGGCCGCGAGGCTGTGGCCGCCTACAAGAAATGACTGGGAAGCGCACCGAGGCCGCCGAAATGAGTATCGCGATGGACGAAAAGCTGACCCTGGCGATCGACATTGGCGGCACCGGCCTGAAGGCTTCCGTCATCGACGAGGCGAGCAAAATGCGGACCGACCGGGTGCGGATCGAGACTCCGGTGGGCGCCCCTCCGGAACGCATCGTCGATATGCTCGCAGGGATGGTCGCCCCGCTCGGGACGTTTCACCGCGTCTCCGTCGGGTTTCCCGGCGTGGTGCGGCAGGGCCGAGTGTTGACCGCGCCGAACCTGGGGAACGACAGCTGGAAGGGCTTCGACATCGCTACCGCGCTGTCGGCGGCGCTCGGCAAGCCGGTCCGCGTGGCTAACGATGCCGACATGCAGGGGTTCGGGGTGATCGCCGGCGAGGGCGTCGAGATGGTGGTCACCCTCGGCACCGGCTTCGGCACTGCACTTTATGTCGACGGCCGCATCGGCCCGCACCTCGAGCTTTCCCATCATCTGTTCCGCCATGGCGAGACGTATGACGAGCAGCTCGGCAATGCGGCGCGCAAGGCCATCGGCGGCAGCCGATGGAACAGGCGGGTAAAGAAGGCGATCGCCAGCCTGCGGAACCTGACCCGCTTCGACCACCTCTATATCGGCGGCGGAAATGCCAAGAAGATCGCCTTCCCACTCGAGCCGGATGTGACGATTGTTTCGAACGAGGCGGGAATGAAAGGCGGCATCGCGCTCTGGCGCGACTGACAGCCGAGCATCATCGGCCTGGCATCGGCGGAAACTCGGCGTTCGGCGGCGGAAACTTGACTTCGTCGGCGCCCGGACCGGCGTACCACCGGTACGCGTTCTTGTCGCTGTCTTGGATTGGGTTTTGGACCGCCGTGGCGGCCTTGTCGGTCGGGCTGGCCGGCGGCTTGGTGCGGGAATCGCCCTGACCGGTCGCGCAACCGGCTGCAACAAGTCCCAGGAAAACAATCAGAGGCGGTTTGGTCATAAGACGCACGGACCCTCCTGGAGCCCTTCGAGTTCCAATATAGGCGGCCCCCTCGTAGGCCGCCATGCTACTTTGGGATGGTCACAGCGAACCTTTTGATTAGACAGCTGCGTCTCACAGCAATCGCAAGAGATCGTCGGGAAGCTCACCCCGTCGCCTGCGCGTTTCGATCGCCAGGAGGACGGCAACGCCGCCGACATGCTTGATGTCGCCCGACAAGGCCATGGTGACCGCCTCGGAGAAGGGCACTCGCCGCGGCACGATCAGCTCCTCATCGTCGGGCTGCGGATCTCCCTGTCGGAGCCCCCACGCAACGAAGCCGTGAAGCCATTCGTCGCTGTTCCCGGGGGAGACGGCCGTCGCCAAGACCTGCAGCCAGCGGTCGGCGGTAAATCCGGTTTCTTCCCGCAGCTCGCGCTTCGCGCTCTCCTCGACGGGGTCGCTGAGACTTGCGGCGCCGGCCGGGATTTCCCAGGTGAAACCGTCGTGAACATATCTGTATTGGCCGACCAATGTCGTGCAGCCTTCATCGTCGATCGGAATTACGGCGACGCCGGCATACTTGGCCCGGATCGAGGTATAGGCCCGCTCCGGGCGCTGGCCATGACGCACGACATCGGAACGCACGGCAAAATACGGACCGTCGAATACGACGCGGACGCTCATGGTTCGCCATGGATTGCCAAAATCGTCGCCTGTCACGTTGCCGTTCCTCCTGCGCGGGGTACCGTCATCCGTCGCTGCACCTCGCCTTCGATTTCTTCAAAAAGCGGAAGGCATCGGTCCTTTTCCGATATGACAGCCACCGGTAGCGGCCATTCGAGGCCAAGCTTCGGGTCGTCATATCTCAGCCCGCCTTCTTCTCGCGGTTCGTAAAATTCGCCGACCAGATAGCTGGTGTCCGTGCCATCCTCGAGCACCTGGTAGGCATGCGCGAAGCGTTCCGGCACATAAAGCGCCCGCATATTCTCCTCGTTCAGCTCGACGCGGACATGCTGCAGGTAGGTTGGACTTTCCGGCCTCAGATCCACGATGAAATCGACGATCGCGCCTCTCGTACAGCGTATGAGCTTGGTCTCCGCGACGGGAGGAAACTGGAAGTGCAGGCCCCGCAGGGTGCCTTTGTAGAGATTGCAGGCGATATTGGCCTGCGCGACGGCGCTGTTGAGGCCGTGTTCCTCGAATTCCCTTCGGCAGAATGCTCTGGCGAAAAAGCCACGGTCATCACTCTTGCGGTCGAGATCGACGAGAAACGCGCCTTTGAGTTTGGTTTCCGTAAATATCATCTGTGGGGTTGCCAATTTTCGTACGTTGCTCGATGTCACATTGGCGAGCCATTACCCGACGCTTCCCGCCTTCGACCTCGCGGTCGTGCGTGTCGAGAGCGGGCTGCGCCTGCACCCACCGTCTTCGAATTGCATCGTTCTAGCGGAGCTTTGCCAAGTCATCCTCGAGATCGGTGTTCGATTGGAGGGGGGTGCGGAAGTACCACCAGTTCTTTCGCGGCGTCCATTTCTCCTTGTGTGCGGTGCGCTTCCCCCAGACGCAGTGCTTGAACGCGCGCGTGCCTTCCTGGAATGCCTGGTCCGCCGCTTCCAGCTTCACGGCCAGTTCGCCCAGCTCTTCGCGGCCGAACATCGGCAGCGCCTCGAGGATCAGCTCGCGCACGTCGACGTCGTTCAGCCAGTTGTCGAGGTCCAGGCCATAGCCGTTGCGCTGCAGGTCGAGGGCGAACTCCGCCCACTGCTCGATCAGCTCACTGAGCTCGCCGACGTCGGGCGGACCAGGCGGTGGCTTCATTCGAAACGCTCCGCTTGGCGGTGGAAATAGCGCTCGCCGTCGTTGGGCCTGAAGTAGGTGCGGATGATACCGTCGGGATTGTAGGCGACGAAGGCGCCGGTCTCGCGGTCGTAGCGCGTCACCACGCCATCGCCGCGCACGTTCTGGAGGATCGGCCCGCCGGCCGGCGCATCGCGCAGCGCTTGTGCCTGCTCGAGATACTGCTGCTTCGTGATGCGCCCGAACTCAGGCCCATGCTTCTCGTAGTGCTCGTCGAGGCGCCGCTCGCTGGCAAAGCCGACAGCGGCGCCCCAGCCGCGGCCTTGCGATTGCGTGAGCTCGACGGACGGTGGGCGCGCGGCTTGACGGGCGCCACGTTCGCTTACGTGGCTCCAGAATAAAAAGAACGCAACCGCCCCTAGGGCCGCCGCCAGCAGGCGTCGCCAAGGCAGGCGCCGGTAAGCCGTCATGCCGTCATTGTGCCCCCCCTGCGAACCAGCGCGCAATCATCTGCCTCTCGCTGTCGCTGATGTGCGTCAGGTTGCCCGGCGGCATGACGCGCGAGACGACGGCCTGCTGGTTGATGGCAGCCGCCATGGCGCGGATTTGCGATGGCGTCTCCAGGATCACCCCTTTGGGCGGCGCGGCAATCCCCTCCTGGGTGGGTGTCGTGGCATGGCAAGGCACGCACTTGGCCTGGATGATCGGCTGGATCTGCTCGAACGCGACCGGCCCTCCGCCGAGATCGACTGGGCGCGGCAAGGCGAGCAGGGCGGTGATCGCCAGAAGCACCAGACCAGCCGCCAGGACGAGCGGATCAGCGGCATCCTTGTGGCGCTGCACGAACCACACGCGGATCAGCGCACCGGCCGCCGAGATCAGGATCAGCAGCACCCAGTTCCACGGATGCCCGTAGAGTCCCGCGTAGTGGTTGCTGATCATCGTGAACAGCACCGGCAGCGTGAAATAGGTGTTGTGCACCGAACGCTGCCGGCCGCTGAGGCCGAATCGCGGATCGGGCTTGCGGCCTTCCTCCTTGGCGCGCACCAGCTCGCGCTGCCCCGGGATGATCACGAAGTAGACGTTCAGCACCATGATGGTGCCGAGCATGGCGCCGAAATGCAGATAGGCGCCGCGGCCCGAGAAGAGATGGCAGAGCGCCCAGGCGGCAATCGCGCAATAGAGGAACAAGAGGCCGCCCAGCACGGCATCGTCCTCGCCGAACGCCGAGCGGCACAGCCCGTCGTAGACCAGCCAGCCCAGCACCAGGAAGCCGAGCCCGATGGCGATCGCCTGCGGCCGGCTGAGCGGCATCACCGACGGATCGATCAGCGCGATGTCGGCACCGTAGTAGTAAACCAGGCAGAGAAGCAGGAAGCCGGTGATCAGGGTGGAATAGGCTTCCCACTTGAACCAGTGCAGCTCGGGCGGCAGCTTCTCGGGCGCCAGCACGAACTTCTTGGCGGTGTAGAAGCCGCCGCCATGCACGGCCCACAGCTCGCCGCCGATGCCCTTGGCGCGGTCCGCCGGATCGATCGGCGGCCTGAGGTGATTGTCCAGCCAGATGAAGTAGAACGAGGCGCCGATCCAGGCGATCCCGACGATCAGGTGCGACCAGCGCAACAAAAGATTGAGCCAGTCCGTAACGAAAGCGACGTCCATGCCTTCTCGTAGCGCCTGGGCACGACTCGCCTCAAGCGATCTGTCGCGACAACTGCTAGAAGAGGCCGACGATCCTGCCGTCCGGGCCGATGTCGATGCTGTTGGCGGCGGGCACCTTGGGCAGACCGGGCATGGTCATGATGTCGCCGCAGACCGCCACCACGAACTCGGCGCCGGCGGAGAGCCGGACTTCGCGGACCGTCACGACGTGGTCGTTGGGCGCGCCTTTGGCGTCGGGGTTGGTCGAGAAGCTGTACTGCGTCTTGGCGATGCACACCGGCACCCGGCCGTAGCCCATGGCCTCGAACTGCGCGAGCTGCTCGCGCACCGGACGGGCGACGTCGATGTCGCGGGCGCGATAGATCTCGCGGGCGATGGTGCGGATCTTCTCGAGGAGCGGCAGCTCGTCGGGATAGAGCAGCTTCATGCGGCTCTTGCCC
>JAFAKN010000628.1 GCA_019235415.1 Alphaproteobacteria bacterium
CCGAAGGGCGGCGTAGTCGAGGGACCTGTTTTGTTGATGCAGCAACAAAACAGGTCCCTCCGCTTCGCCTTGCTGCGCAAGGCTCCGGTCGGGATGACGGGATTTTGGGCGTTATATGCGAATGCCCTGCCCTAGCGGGGGAGAGGAGGTTGCGCCCGGAAGCTCTGCCGTGACCGAGCCGGTCCCCCTGCGCAGCTGGATGGCCGTGCTGGGTGCGTCGCTCGGCGCGTTCATGGTGCTCCTGAACATCCAAGGCGTCGGCAGCCTGCTCACCCAAATCCAAGCCACGCTGGGCGCCAGCGCCGACGAGGGCAGCTGGATCCAGACCGCCTTTCTGGTCGCCGCGATCGTGAACATCCCGCTGATCGGCTGGCTGTCGCGCGCCTTCTCGGTCCGCATCTTCATGGTCGTCAACGGCCTGCTCTTCATCGTCCTTACGATGGCCTGCGGCCTGGCCCGCGAGCTCGATCAGATGATCGTGCTGCGCGCGCTGCAGGGGCTGACCGTCGCGTCGATGATCCCGATGGCGTTCACGCTGGTCATCACGCTCCTGCCGGCCGAACGACAGCCGACCGGGATCGCGATCGTCATGATCCAGGTCGCGCTGGGCACCGCGGTCGGGCCGGTGCTCGGCGGCTGGCTGTCGGACATCTGGGGCTGGCCCGCCCTGTTCTTCGCGAACGCCATTCCCGGCCTGGTCATGGTCGCGATGCTGTGGATCGCGCTCGACCCCCAGCCGATGCGGCTGGAGCTTCTGGGCCAGGGCGATTGGCTGGGCATTGCCACCATGGCCGTGGGGCTCGCCTCCCTGCAGACCATGCTGCAGGAGGGCGAGCGACAGGACTGGTTCGACTCGCCGTTCATTGCGCGGCTGGCGGCCACCGCGGTGCTTTGCCTCGCTGCCTTCGTCTGGATCGAGCTGCACGTCGAGGCGCCGCTGATCAACTTGCGGCTCCTGGCGCGACGCAACTTCGCCGCCGGGGCGACGGCGATGTTCCTGTTCGGCATCGCGCTGTTCGGCTCGCTGTTCTTGTTGCCGGGTTATCTCGCCCGCGTGCAGGGCTACAACGCAGCGCAGATCGGCACGGTGGTGGCGTGGACGGCACTGCCGCAGCTGCTCACCATCCCGCTGGTGCCGCTGCTGCTAAGGCGGATCGACGCACGCTGGCTCGCCGGCCTCGGCCTCGTGCTGTTCGCGGCCAGCAACATCATGATCAGCGGCATGACGAGCGACGTCGCCGCCGAGCAGCTTCTCGTCCCCAACGTCGTGCGGGCGGTCGGCGAGGGCCTGGTGGCGACGCCGCTCAGCTTGCTGGCGCTCGCCGGCATCGGCGCCGCCGACGCCGCGTCGGCTTCGGCGCTGCTCGTCATCACGCGCACGCTGGGCGGAGCGATCGGCATCGCAACCTTGAAGAGCGTCCTGGCGCGCCGCGAGCAGCTCCATGTCGACCAGATGCGCGAGGGCGTGTCGCTGCTCGGCCAGGATACGCGCGACCGCCTCGAGCTCCTGACGCGCTATTTCATGGACCGCGGCGGCAACGACGCCGTCGTCGCCGGCCGGAAAGCGGTGGCCGCGATGGCACGCAGCGTGTACGAACAGGCGACCGTCATGGCGTTCGGCGATGCCTTCTATATCCTGGGCGCCACCCTGCTGCTGGCGCTGGTAACGGTTGCGCTCTATCGGCGCCCGAGGGCGGTCGTGGCGGCGGACGCGGATTGACCGTCATCTCGACCAGGCGATGACGACCGACGCTCCACTCAGGAACTGGATCGCCGTGCTGGGCGCCTCGGTCGGCTGCTTCCTGGCGGTCTTCAGCATACAAGGTACCGGCAGCCTGCTCGCCGATATCCAGAGCTCGCTGGGCGCCAGCGCCGACGAAGGCAGCTGGATCCAGACCGCCTATCTGGTCGGCGGGACGGTGATCATTCCGCCGATCGGCTGGCTGTCGCGCACCTTCTCGACACGCCTGTTCCTGGTCGGCAACGGCCTGCTGTTCGTCGTCCTGACGATCGCCTGCGGGCTGGCGCGCGAGCTCGACCACATGATCGCGCTGCGGGCGCTGCAAGGGCTGACCGCCGGCGTGATGATCCCGGTGGCCTTCACGCTGATCATCACCCTGCTGCCCGAGGCGCGCCAGGCGGTCGGGCTTTCGATCTGGGCGATCTCGATCGCGCTCGGGACGGCGGTCGGGCCGGTGCTCGGCGGCTGGCTGATGGATATCTGGGGTTGGCCGGCGCTGTTCTTCGTCGGCGTCGTGCCCGGCCTGGTCATGGTCGCCATGCTGTGGGCCTCGCTCGAGCCCGAGCCGATGCAACTGGGGCTGCTCCGGCAAGGCGACTGGCTCGGCATCGCCACCATGACGGTGGGGCTCGGCTGTCTGCAGACGCTGCTGGAAGAGGGCGAGCGCGCGGACTGGTTCGACTCGACGATGATCGTCCGACTGGCGGCGATCGCGGCACTTTCCCTGCTGCTGTTCGTGTGGATCGAGCTCAAGGTCAAGAACCCGCTGGTCGATCTGCGGCTGCTGGCGCGGCGGAACTTCGCTGCCGGCAGCCTGGCGATGTTCCTGTTCGGCATCGCGTTGTTCGGCTCGTTGTTCCTGCTGCCGGTCTACCTCGCCCGCGTGCAGGGCTACAACGCCGCGCAGATCGGCCTGGTGGTGGCGTGGACCGCGTTGCCGCAGCTGCTCACCATCCCGCTGGTGCCGCTCCTGCTGAAGCGGGTCGACGCGCGCTGGCTGGCCGGCCTCGGCCTGGCGCTGTTCGCCGCCAGCAACCTGATGATCAGCGCGCTCACGCGCGACGTCGCGGCCGAGCAGCTCCTCGTGCCCAACGTCATGCGCGCGCTCGGCGAGGGCCTGCTGCTGACGCCGCTCAGCATGCTGGCGATCGTCGGCATCGCCGCCGCCGACGCCGCCTCGGCTTCGGCGTTGCTCGCCATCATCCGCACCCTGGGCGGTTCGATCGGCATCGCGGCGCTGAAGACATTCATCGCGCGCCGCGAGCAGTTCCACGTCGACCGGATGAGCGAGGCGGTGTCGCTGCTCGACGAGGGCACGCGCGAACGGCTCGCGGCCTTGAAGCATTTCTTCATGGAGCAGGGCGGCAGCGATGCGGTGATCGCCGGGCAGAAAGCGATGGCGGCGATCGCGGGCAGCGTCAACCAGCAGGCGACCGTCATGGCCTTCGGCGACGCCTTCTACATGCTGGCCGCCGCGCTGCTGCTGTCGCTGGCCACCATTGCGGTCTGGCGGCGACCGACCGCGGCGGCTCCGGCGAGTGCGGGGGCGGCGGCAAATTGACCGCCCATCTCGAAGCCCACGCCGAACCGTCGACGCCGGCGGACGTCGCGCTTCGCACCTGGGTCGCCGTCGTGGCCGGCTCGCTCGGCGCCTTCATCGCGCTCCTCAACCACCAGATCGTCAATGCCGCGATGGCCGACATCCAGAATGCGCTGGGTGCCGATCCGCGGGACGGCAGCTGGATCACCACCGCCTACCTGGTGGGCGCCATCGTCATCATCCCGATGACCGGCTGGCTGTCGCGCGCCCTGTCGACGCGGCTTCTGCTGATCGGCAACGGGCTGCTGTTCGTTCTCTTCTCCATCGCCTGCGGGTTCGCGGGCGATCTCCAGCAAATGGTCGCAGCCCGCGCCTTGCAAGGCATGAGCGGCGGCGTGATGGCCCCCATGGCCTTCACGCTCATCATCACCTTGCTGCCCAAGCCCCGCCAAGCGACCGGCATGGCGGTCTATTGCCTGACCGTCACGCTCGCGCCGGCGGCCGGTCCCGTGTTGGGCGGATGGCTCGCCGAGCTCTGGGGATGGCGCTCGATGTTCTACGTCATGGCGGCGCCGAGCGCCGTGATGGTCGCCCTGCTGTGGGCTTCGCTCGAGCCCGAGCCGCGCCAGCTCATGCTCCTGCGGCAAGCCGACTGGTGGGGCATCTTCACCATGGTGCTCGGGCTGAGCTGCCTGCAGCTGCTGCTCGAGTTGGGCGAGCGCGAGGATTGGTTCGACTCGACCTTTATCGTGCGGCTGGCGATGATCGCCGCGCCCTCGCTGGCGTTGTTCGTTTGGATCGAGCTGCGCCGCGAGGATCCGTTGATCAACCTGCGCCTGTTGGCCCGGCGCAACTTCCTGGCGGGCGCGATCGCGTCGTTCCTGCTGGGCGCCGTGGTGTTCGGCGGCCTGTTCATCCTGCCGCTCTATCTGTCGCGGGTGCAGGGCTACAATTCGGCGCAGATCGGGCATGTCGTCATGTGGACGGCCTTGCCGCAATTCGCGCTGCTGCCGTTCATTCCGTATCTGGTCAGGAAAGTCGACCCGCGGCTGCTGCTGGCGCTGGGCTTCGCGCTGTTCGCGGGCAGCAACCTCATGAACATCGCGTTGACGAGCGACGTCGCCGGCGAGGAGTTCATCTTGCCCAGCGGCGTGCGCGGGATCGGCTCGGCGCTGGTGGTGACGCCGCTCAGCATGCTGGCGATCGTCGGCATCGGCGTTGCGGACGCCGCTTCGGCCTCCGCGCTCTCGTCGGTGATCCGCAATCTCGGCGGCGCGATCGGCGTCGCCTGCCTGCGCAACTTCCTGATCAACCGCGAGCAGTTGTACACCCATCGGCTCAGCGAGGCGGTGTCGCCGTTCGGCGAGAGCACGCGGCTGAGGCTGGAACAGCTCGCGCAGTATTTCGTCGACCGCGGCAGCTCCGATCTGCTCGCCCGGCACCAGGCAGTACGCACCATCGCCGAAAGCGTGCACCATCAGGCGAGCATCCTGGCATTCAGCGACACTTTCCTCGTGATGGCGGCAATCCTGTTGCTGGCGCTCGCGAGCGCGCCGTTTTATCGCTTGCCGCCCGCCGGCCTGCCAGCGAAGGCGCCTCGATGACGCAGGTCGTGCCGCTGCGGACCTGGATCGCCGTGATGGGCGGCTCGCTCGCCTCGTTCATGGCCGTCCTCGACGTCCAGATCGTCAATGCCGCCTTGGCCGACATCCGGAACGCGGTGGCGGCAGGCCCCAGCGACGGCAGTTGGATCACCACGTCCTACCTGGTGGGGGAGATCGTCGTCATTCCGCTGACCGGCTGGTTGTCCCGCGTCTTCTCGACCCGGCTCTACATGATCGCCAACGCGATGCTGTTCGTGACGTTTTCCCTCGCCTGCCCGCAAGCGCGCAGCCTCGAGCAGATGATCGCCCTTCGTGTCCTGCAAGGCTTCACCGGTGGCGTGATGATTCCCATGGCGCTGACGCTGATCATCACGCTGCTGCCCGTCCCGCGCCAGCCGACCGGACTTGCGCTGTTCTTCATCACGGCAACGACGGCGCCGGCCATCGGGCCGAGCATCGGCGGCTGGCTCACCAACCTCTGGGGATGGCAGGCGATCTTTTATGTCACACTCGGGCCGGGCATCGTGATGATTGCGATGCTGTGGGTTTCGCTCGACCGTGAACCGATCCGGCTCGGACTGTTGTCGAACGGCGACTGGTGGGGCGTCCTCACGATGGCGCTGGGGCTCGGCTGCCTGCAGGTCATGCTGGAGGAAGGCGACCGACTCGACTGGCTCGAGTCGACGATGATCGCCCGGCTGGCGGCGATCGCTGCCGTCTCGCTGGCGCTGTTCGTGTGGATCGAGCTCAGGGTGAAGGAGCCGCTGATAAACCTCAGGCTCCTGGCGCAGCGCAACTTCGGCATCGGCAGCGTCGCCATGTTCCTGCTGGGCGTCGCGGTCTACGGCTGCGTGTTCATCCTGCCGCTCTACCTGGCGCGGGTGCGCGACTACAACGCCGCGCAGATCGGGCACGTGCTGCTATGGGCAGCGTTGCCCCAGTTGGTGGTCCTACCCTTCCTGCCAGTGCTCCTGAAGAAGTGCGATCCGCGCTGGCTGGTCGCGCTGGGCTTCGCGCTGTTCGCCGTCAGCAACCTGATGATCATCGCGCTCACCCGCGACGTTGCCGACGCCGAGCTCCTGTTGCCTGACGTCGTGCGCGCCGTCGGCCAGGCGCTGGTGCTGACCCCGCTCGGCGTGCTGGCGGTCGACGGCATCGCCCCGCCCGACGTGCCTTCGGCTTCATCTCTGCTCACGATCATGCGCAACCTGGGCGGCGCGGTTGGCATCGCCTCGCTGCAGACGTACCTCGATCGGCGCGAGCACCTGCACGTCGAGCGGCTGGCCGAGACCGTGTCGATCTTCGACGAGAACACCCGGTACAGGCTGGAGCTGCTGGCGCAATACTTCACCGATCACGGCACCGCCGATCACGGGGTTGCCTGGCGCGAGGCGATGCTCGCCGTCGCCCACGGCATCCAAGTGGAGGCGAGCGTCATGGCGTTCGGCGACGCCTTCTACGTGCTGGGCGCGGCCATGCTGCTGGGGCTGGCGCTCACCGCTCTCTACCGCCGCCCGACCGCCACCACCGGGGCCCTGCGCGGGCATTGACGTTCTTCTCCGTGCATCACGGTTTCATGCTCCTCTCCCCCGCTAGGGCAGGGCAATCGCATATGGCCAATTCCCCGTCATCCCGAGCGGAGCCGCCCGAAGGGCGGCGTAGTCGAGGGACCTGTTTTGTTGATGTAGCAACAAAACAGGTCCCTCCGCTTCGCCTTGCTGCGCAAGGCTCCGGTCGGGATGACG
>JAFAKN010000629.1 GCA_019235415.1 Alphaproteobacteria bacterium
CCGAAGGGCGGCGTAGTCGAGGGACCTGTTTTGTTGATGCAGCAACAAAACAGGTCCCTCCGCTTCGCCTTGCTGCGCAAGGCTCCGGTCGGGATGACGGGATTTTGGGCGTTATATGCGAATGCCCTGCCCTAGCGGGGGAGAGGAATTTTGAAGGGAACGCATGATCATGACCACGTCCGACATCGCCTACACGCCGATCCTGCCGGAGGGCTGGACGCGGCCACGCGGCTTCTCGCACGCTGTCGTCGCCACTGGCACCAGGAGCGTGCGCATCGCAGGCCAGATCGGCCGCGAGCCGGGGCAGCCGCATATCCCGGCGGGGACCGACGCCGGCACGCAATGGGGCGTGGCGCTCGCCAACCTCGTGACCGTGCTGAAGTCGGCCGGCGGCGAGCCGGGCCACCTGGTGGCGTTGCGCGCCTACGTCACCGACATCGCCGAGTTCAATTCGGCCGGCGCCGCGATCGGCGCGGCGTGGGGCAAGACGCTGGGCCGGCATTTCCCGGCCATGACCCTGGTCCAGGTCTCGGGCCTGATCGATCCCAACGCCAAGGTCGAGATCGAGGGCGAAGCCGTCCTGCCGTAACCTGGCAGCTCAGGTCGGAATGACGACGTCGACGTCGAACTCGACCAGCATGTCGGCCATCGCCAGCCCGGAAATGATCAGGCCAGTGCCGCACGGTGCGATGCCGCCCAGGTGCCGTGCGACGGTGTTGTAAACCGGCTCGCGGTGCGACCGGTCTAAGAGGTACGTCGTCACCTTGCAGACGTGCTCGAGCCGGCCGCCCGCCTCCTCGACCAGGATCTTCAGGTTCTTCATCGCCTGGTCGGCCTGGGCGGCGGGGTCGCCGCGGCCGTGGAACTGGCCATTCAGGTCGAAGCCGGTCAGGCCGCCCAGGAACAGATGGTGGCCGCTCGCCCGGACCATCAGCGAGACGTCGTAGTCGATCGCCTGGTCGGGCCAGCGTCCCTTCGTGTTGAAGCGGCGAAAGCGGTCGTGGGTCACGGGCGTCCTCCTTGAGCGCGGCATATATCTTGAAGCAGGCGACCGGTTCGGGTTTCAATGGTCCTCGGCAACATCTGCCTTGGAAGATCGCCATGGCCAAAGCTCATCTCATCGTGCGCTCCAAGCTCAATAATTTCACCGATCGCCAGGCGTTCGACGACTGGTATCGGCTGGAACGCCTGCGCGACGCGGTCAAAGGTTTCCGGGCGGAGCGCGGCTGGCGAAGCTGGAGCCGGACCAACCCGTTGGTGCATTTCGCGGTCTACGAATTCCACTCGCCCGAGGAAGCCGAAGCGGCCCTGGACTCCGCCGCCTTCGACGACCTGGTCGCCGAGTTCGACCGCGTCTGGGGCAGCCGCGTGATCCGCACCCGCGAGATCTTCGAGACGGCCGACGAGGTCACGACGTCCTACGCCGAATGAGGGACTGAGCGGATCGAAGCGGCAAGGACTGCAGAGCATTGATTGCAATGCAATCAATGCTTGTTCTTGGGGCGAACCGTCAAATGGCCAGCATCACGATCCGCAACCTCGAGGACGACCTCAAGCGCCGCCTGCGCATGCGCGCCGCCGAGCATGGCCGCTCGATGGAAGAGGAGGCACGGGAAATCCTGCGCCAGGTGGTGGGCGAAGCCGGGCCGCCGCGCAATCTCGCCGCGGCGATCAGCGCCCGAGTCGCCCCCCTCCGCGGGGTCGATCTCGATCTGCCGGCGCGCAAACCCATGCGGGCGCCGCCCCGCTTCGGTCGCGCGCGCGGATGATCGTGCTGGACACCAACGTCGTCTCCGAGCTTTTGCGACCGATCCCCGCCTCGTCGGTCGAAGCATGGCTGGCCGCCCAGGACGGCGCAGTCGTCTACTTCACGGCGGTGGGCGAAGCGGAGCTGCGACTGGGCGTGGCCGTCCTTCCGGCAGGGCGTCGGCGCACCGCTCTCGCCACCGCGATGGAGGACGATTTCCGCGATCGCATCCTGCCCTTCGACCGTACCGCAGCCAGCGCCTATGCGGTAATCGCTGCCGATCGCCGCGCGGCTGGCCGACCGATCAACAGCTCGACTGCCAGATCGCCGCCATTGCTCGCGCCCACGGTGCTGCGGTGGCTACCCGCAATATCGTCGACTATACCGGTTGCGGTATCGTGCTCATCGACCCGTGGCACGCCGCCGCCACGCGGCAATGATCGCGCGGCCTCCTCGAGGCCGATCATTTCCCGACGCCGTTGTCGAAGGTCGTCGCCTTGACTGAAACCGCCGCCAGCCGCTTCGCCGGGCACGCGCTCGGCACGCGCTTCGCCGACCTGCCGCCGGCCGCCGTCGAGCGGGCGAAGGTCTTCGTCCTCGACAGCCTCGGCGTCGGCGTCGCCGGCTCGTCGGTCGACGGCGCCGCGGCGCTGCTGGATGTGGCGGCCGGCTGGGGCGCGCCCACCGTCCCCGCGCCGGCCGTTCCGGTGTGGGGCCGCGCGACGCGGCTGGCGGCGCCGGCCGCCGTGTTCATGAACGCTTGGCAGATGCACAACCAGGAATACGACTGCCTGCACGAGGGCGCGGTGGTGCACGCGATGGCGAGCGTCCTGCCGGCCGCGCTGGCCGCCGTCGAGCTGACGGCCCCTGGATTGGCCGGTAGTGCGACCGGCGCCGAGCTGCTCACGGCGGTGGCGGTCGGCGCCGACATCGCTGCGGGCTTGGGCCTCGCCGCGACGTCGGGCTTCCGCTTCTTCCGTCCTGCCACTGCCGGCGGCTTCGGCGCCGTGGCGGCGACGGGACGCCTGCTCGGCCTCGACCGCGCGGCGCTTGCCCGCGCCTTCGCCTGGCAACTCGCCCAAGCGAGTGGGACGATGCAGGCGCACGTCGAGGGCAGTCCCATCCTGCCCGTGCAGGTCGCCTTCAACGCGCGCGCAGCATTGCAGTCGTGCCAGCTGGCGAGCCTGCCGTTCGCCGCCGCCGAGCGGGTGTTCGAGGGCGACTACGGCTACTTAAAACTATTCGAAGGCGAATATGCCCTCGAGCCGGTGCTGAATAGCTTGGGCCATGATTGGCGCATCGCGGCGTTCAGCCACAAGCCCTACCCGGCCGGCCGCGCCACCCATGGCGCCCTCGAGGGCGTGAGCGCGCTGCAACGCCGGCACGGCTTCGCCGCCGCCGACGTCGCGCGGGTCGAGATCGAAGCGCCGCCGCTCATCGTGCGCCTCGTCGGCCGCCCCGCCAGGCCCGGCATGGGCGCGAGCTACGCCCGCCTCTGCCTCGCCTGGACTGCGGCGCGCGTCCTGCTGAACGGCAGGCTCGACCTCGCCGATTTCCGCGGCCCCGCGCTGGCCGATCCGGCAACCCTCGCCCTGGCGCAGCGTGTGACCCTGAAAAACGACGGCAATCCCGACCCCAATGCACTCGCCCCGCAGCGCGTGGTCGTGCGGCTCGAGGACGGGACGGCGCATCGCTGGTCGTGCGAGACGATGCTCGCCCATCCGGCGCGGCCGCTCGCGCGCGAGCAGCACCTTGCGAAGTTCCGACGCTGCGCCGACTTCGCCGCCTCGCCCTTGGCGCCGGACGTGCCGGCGCGATTGATCGAAATCGTCGACCGGTTGGAGGCGGTCGAGGACGCCCGCATCCTCGCTGCGCTGGCTGCAGGGCTCGGCTAGCGCCCGAAGTAGGTTTCCTCGACGGCCCGCCACTCCGGGCTGGCGGTGACCACCGCCAGCGCCCGGTCGAGCGGCTTCTTGATTGGCGAGTTCGCTGGTAGCGCGAAGGCCATGTAGGCCGGCGCCAGCAGGCCGTGCGGCG